>NZ_QYUO01000002.1:1353739-1692174 GCF_003591035.1 Noviherbaspirillum saxi
ATTGGCATCGTCCGGCAGCAGACCCGCATGACGCTCGCCGATATGGAAGACGATCGACCCTGTCTCGAACAGGGCGAGATCGCCTTCCTCATAGGTTGGAATCTGCCCGAAAGGATGAAGCGTCAGATGCGCGGGTTCCTTCATCGCACGGAACGAAACAAGGCGAACCTCGTAAGGTTGGCCTACTTCTTCAAGCGCCCAGCGAACGCGCGTATCACGCGCCAGTCCCTGGCCTCCATCGGGTGACTGTTCAAAGGCGGTAATGGTGATGGTCATCGTGAGGCTCCTCCTGGCGAAAATAGTCGGCTGCGGGGCTGGTAAGCTGTCAAGGCAAGTTCAATTGGGAAAGCTTGCGAACGAACACGCTGGCCTCTAATCGGGATAGGGAGAAACCTCGCAGCTCCCTCCTCCCACACCACCGTGCGTACGGATCACGTACACGGCGGTTCAATAAATGCGGTTGATCTCATACTGCCAATGAAGGCAGACCCATTTGGCGGAACATGCGGTTTGGCATTGCTAGCAGCAGGGCCGGAGCCATGCTGCTTCGCCACGGGCCATGCGCCGATTTGCTGCAGTTCCATGCTTCTCGCACGCTAACTCCTCGCTTTCTCAGTTCACGGTAGCCCGCCCGTCCCCATTGTTTCCATTGACAGCTGCGTAGCCGCCATCGTATTCATTTGTCGACATCCCGCAGAGGACTCAGCACCTAGGCAATGCCGAAATACGCTTTCCAGCCAAGCAGGGTTTCTCTCAGCTCTGCGATGATATCAGCCAAACGGTGGCCTCTTGTACGGCGGGTGAGCACGCGCACCTTGTCCTTGAGCTTGAAGATTGCCTGATCCGCCACTACCGGCGCGTGTCATGACGGGGTGTATCAGTTTTAAATCGCTGTTGACAGCTTCGGGCGGTACCGCCCCGTCTCCAGCTGTTCGCGTATCACCCTCCAGTGCTCTTTCAGGTAGCCCGGCAATTCCTTGACCGTCATACCGTCGATGCCAGGCGCTCCCTTGTTCTGGCGAACCTGCTTCAAGGCGCGCTGAGGTTCTCTCGCTCGAGAACCATAGTGCACGGTAGAGTCAGTTCGCCATGAACTACAAACCATATTTATCGGATATCTGCCAATGATAGCGAAACGGTCAATAAAGGATCAAAAATCATGTTTTTGTCTTCCAGTTCAAAATTGACCAAGCGGAATGGCCCACGATAGTCCGATCAGGACTCTTGTTCTTCCGGTGGTGGAACCTTACGGCACATGCCGAGCAGGAGCAGGTCATAAATTACTTTTATTGTGCCCGCGATGACCAAAGGCCAGCCAAAAGCTGAGATTGCCAGCATGTAGCCAGCAAACAGGGGGCTAACAGCCGAGGCCAAGCTTCTGGGGACCGCCGTTACACTGGCTGCAGCAGCGCGCTCGTCAGGAGATACGATGGCCATCACGTAGGAACTACGGGTGGGAACATCCATCTGACTTAGTGCGCTTCTGGCGCACAGCAGCGCAATCGCCCAACCCAAGGTTGGCATGAACGGCACCAGTACCAAAAAGATGTTGGCTGGCAGATGGGTGAACACCATCGTATTGACCAAGCCAAAGCGCTTGGCAAAGCGTACCGCAACCAGGTAGGAAAATGCAGAGAACAAGCCGGTCCAAAAAAAGATAGTGCCGGCTACCGTCATTGACAGATCAAATCGCTGGTAAAGCCACAAAGCAATGAGTGATTGGACGACAAATCCGCCGCCGAAAGAGTCCAGGCTGAATAGCGCAGCCAAGGTATAGACGATCCGCTTCGATTTGTGCAGAGGCGCAGGTTTGGTTTGCAGTTGGGATTCCAGCCGGAGCGGCGCCGTCCGGTAAATGAGCCCGCAAACCATGCCAATTGCGCCATAGAGGACAAACATCATCTGCATGGCGAACTGCTTGTCCGTATGCAGCCATGACGAGGCATGGTCCGGTAGCGCAGCCGCAAGGGAGCCTAACGCTGCCAGTAGTGAACCGGTCAAGCTATACCGTGCAAAGGCTGCTGTACGGTCAGCGTCTTGTACTGATCTCGACAATAATGCGTGCTCCAGTGGAAGAAAAACACTGACGTCTCCGCTGGAGGGGTTAAGTGTGCCAACGATCGCAACGACCAGTAAGGGCCAAAAATCCTGAATTGCCGCAAACCCGATGCCAGTTGCGGCCATTAATACGGATGCGGCCAGCAGCAAGGTGCGATAGTGAAAGCGCCACGCATGCAGTCCGACCACGAGAGTGAGGGCGCCGGAACCCAGCAAGGTCGCAGTGGCGATAGCCCCGACCTCGAACGGTCCCATCCCCAGCGACATGAGATAAACCGGTAGGAGCAAACTTACATAGCCGTCAGCGAAGGCGCGCAATCCCCGCGCCCAAAGCAGTCTCGTGAGCAGGGATTTATCCATCATCTCCGGATGAAGGGCTCAGAGGCGTCTATAACCCGTATCGAACCAAGTGTTCTCTGAACAGGATTATTGTGGCGTATCCGGTCGATTTTCGGGCGTTCCCTAGTTACCCATTGCATGATGAACTCTCTGGCGACTTTGCCTCCTGTGGCCTACCTTCCGATGCCCACTTCGCAATGCCTCCTTCAAGATAGCGGACGTTGAAGCCCGATATAGTCAAGGCGTCAGCAATGTCCTGGCTGACTTGGTGGCCATATACACAGTAGACAGCGATCGGGATGGTGCGGTTAAGATCATGCTTCCACGCGAAGACTTCGTCTGGATCTCTCCTGCAAGAATCTCGGATCACTTCGGCTGCTGCATCGAACACGACCTTACGCCTGACATCGACGATTTGGGTGGCAATTCCACTGCTGGTCCGACCTGCCAGCTCAACCGTAGTTATTGGCGTTGCCATTATTTTTCCTTTACGCATGCATAATCGGGTACAGAACCAATCCAACGCCGGCGGCGGCGGCAATAATTACCGGCTCCTGGAGCTTCTTGAACTTCCATAGCAATGCAATCGTTGTCAGGGCGATGAGCGCGGTTGGGATGTCAACGATGGAGCGCTTCGCAATTACGATGACGGAGCCGGCAATAGCGCCAATCGCTGCCGCAGTGATACCGTCAACGAATGCAAGCACGCCCGGCAATTTCCCGTACTTCTTGAAGTAAGGCGCCGGAATGATGGTGAACAGGTAGCACGGAATGAAGGTGGCGAGCGCCGCAACGGTGGCTCCTGAAAAGCCCGCGATGAGGTAACCGATAAAACCGACCGTAATGACAACGGGACCTGGAGTAATCATCGCGACCGCGACAGCATCAACGAATTGCTTTTCGGTGAGCCACTGATGTTCGGTCACTGTTCCGCCATAGAGGAACGGCACGATGGCAAGTCCCGAGCCAAACACAAATGCACCTGCTTTGGCAAAGAACAGTCCAATTTGGGTCAGGAGCGACACATCCATCGAGCCGAACAGGCTTCCAGCAATCGGGGCTTGCGTCATGGCAGCAGCATGCAGATTACCTTTGCTGAGCCACTTCGGCGGCGCGCGCAGCAGCCAGACCAACACACCTGCAGCGATGAAAAGCCAAGCAATTTCGGATTCAGTGAGGACTGTGACAACTGCAAGCAGCAGGTATATCGCCCACAGCAGCTTGTCCTTACCGACGCTTTTTTCGGTGAGCTTTTTGGCGCTCATGGCGATGATGCCAATGACTGCGGCACCGACGCCATAGAACACAGCCTGCATCCAGGATATGCCTCCGAAGCGGACATAGGCCCAGCCCAAAGCGACCACCATCAGGAATGATGGGATGACGAATGCGATGCCGGCCAATGTCGCACCGAGAATACGGTAATGGACATAGCCTAGATAGATACCTAACTGCGCCGCCAGAGGCCCTGGGGCCAACTGGGAGAGGGCTAGTCCCTCCCTGTAATCTGCTTCAGTAATCCATTTCCGGTCCTCGACCAAGTCGCGGTGCATATAACCGACAAGTGCGACTGGGCCGCCGAACCCGAATGTCCCAAGCCGAAGCATGTACAACACCAGCTGCCAAAGGGTATAGATCGGTTTGTCTTCTGAACTACTCATTTTTGTTCTTTGTTGTAATGGATGTAAAGAGAATCGAGTACCGTGCCGATTTCAGCCAGCAGGGCATCATCGTTGTTGAGGCGTGCACGCGCACCAGTCAAAATGGCCTCAAAGCCGGAGGCTTCCGGAGGGATAACGCCTCCAACATCAAGGGCATGCACAAGGGCAGCAAGCTTTGCGAGGCCAGGTGTCACTGCCAGGTTGAAACTTGCAAGCAGAACCTCAAACGTGACTTTGTCGCCCACGTGCGTAAATGCTGCTTCGTCAAAGTCGAAACCTAATGCGTCCTGAGGACATTGTGCTGGACTGTCCAGCCAGAGAAATCTGGCGTCGGCATCAATGAAACGTTGAATCAACCAGGCACTTGCAACCCGATCGACCCACAGGTTGCGGCGTGTGGCCCAAGTACGGCCTTGGTAATCTGCGCGCGAGAGGTGCGGAATTAGCCGTTCCTGCGCCTGAGGTTCACCCGGCGACACCAGTGCATTTACAGCCTCTTCAAAATCTGCCCAGGCCGCCTCTGCGTCCAGCGAAGCCTGGTTCGGAAAGAAATCGATGCGCAAAAGAGCGTCCCGTTCCTTGCGTAGGCGCTTGAGGGTTTTCGTGATTTCGGCCGGTGTTTGTGAAGGCAGTGCTTTTCTTGCTTGGGTCAGGCCGGCATTCATTTCTGCGTATTCAGAAAACCGGTCGAAAAGCGCCTGGAACGCTTCATTGTCGGTTGCGGACCGCGGCACGACGTCCACTACCCATGCCTGTCCACCTTCACTATTTGTCTGGGCAGCCAAGTCAGCCAAGGCGTCTGCGTGCTGCTGCCGTTCAACAAGGAGGTAAGCCCCGTCCCGCAACGCGACGCAGCCAAGGGCCTTGATGCCTCGCCAAAGACGCATCCGTGCAGTGGCACCAGAAGTTGGCAAGGAGGCAATAAGCAACAGCCAGCGAGAGTGTTTTTTATTCATGTAACATATTCTACATATTGTAGATATAGTTACAAGATAAGCGCATCTACCTATTTCACGGAGCGATGCCAGCCATGACCTATCTTTTCGACAACGTGCTCACAAAAGACCAGCGTGACACCTTTGTTGATTGGCTTGCGACGCGTGCATCCGAGAGCAACGCGCTTGGGCGCGTGTTTTTTGCGCAGCTTGGTGGCAACATTTTGGAATAAGAACGTTTTGTCCAACTCATGGATATCGCTGGCCGTGAGTTCATGGAGGAAAAAGAAAAGGCGATTCGGGAAGGAAAATCAATTTTGTAGTTGCAGCGACTAATCGCACCGGAGCTACGTCAGTCTTCTGTAGAGGATCTAGACATAATGTATTGACCTACCACACCTCAAGCGACGTGGATTACGCTTGTGGTTTATTCAGCCAGGCGCAGAGCCAAAATTGAGGGGGTAGGCCATGAAAGAGTTTAGCAAATACGTTGGCATGGATGTGCACAAAGCGACGATCGCTGTGTCGGTGGCCGAAGCAAACGGTGGCGAAATTCGTTATCTGGGGGAGATCGCCAACACACCCGAGGCCATCGCAAAGCTGGTCAAGCAGTTGAGGAAAGGCGAAGCGCAACTATCGTTCTGTTACGAGGCTGGGCCGTGCGGATATGGGATTCATCGGCAACTGACCGAGCTTGGTTGGGATTGCCAGGTGGCGGCGCCATCGCTGATTCCGAGGAAGGCGGGTGAGCGGGTCAAGACGGACCGGCGCGATAGCCTGATGCTGGCGCGCCTGCACCGGGCAGGCGAACTGACGGCAGTGTGGGTGCCGGACGATGCACAGGAGGGGCTGCGCGATCTGACGCGGGCGCGCGAGGACATGAAGAGCTTGCAGCTCAAGGCCAAGCAGCGGCTGGCAGCCTTCCTGCTGCGTCATGGAAAGTGTTACGGCGGCAAGAGTCACTGGACCCAGGCGCACTTGCGCTGGCTGGAAGAGATGACGTTCACTCAACCGATCCAGCAGATCGTGTTTCAGGAGTACGTTGACACGGTCAAGATGCTGAGCAAACGGATCGGCGCGCTCGACCAGCAGCTCGAAAGCGCCGCCAGCGAGTCTGTGTTCTGGCCGGTGATCGAAGGCTTGATGGCACTGCGCGGCATCCATCTGCTGACGGCGACGACCGTGGTGGCCGAGATCGGTGACTTGCAGCGTTTCGCCAGCGCGCCGCAGCTGATGGCCTACCTGGGTGTCGTGCCGAGCGAGCATTCGAGCGGAGCCACCAAGTCGCGCGGAAGCATCACCAAGACCGGCAATGGCCACGTACGACGCGTGCTGGTGGAGGCGGCTTGGACTTATCGACATCCGGCCAGGAAGACGGTTTACCTGCAACGGCGCGCCGAGTGCACGTCCGATGAGGTGCAGGAGATCGCCTGGAAGGCCCAGAAGCGTCTGTGCGCCCGCTACAAGCTGATGGAGGCCAAAGGCAAGCTGAAGGTGCAGGCTTGTACCGCCGTGGCCCGCGAACTGGCTGGATTCATCTGGCACTGCGCAACATCAGCAAGAAATGGACGATGCCGATTCAGAACTGGAAAGCAGCCTTGAATCGCTTCATCATCATGTTCGATGAGCGTATGCCGCAGCATTAAACAATTTCCCGATTACACAAAATCGCGGACACCCTCTAGCCACCCGCGCATATCAGACTGATCAACCGTCGGATTGCCGTCCGTTCTGCTACCAACACGCTGTACAAAAACAGGAGCTCTTATCGAAGCACTTGACAGGTCAATACATATCAGCCCGGATATTTCATGAGGCGCTTCGGCACGGAATCGCCGACCTGCCTCATGAAATATCCGGGCTAAGCCGTCATAGCGTGTTTTCCAAAGCGGCCTGTCAAGCTTCGCAAAAACTGCCGTTCGATATCGCGACAAGCCGTCCCTTAGGCGTCGATATCGAACGATGCGTTAGAGGTCAGATCGATTGACAGTTGGTCTTGGCAGCCAGGCTTACTGAATTTTTTTGCCACTACAGGCCGCGACGGCAAATTGCATCGAATTGCCGTTGTCGCATACGTCTAATGTCCTAGCGCGGGTGCAATATGATCAGTTTCGCCGAATTGGGTTAAGTAGCGCCGGCTGCCCAAATTCGACAAGTTGGCCTTTTGACTTCTCAAAATATGTTTGCCAGAACGCAGACAAGGCTTGCATGGTCTTCGGATCGCGGTAACGCTTCGACTTATTCGCATCATCAGACAATAATCCAGCACCAATAACATAGATCCTGGCACCACTAAAGTCGCCGATCATTTGGCTTTCCTCAGCCAGCTTCATCTCCTTAGCCGGATCAATCTTGCGAACCGATTGGCCTTTGTCATAGAAGCTGGAGATAGAGGAGTTTTCTAGCATGTCAGAGACAAGCAGGACTACTTTGTTACGTGCAGTCGATTCCCGAACCTTAAGAGAAATCGCCTTCAAGCTACCTAGCACGTCGGACTTGGCAATTTCACTGCTTGTGCCGTCAAATGCATTGCGTAATGCAGTGCCAATCAACTGACCTGCGTACTGTGCCTGTTTCGCCATACATTGGTCGAATTTGGCGAGAAGCGGCTTCGATATGTCATTGCGTTGAGACGTATCCATCGCTGGATCCAATTTGCCAGAAACCTTGACTTCCATATAACGCCCTTGTGTGTACGCGCTGAATGTAATAATGGAAAAGCCGTTGTTCTGTGCCAGGAGCGGTCGAATATTATCCGCGACAGACTGCATAAGTGCATTGTCTAGCAGTGTCGATTGATCGATAGCAACAAACAGTTCCGTGTCCAGGGGGACGCTCTTAGTGGGCAATTTGCTGTCGTAACAGGATGGCACCGCATCGGACTGGCCGGCGATGGCCGAGGCCATAACCGCCATTCCTAACAAAAACGCTGCATACTTCACAGAAGTTCCTCCAGCTCGGCATCACTCTCCTTTTTCTTGCGTTCATCCTCTTCCTTTCGTGCTTTCAGCGCTGCGCGCACTTCCTGGTTCAGTGTCTCTGGAAGAGTACCTAAGTACGACTTCTTTTCTTCCTTGTCCTGCATCCGGTCTAGCTGTTCGAGCACCTGTTGCACAATCGGTGTCTTAGCCTGCTCAACAACGGCCGGCGCGGCTGGCGCAGGTGCCTTTATCGAAGCTGCACTGCGAGCTGCCTTGGCTTCGGTGTGTCGGTGCTCGTTGTCTCTGTCCTTAGCCTCTTCCTCGCGCGACTCCTGCATAAAGTCCAGGAACGTCTTGGACAGATGGCGCCCACCAATGCCGACGTGTGCGTTCAATTCCATCATCTTTTGCTGAAGGATTTCGAGTTTGCTTTGGGCGCCGCCGGCGATCTCCAGGTAGTGCTCGCGCACGTCCGCATAGGTTGCATATCGTCCTTTGCCAATAGAGCGGAAAGCTTCAGCGCTGTTCTTTCCAGCAAATCCCCAACGATAGCCAAAGATCACGCCGAGGATCTGGAGGAAGACAAATACAAACGCCAGAACGATAAATGTTCCCCATCCTCCGTGGCGGTCAAGATTCGCTTCGTCGTTGATTGCCTTCACGTCCGCTGCCCGGTTCGCTTGTAAGTCGGCGGTGGGAAGGGCTTTGTTGGCCTTCGAAAGCACGTTCAACCCGTCGTTCATGTCCTTAGGTACATCCGCCTGGCTAATTTGTCCGGTCACCTGCTGTTGTAGCTGCTTTTCGAGCACTTGGCCACGGACGTAGGTGGCGAAGGCGGCAATGATGACAACAAAGACACAGGTTGCCGTCAGAATAACGTAGCTCGGATGGGTGCCGACGCGGTTTGCCAGTTGCGTGTAGGTCGGCTGATCGTCATCAACCAATTGCGGCTTGGCAAGCGGTACGGTCCCGGTCGTAAGCTTATGCTGGCGATTATCCTCCACCCATTCACGACGCGCATTCTTGATCTGGTTCGATTTGGAGAGTTCGTGGCCCGCAAAGTGGGTGAATGCGACGAGAATGACCGAGATCAGGAAGGCAATACCATAGGCGCCGGTTTGCTGCAGGTTTTCGCTTGCGCCTGGTAGGGTATAGCCGGCCAAGACATAACTGAAACCCATCGCTTCCACAAAGACCATGGCCACGGTGAGCAGCCAGATCCATCCCGGCGTCTCACGACGGCCGATGTCGCCGGCTTTTGTGAGGTAGGAGATTTTTTCATTAAAGTCGTGCTCGTCCTGGATGCGAATGAATTTCTTGTAGTCGCGGCACAGCGTTCGTTCGGCTTTCGACCAGCCCGAGTTGAAGGAATCCATATTGCCGTCCCGGGACAGACGCGCAATGCCGCCGATGAACGGAAAACTGTACCAGGTGTTATGCCACCACCAACGGATTTTGTCCCACAGTGTCGCCATCACGACAATCGCCAGCATGACGCTAACGATGCTCCATGCCAGTGCAGGATAAGCGGCAAAAAACTCGTTCATATAGTCGTTCCTCGTTCTTATTAAATTTTGCTTGGTTTGAAATCAGCGACGTACGTCCGGCTGTCATGGGAGTAGATGAGCTTTCCGGCTTTGGCAGTCGCGCCGCCTTCACCGCTGAACAACACGTCCACGCACTGGATACCGCCCTTCCCGTTCATGAACATGCGGTAGAGAAGGCCATTGCTGCCGAGGTAGGTATTGACGTCCGGTGTGGCAGTGACGTCTGGCGTCGGGTTCCTGTTTATCTCTGGCCGGTAGTTGGCATATACCTTGAATTCCGGAAGCAGAGAGACGGCCGCGTCGTTGCGCAGCACGGCGACCTTGTTAATGATTACCTGGTGGCCATTGATTTTTTCTGTCCAGCTCTTTCCGTACAGCCCTGGCAAATGTTCGCTGGTGTCGTATTGCTTGCCATCCCGGAGTGCCTTTACCGCGCCCGATATGCGGGGCCTGTCCTGGGAACAGTCGCGGAGCACAGCCGGCTCGTTGGCGTACGCCGGGCTGATCATCGAAAACCACGACTTTTTCTGCTCTAGTTTTCCGAGTTCAGGCACGGCGAGCGTGTCAGTGAGACGCGTACCACCAAAATCGATGGCGCTTGGATTGGCGGCATCGGCCGTGGTCCCTACTGTAGGCGCTTGACGCACACTCGTTGCTTCTTTTGCGGTAGATGCAACTTTCACATTCTTGGGTTTAGCTTGCGCCGATTTTGCCGGCGGAGTGACTGCGACTTTGCTGCTGTCCGGCGCTGGACTTGCTTTCTTGTCTTTGGACTTTGCCGGCGCCGGCGATACTCCAGCGTCAGAGGATGCAGTACGCTCTACGGAGCGATAGTATTCGTACTTCGGCCTGCGCGCTTCCAAGTACTTGCGGAGCGTTGCATCGTCTGCCAGTTCAACGAACTCGACGCGCCGGTTTTGAGCATGTCCTGCGTCGGTGCTATTGTCGGCGATCGGATAGCTCTCGCCCGCCCCCTGGAAGTACAGGGAATCGAGGGGGATACCTTGCTGGCTCAGGAATTTTGCGACCGCTCGCGCGCGCCGTTCGGATAGGTCAGCATTGAGTCTTGACGATCCGGTATCGTCGGTATGGCCGACCAGGAGCAGCTTGCGTTTGGCCATATGTCGCAGGTAGTTCTCCTTTTCCTGCTGATTCTTGATTTTGTCGGCCATGATGCGTGCATTGTAGCTTTGCGCAATCGCGGTGAAGTAATCCTGCGCACGCGGTGTGAGTCGGTCCGAACCGGACTCGAAGTGCCCGCCCTCCGGGGTATGGTCGCGAATCGCGACGACACTGCCAATGGCATTTTTTTTGATTTCTTCCGCTTGCCGATTGTCTTTAAGCGCAGCGTCTTCAATCGTCACACCGCGACTGTCGACCGTAGCGAACGCAATATCCAGGTTGTACTGTTTCGCCACCTTGGACAACTCGCAACGCCGCATGTCCATATCTGCGCCGATCAGGCCTCCGATCAACGCACCGGCACCCGCGCCGACAAATTTGCCACTGTGCTTGTCTAACTGATGTGCGATGACGGCGCCGGCGATGGCACCAACGGCGATGCCTATATTACGTGCGTTGTTGGAACAAGGATCGTCGTTATTGAAGGTCTGCTTGAAGGAAGGCTGGCCAGTTTTTGGGTCGACAGCGCAGCCGTTTGCGAGAAAACATAATGCAACTGCAAGAGAGATCTTACTGAGCACTAACCGCTGTTTTTTCTTGGTCATTGTTGTTCTTGAATAAGGATGGATCGTCGAATCTCGTGCTCGATGAACGCTCGTGGCATGCAGAAGCGACGGCGAAATTAGCGGCGACATGTTCCCTTCCTACTATAAGGAACATATGCAAGGACCGACGAGCCAAGTGCGCTTCGGGCGGCGCGGTTAAGACTAAATCGGAGAGTAGTTGGATAGGATTGCCCCTGCTGCGGCTGCTATGAAATAAAGGTCCCTGCCGAATGGTTTTAGTATTCTTTATGTTTCTCTAAAGAAAATACGCTTCATTAGAGACTAGCCGCACAAAACGCGCATCCCATAAACATGGGGTTTCTAGGGAAAAATGGTAGTAGTCAATTACGTTGACTGGAGAGGTACCGACAGAGGCGGAAGCTCAGAATCTTTTCTGCTTCGAACTTGTAAACACAACACAAATCAATCAGCGAAGGGCGCAGCCTTTATGTAGCGCCCGACGGACTTGCGATAATCGGCTTTGCCAGTAGTGGAGTGGAATAAAAACGATCTCGGACCAGTGCGCAGTCCAAATACGATAGCGATAATTAAAGGTCTTATGGACGGCATGCTGCCACGCAGAAGTTGTCAAATCTATACCAAATAGACTGGATCCTCGACCGTCTGCTTGTGCCGAGAGTAATCGTTCACGAAGTTTTAAGGCCTGACCAAATCTGACAGCCCCCAGCAGGTCAAGACCGGTTCACTACAAATCATCTCCATGCTCATGGCCACCGCTAGCATCGTTAAGAATGCAGGATCTGACAAAGCTTGTGACAACACCGAGCGGGGATCAACGTTTTCGCAATCGCATTATTGGTAGCCGCCCATTCAGACTGCACGATGCCGGGTTCCCGCCCCGCGGGTGACGTGAAGAACGCGGCTTGGCAGGTGCACTTTCGCGGTATGCCATACGCCGCGAGGAACAACGACGGCTCCGCTATCTTTCAAAACCAACTCCTGCACGCCATCGGATTTCTCGAGCAGAAGCCTGATGGAACCAGACAGAAGATAGACAAATTCATCTGCTTCGGGATGCATTTCCCAGTTCGGCCAGTCTGCGGTGAATTCGTATTCGGAGATCAGCCAGCCGCTGCCGTAGCGTTCGATTTCGGTCTCCGGCAAACTCCAGAACTGCTCGCCTCCCGGCAGTTCGGTTGCCATACCGTCCGCAGCGAGGTGCACATAGGAGTGTTGAGGGTTCAGCGCCATGATGCCTCTCGGTTCAAATAGGTGATGGAGCACGAACCCACTAAAAAGCCCTTCGCGAAATCGGGCGGCTGGCTTTCACTGCGGGTTATTTCCTGCGCGTTATTTCGACTTTTTGTCCGCAGCTTGATCTGCGCCGGTATCAGCTTGCTTGGTATTTCGCTCCACGCGCGGCTTTCCGGGTGGCACTCTCTTGGTATTCCTGAATTCGCTGTACTTGGTCCCGGTCTTGTCAGCTGGATACTTGTTGTTTGCGGTCTTAGCCATAGGATTTCCTTTAATAGGTCGTTGTGAACAGAAAATGATTAGTCACATCGTTTCCTAATAAGGTTTCATGTTCTTTCCGGCATCGAAATGGATATCCGCGATCGATATCCATCGGCAATTCAATGTTGCGCCGGTGCAAAAAAGCGTTCGCCCATTTCTTCAAGACCCAGGGTTTCCATCATTTCCTGCAGCTTCTGGCTGGGACGACTGCGCGGCAAGTTTTTATAGCTTGCGATGATCAGTTCATTCTTCATCGAGTGTTCCCACCCTACCAGTTCAGTGACGTTGACCTGATAGCCGTGGGCTTCCAACTGCAGGCAGCGCAGTACATTCGTCACCTGACTTCCGAATTCGCGGGTATGCAAGGGATGACGCCAGATCTCGGTCAGTACGCTCTTGCCGAGCGCCTTGCCCTTGTTGCGCTTGAGTACACTTGCAACCTCCGCCTGACAGCAGGGTACGAGGACAATGAACTTCGCCTTCTTTTCCAGCGCGAAGCGGATCGCATCATCGGTCGCGGTATTGCAGGCATGCAGCGCCGTGACCACGTCGACCGTCGCGGGCAACAATGGAGAAGTGATCGAATCGGCAACCGAAAGGTTGAGGAACGACATGCCGGGAAAATCGAGTTTCTTCGCGAGCGCTTCCGATTTCGCCACCAGCTCGTCGCGTGTTTCGATACCGTAGATATGCCCTCCCGTCTCCAGCGTTTTGAAGAACAGGTCGTACAGGATGAAGCCAAGATAGGACTTGCCGGCGCCGTGGTCGACCAGCGTCAATTCCTGCTTGTCCTGCACGATCTGTTGCAGCAGCGGTTCGATGAATTGATACAGGTGATAGACCTGCTTGAGCTTGCGTCGGCTGTCCTGGTTCAGCTTGCCGTCGCGCGTCAGAATATGCAGTTCCTTGAGCAGTTCAATCGACTGCCCGGGCTTGATTTCGGGAATGTTGTGCATGGTAAGAAATGGGTAAAGGCAGCGCAGCCATTGTTGCAAGACAGGCATTGAATCGGGAGCGCTGGCGGCGGGATGCGGAATTTTACCTTATTCGGATCGGACGCCATTGCGGACTCGGGCGCCGATACGCTTATCGAGGCTATCTAATTTAGCGGACATCGTTTTATCATGATGGCTACGCAAACAGAGGAAAACATGCAGATACGGGATGCAAACATTAACGACATCGATCGCATCGCTGAAATTTATAACGATGCGGTTCTCAATACGACAGCAATCTGGAATGAAATTGCTGTCGATGCGGCCAACCGTGCGGCTTGGCTGGCAGATAGGCAACGCGTGGGGTACCCGGTCCTCGTTGCCGTTGACGACGCCGGAATGGTGCTCGGGTATGCTTCATTCGGCGACTGGCGTGCTTTCGACGGTTACCGGCATACAGTGGAGCACTCCGTGTATGTCAGCAAGGATAGCCGTGGCGCAGGGACTGGAAAAGCATTGATGATTGCGCTGATCGAGCGTGCGAGGGAGCTTGGCAAGCATGTGATGGTCGCAGGCATAGAAGCAGGCAACGATGCATCGATTCAATTGCACCGCAAGCTGGGATTCGAGCAGGTCGGGCTGATGAAGGAAGTCGGTACCAAGTTCGGAAGATGGCTCGATCTCGCGTTCCTGCAGTTGACGCTTGACTCGCGCGCCGATCCGGACGCCGGCCAGAGATCCTGATACAGGAATAAGAAACCCGGCGAAGGCGGAAGACCGCCTCGCCGGAATGGCGTGGCGCCTTAAAACGCCGCGATGCCTGTCTGTTCTCGGCCCAGGATCAGTGCATGAATGTCATGCGTGCCTTCATAGGTGTTCACCACTTCCAGATTCACCATATGACGGATCACACCGAACTCGTCCGAGATCCCGTTCCCGCCCAGCATGTCGCGCGCCATCCGCGCCACGTCCAAGGCCTTGCCGCAGGAATTACGCTTCATCATCGAGGTGATCGCGACTGCCGCCGTGCCTTCATCCTTCATCCGCCCCAAGCGCAGGCAACCCTGCAAACCCATCGTGATTTCGGTTTGCATGTCGGCCAGCTTTTTCTGGATCAACTGGTTGGCCGCCAGCGGCTTGCCGAACTGCTTGCGGTCCAGCACGTACTGCCGTGCGGTATGCCAGCAGGCTTCGGCTGCACCCAAGGCACCCCAGGCAATGCCGTAACGGGCAGAATTGAGGCAGGTGAACGGTCCCTTTAGTCCACGCACTTCCGGAAACGCGTTTTCTTCCGGGCAGAACACTTCATCCATCACGATTTCGCCAGTGATCGAGGCGCGCAAGCCGAACTTGCCTTCGATCTTGGGCGCCGACAATCCCTTCCAGCCTTTTTCCAGCACGAAGCCGCGGATCGCGCCTTCGTCATCCTTGGCCCAGACCACGAATACATCGGCAATCGGGGAATTGGAAATCCACATCTTGCTGCCGGAAAGGCTGTAGCCGCCATGGACCTTCTTGGCCCGCGTGACCATCGATCCCGGATCGGAACCATGATCCGGTTCGGTCAGGCCGAAGCAACCGATCCATTCGCCGGTGGCCAGCTTGGGCAGGTATTTCTCCTTGGTCTGTTCGTTGCCGAATTCAAAGATCGGCACCATCACCAGCGAGCTTTGCACGCTCATCATCGAGCGGTAGCCGGAATCGACGCGTTCGACTTCGCGCGCGATCAAGCCGTAAGACACATAGTTCAGGCCGGGACCGCCATACTGTTCCGGAATGGTGGGGCCGAGCAAGCCGAGTTCCCCCATTTCGCGAAAGATCGCTGGATCGGTTTTTTCATGGCGAAAGGCTTCGAGCACGCGCGGCTGCAGCTTGTCCTGGCAGTAGGCTGCGGCGGCATCGCGCACCATGCGCTCGTCATTGTTCAACTGCTGGTCCAGCAGCAACGGATCGTCCCAGTGGAAACTTGCTTTTGTCTTTGATGTACTCATTACCGCTCCTTCGTCAATTCGACTCGTTCTTGAAATGCATTATTGCGGGCTGGCGTTGCGCAACCTCGCGACCGTTTGTTCGATGTCGTTCCATGCCGGTTTATCTGGCGCATAAACCTGTCGCATGTAACGCGCAAGCTGTGCAATCTGTTCGTCGCCGAGATTATCCTTGAACGCCGGCATGAACCCCATTTCGCGGCTTGCCGGCTGCTGTATGCCATGCAGGATGATCTGTACCAGATTGTCCGGCGTGGCGCTGTACAGGTTGCTGTTGAGTGCAAGCGACTTGTTCAGGCCGAGCACCGCCGGTCCGTTGCCATCGTGGTGACAGCTACCGCAAGCGGCGCTGAACAGACGGCTGTCCGCCTCCCTGAACTGCCCGGCGCGGGCGTTGGCTGCCGTCACCAGTTCTTGCGCCGCGACCTTGGCCTGCTGTATCGGAGCGGGCGTATTGAATGTCGCCAGATAGTGCGCCATTGCGCGCAGATCTTCATCGGGCAGTGCCGCAAGTTCTTGCACCACCGGCGCCATCGGCCCGGCTGCGACGCCATGCTGTTCGGTATGCCCGAACCTCAGGTAGCGGAACAATTCCTGCTCGCTCCACGGCACGGGTGCATGGCTAAGAGAAGTCAGGGCTGGCGCTTCCCAGCCCTCGACGACTGCACCCGATAAATAACTCGCACCGAATTTTTCAGCACCCGCAGCATTACGCGGACTGTGGCAGGCGGCGCAATGCCCTACCCCGTTCACCAGATAGGCGCCGCGATTCCACTGCGCCGATCTGTCCGGATCGGCCGTGTCCGGACCCGGCTTCAGGTAAAGCGCGTTCCACACACTCATCAGCGGTCGGACGCCGAAGGGAAAAGCCAGTTTCGTTTCCGGCACTTCGGCGCGTACCGGCGCTTGCGACATCAGATACGCATACATCGCCATCAGGTCGTCATCGCTCATTTTGGTGAACGATGTGTACGGAAATGCCGGATACAGATGGCGGCCGTCGCGCGATATGCCTTCGCGCATCGCGCGCTGAAAAGCCGTGAAAGACCATTTGCCGATCCCTGTGTCGGGATCGGGAGTCAGATTGGTTGTGAAGATTTTTCCGAATGGCGTATCCAGCGCACGGCCTCCGGCGTTGCGGATTCCGCCGGGCGCGGTATGACATACCGCGCAGTCGCCGGCCGCGGCCAGCAGACGGCCACGTTCAATGACACGCTCGGAGTATATAGACGGATCGATGCGTGCCACTTCGGGAATGGATGATTTCCATCCGGCGGCAGCGGCAACCAGGCCGGCGGCTCCCGCCAGCAAGGCGCCGGGAATTGCCCACCATGCCCGCCGGCCGCGCGGCGGCGTCGCGGCAACAAGCGGCGGCGGTTCGAGCGCCGCCTTCACCACTTCCGGCGTGAACGGCGGCTGCCGGAAGCGAACGCCGGTCGCGTCGAAAATGGCATTGGCGATCGCTGCGGTCCCGGGGACCGATGAAGACTCGCCGGCGCCCAGTGGAGGCTGATCGGGATGCGGCATCATCATGACATCGATGACCGGGACCTCGCGGAAATTCAGGATCGGATAACTGCCCCATTCGCGATTGAGCACCGCATTGGTTTGCGGATCGACCTGAACTTTTTCCTTCAGCGCGCGGCTGGTGGTTTGCACCACGTTGCCATGGATCTGATGCTTCACGCCGGCCGGATTGACCATCAAGCCGGCATCGTGTCCCACCACGACGCGGCGCACATGCACTTCGCCGGTATTGCGGTTGACTTCAACGTCCGCCACCCAGGCAGCCCACGCCGCGCCAAAACCCGGAAAGCGGCTATGCACATAACGCGCGTAGGCAAAGCCCTGCCCCTTCAGGAACTCGCCGTCGGCTGCTTGCTGCTGCGGCTTCGTGTGCTTAACCCAGCCGGCACGCTGGGCTGTCGCGCGCACCAGTTCCGCCGCCCTGTCGTCTTTCAGGTGGCGCAGCCGGAACTCGACCGGGTCGACCCCCGCCTCGTTAGCCAGTTCATCGATATAACTTTCGTGCGCGAACGAGTTCGGCAATGCGGAGACGCCGCGCAGCCAGGATGCGCGCAGAATCGGTGCCATGTCGTTGATCGTGACGCGCAGATGCTTGTAGTCGTAAGGCGGCACCGAGGTGCGGTCGCCCATTTCATAGGCAGTCGGCGTCGGCACGACCTTCCCGGTCAGCAGCAAGGCCAGGGTCACCGCGCCATTGGAGGGATAGGACGTCTGGAAGTCATATCCCGCGACGCTGCCGTCGGCGTTCAAGCCACCGCGTATATCCATCAACTGGGCCGCACCTTTCGGTTCCCACTGGTGCTCCTGTGCACGCGTTAGTTGGACCCGCACCGGTTGTCCGACCGCGCGCGATAGCAAGGCAGCGTCGGCTGCGACATCGTCGGCGCAATTGCGGCCATAGCAGCCGGCGGCCTCCATGCGGACGATGTCGACCGCCAAATCGGACATGTCCATAAGTTTCGCAAGGTCGGCGCGCAGCACATGCGGATTCTGCGAACCCGCCCATACTGTCAGACGGTCGGCATGCCAGTCAGCGACCGCGCACGACGGCCCGATCGAGCCGTGCAATTGGTAGGGCCAGACATACGTTCTGTCCATGCGCACAGCCGCACCTGCCAATGCCGCGTCAACATCGCCCTGGTTGGCGACCACGCGTTGCGTGGATGGATTGGCGCGAATCGCAGCTTCGACATCGCCCAGCGCAGGCATCGCCGGCCAGTCTCTCCATGTAACGCGCAACTCCCGCATGGCTTGTTCCGCATGTTCTTCGCGCGCGGCCACGACGCCGACAAAATCGCCGATCACGACCACGCCGGCAATACCGGGGATATGCGAAATCGAATTTTCATCGACCGCTTCAAGCGTATTGCCGATAAAGTCGCCATGATCGGCACCGGCATATGGCGGCCTTATTACGCGGCCATGCAACATGCCGGGCACGCGCATGTCATGCACAAAGGTCAGTTCGCCTGCGGCCTTGGCCGGAATATCGACACGCGGCGTACTTTGTCCCACCAGTCGATAATCTTCCGGCCGCTTCAACGGTACATCGACATCAAGTGGCAACTCGACATGCCGGTCGCGCACCAGATCGGCATAGGCGAGCGATCGGTCCGGTTCGGCGCGAACGAATACCGCGCCAGCGTCAATCGCCAATGCCTCGGGCGATACGCCGAATTCCTGGGCCGCTTGCTGCAACAGCCATCGACGCGCCTGCGCGGCGGCGGCGCGCAGAGGCACGGCGTGGATCTGCAAGGAAGCGCTTGCGATGGTGGCGCCCTGGTTCGGCGCGCGTGTCGTATCGCCAAGAACCATGCTGACACAGGCCATGCGGACATCGAGTTCTTCCGCTACGATTTGCGCAAGCGCGGTGCGAATGCCGGTTCCAAGGTCGACATGCCCATTGAGGGCGGTAACGCTGCCATCGTCCCAGACCGCCACCAGAATTTCCACGCCTTCGGCCGAGTTACCCGGCACTGCGGCCGGCTGACCTTTTACCGGAGGCAATGGCGGGGGCGGATCGCGCGTAACCAACAATACACCTGAGGCTTGATGAAAGTCGCGCCTGGTCTGCGGCATGTCGGCACGTCGGTTCATGCGGATTCTCCCTGCGATGCGGCCAGCATCTGCGCTGCACGCTTTACCGCCTGCATGATCTCGATATGCGTTCCGCACCGGCACAGGTTGTGCGACAGCGCGTCCCGAATCTGGATATCAGTGGGGTTACGGTTGGATTGCAGCAGCGCGACGGTGGTCATGATCATTCCGTTAAGACAATAACCGCATTGCGCCGCCTGCTCTTCGATGAATGCCTGCTGCACCACATGCAGCGCATCGGGGCCGCCCAAGCCTTCCAGCGTAGTGATGCGACGGCCTGCGATACCATCTACAGGAATCAGGCAGGAGCGCGCGCACTTGCCGTCGACCAGCACGGTACAGGCGCCGCATTGTCCGAGACCGCAACCATACTTCGGACTGTTGAGGCCGAGGTCGTTGCGCAGGACATACAGCAAGGGCGCGCTGCCAGGCACGTCGAGGCAATGCTGCTCGCCATTGACGATCAGCGAGACAGCCTCTGGCGAAGTGTTCATTGCCCTCACCTGGTCATACGCTCAGGTATGCCTGCCGCACTGCTTCATTGGCGGCCAACGCTTCCATCGAGCCGTCGAAACGGATCTGGCCTTTTTCAAGCACATAGGCTCGATCGGACACCAGTTCCGCGAAATGCATATTTTGCTCCGACAGCAGGATGCTCACGCCTTGCGCTTTCAATTCCAGGATCATTTGCGCCATCTGCTCGACGATCACCGGCGCGACCCCTTCGGAAGGTTCATCCAGCAGCACCAGATAGGGATTGCCCATCAGCGTGCGCGCCACGGTCAGCATCTGCTGCTCGCCGCCGCTCATGCGTCCGCCAGGGCGGTTCGGCATTTCACCCAGATTGGGAAACAGCTTGAACAATCGTTCAGGCGTCCATAGCGGCGCAGCCGTGCCATCTGGCCATGTGCGTGCAGGCTGACGGCCCACATCCAGGTTTTCCATCACGCTGAGGTCGGCGAATACGCGCCGGTCTTCCGGTACGAAACCGAGGCCGCGCACCGCGATTTCGTGCGGCTCAGCCGTGGAAATGTCATGCCCCATGAAGGCAAGCTGTCCGCGCCGCTTGGGTATCAGCCCCATGATCGCCTTGAGCGTGGTCGACTTGCCGGCGCCGTTGCGTCCCATGAGAGCGACCACCTCGCCGCGATGGACATTGAGGTCGACGTTAAAAAGAATCTGTGCCGCGCCGTACCAGGCATTAAGCGACTGCACGCTCAACAGCGCGCTGCTTGCCGGATTACTGGACAACACCTGTGCCATGCTCGCCGTCGCTATCTGCATCAAGCGACCTCCCTGGATTTTTTCAATTTTTCAAAGGTTTTGCCGCTGCCGAAATAGACTTCCTGCACCTTGGGATCGTCACGGATCTCGTGTGGCTTGCCTTCCGCAATCAGGCGGCCGCGCGCCAGCACGATCATCCGGTCGGCATAGGCAAAGACTACGTCCATGCTGTGTTCGGTGAACAGGACCGCCATGTTGCGTTCGGTGACCAGCTTCTTGGTCAGCGCCATCAAATCATTGCGTTCCCGAGGCGCCATGCCGGCGGTCGGTTCATCCATCAGCAACAGCTTGGGTTTGTTCGCCATGGCAATCGCGAGTTCGACACGCTTCACGTCACCATAGGCCAGCACGCTGCAAGGCCGATCCGCCTGCGCTGCCATCCCGACCTGCTCCAGCAAGCCAAGCGCCTCGTCGCGCTTGTAGGCTGCCGCCTTGCGCCACATCGAGAACAGTCTGTGATCGGCCGACAGCAATGCCATCTGCACATTCTCCACCACCGTCAGCGAGGCGAAGGTCTCTGCAATCTGGAATGTGCGGCTGACGCTGAGGCGCCAGATTTCGCGCGGCTTGAGGCCGACCAGTTCTTTTCCATCGAACAGGATGGAGCCGGCATCGGCCTTCAGCTGTCCATTCACCATGTTGAAGGTGGTCGATTTTCCTGCACCGTTGGGCCCGATCAAGGCCAGCAACTCACCCGCGCGCAGCTCGAAGCTGATGCCGTCTACCGCCTTGACACCACCGAAGGATTTGCCGAGATTGCTTACTTGCATCAGGCTCATCAGATCGCCTCCTTCGCTTCGCGCCTGCTGTCGAACAGCTGGCGTGCAAAACCTGCGATACCCTGCGGGAACAGCAGCACGAGCAGCAAAATGATCCCGCCTAGCATCGCGCGCCAGTAATCGGTGTTACGTGCGACCGTATCGTGCAGCCAGTTGAAGGTGACCGCACCGACCACCGGGCCGATCAGCGTTTGTATACCGCCCAGCATCACCATCACGATGCCATCGACCGATTTGCCGACATACAGGGTTTCCGGCGAAATGCTCCCTTTGGAAAACGCATACAGCGCCCCTGCCGCTCCCGCCGCCGCGCCGGCCAGCACAAAGGCCACCCATTGCACGCGCTTGACGTCCATGCCGATAGCATCGGCCCTGAGCGCGGAATCGCGGCTGGCCCGCATCGCGTAGCCGAAGGGCGAAAACAGTATGCGCCGCAACAGCAGCACGCCGCCGGCCACGATGGCAAGCGTGACGTAATAATAGGATGTCTTGTCCGACAGCCACGGCGCCGGCCACACGCCGGTCAAGCCGTTGCTGCCACCGGTCACGCTATCCCATTGATAACAGATCGCCCAGGTAATTTGCGCGAAAGCGAGCGTGAGCATTGCCAGGTACACACCGGACAGGCGCACGCAGAACCAGCCGTACACCAAAGCGCCTGCAGCAGCCACCAGGGGCGCGAGGATCAACGCCGCTTCCATCGGCAGGCCGGCGCTGCGCACCAGCAAGGCTGCGCCGTACGCGCCAAGGCCGAAATAGGCGGCGTGGCCGAAGGAATGCATGCCGGCCGGCCCCATGATGAAATGCAGGGCGACCGCAAACAAGGCCGCCACCATCAGATCGATGGCAAGCACGGTGACATACGGTGAATTGCCCATCAACAGAGGCAAGCCAATCAATGCGGCGATCACCGCAATTACCGCAAACTTGTAAGCGGAGCCGGATGCGCGCAGCGGCGCTTCCACCGCGCCCGCATTGCGCGTCGGCGCCTGTGGCCTTCCCAGCAAGCCGCTCGGACGCAGGACCAGCACCACTGCCATGACCAGGAATTCCACCACCAGTGTGAGTTTTGAAAACGAGACGCTGATGCCGATGACATCGACCAGGCCCAGCCAGATGCATACGGCCTTCAGTTCGGCGATCAGGAGCGCGGCAATATAGGCGCCGGTGATCGACCCCATGCCGCCGACAACTACGACAACGAATGCAGCACCGATTGTGACTAGGTCCATTTCCAAATTGGCGGGTTCTCGCGGCAACTGCAGCGCTCCGCCCAGACCTGCAAGCAAGGCGCCGAGCGCGAAAACGCTGGTGAACAACCATGCTTCATTGACGCCGAGCGCGCCGACCATTTCGCGATCCTGGGTCGCGGCGCGTACCAGCGTGCCCCAGCGCGTGCGGGTCAGCAGCAGCCAGAGCAAGCCCAGCACCACTGGGCCGACGACGATCAGGAACAGGTCATAGGTGGGAAACTGACGGCCGAAGATTTCAACCGAGCCTGACAGACCCGGCGCGCGCGGCCCCAGGAGTTCATCTGGCCCCCAGATCCACAACGCGGCATCCTTGATGACCAGCACCAGTGCGAATGTAGCCAGCAGCTGGAACAGTTCTGGAGCGCGATAAATCCTCCGGAGCAGTACGAATTCGACCAGTGCGCCGAGCACACCGACGGTGACCGCAGCCAGCAGTATCGCGGGCCAGAACCCGAGGCTAGCGCCAAGGCGGTCGACCAGCGTATAGGCCAGGTAAGTACCGAGCATGTAAAACGATCCGTGCGCGAAGTTCACGATTCGCGTCACGCCGAAAATCAGGGAAAGTCCGGCCGCCACCAGGAACAGGGACGACGCCCCCGCCAGACCGTTCAGTAATTGCACCGCGAAGCCAGAAAAACTCATCACACGTTCTTTCTTTCAACGGATTGATCCGTAACGAGACTGCGTTTTGCCGGCAGTTGGACCGGCGGCAGATCATGCCGGGCGTCGCGCCCGGCATTTCCGGCATTAATCGGCAGGACGGCGTTTCGCCACTTGCTCGGCGGATGGCAGATATTTCGCGCCATCCAGATAGCGATAGTCGACCATCACGCCTTTGCCGCCCTCGTTCTTGGTACGTCCGACATAGGCGCCCATGGTCGACTGATGATCCTCGGCGCGGTAAATAATAGGTCCGAATGGCGTCTTGACCGACAAGCCCTCGAAGGCCTTCACCAGTTTTTCGGTTTCGGTCGACTGCGCCTTTTTCATCCCGGTAGCGAGCGACATGATCGCGCTATAGCCGACCACCGAGCCAAGGCGCGGATAGTCCTTGAACTTGGCTTCATAGGCTTTGCGGAAGGCCGCATGTTCCGGCGTCTGGATGCCATACCATGGATATCCGGTCACGATCCATCCATTCGGGCTTTCATCCTTCAGCGGGTCCATGTATTCCGGTTCGCCGGTCAGCAGGCTGACCACATCGCGGCCCTTGAAGAGTCCACGCGTATTGCCTTCCCGTACAAACTTCGAGAGATCGGCGCCGAACAGGACATTGAAGACCGCGTCCGGTTTCGAATCGGCCAGCGCCTGCACCACGCTGCCCGCATCGACCTTGCCCAGCGGGGTTGCCTGCTCGGTCACGAATTCCACATCCGGCTGCGCCGCCTTCAGCAATTCCTTGAAGGTCGCGACCGCCGACTGGCCGTATTCATAATTCGGGTACACCAGCGCCCAGCGCTTTTTCTTGAGCGCAGCCGCTTCGGGCACCAGCATCGCCACCTGCATATAAGTCGATGGACGCAGACGATAGGTGTAGCGGTTGCCGTTTTCCCAGACGATCTTGTCGGTCAGCGGTTCGGCAGCGAGGAAAAAGAATTTGCGCTGCTTGGCAAAATCGGTCAATGCCAGCCCGATATGCGACAGGAAGGTGCCGGTCAGCACGTCGACCTTTTCACGCGAGATCAGGTCTTCGGCCACGCGTACCGCATCGCCCGGATTGGCGTTATCGTCGCGGGTGATCAGTTCCAGTTTTTTGCCGTTCACGCCGCCGGAAGAATTGATTTCTTCCACGGCCAGTTCCAGGCCCTTGCGGTATGGCTCAAGGAATGCCGGCTGCGCCTTGTAGCTGTTGATTTCGCCGATCTTAATGACGCCCTGTGCATAGGCGCCGACGGAACTGGCAGTAGCCCAAAGGACAGCGGCCGCGGTCAGCCAGTTGGTAGTTTTATTCATGGTGTACTCCTTGGTGGTGGACTGATTTGGTGACCAATCGATACGATCTTTCGCGCCATGGCTTAGCGCAAGCCATCCTCGCCTTTGATTTCGTGGGACTGGAGCCCTCCCACGCGGGGCAACGGCCGGCCGCTATCGGTGACGACAACGGCGACGACGATCTCGTTGGCACGCGGCGCATCCGCCACACGCGCTTCCATCGCATCGAAATGACTGCGAACGAAGGCGGCATCCTTATGGCCGAGCGGCACATCGATCGCTGTGCCGAGGCCACCGCGCTTTTTGCTGGAAGGCACAAGGGCTGCGCCCTTGCTGACCGCCTCGCGCAAAGGGGCGCCGAGTTTCGGATGCAGGATCGCAGCCGCATGTTCGAGCTCGCCTGCTTCGCCGACAATGGCCGCCTTGCCGTAACTCTGCGCCTGCTCCGGGGCGATGCCGAGCGCTTGGACACATTTGCGTCCAAGCAGACCGCCCAGTTCCTCTCCGATGGCAATCAGTTCGTCGAGCGACTCCACATAGCGGCCCGAATACGGATTTTCGATCACCGCCATCGCCAGCGCCTTGCGTGTCGCAGGTGCGACCGGCCTGTCCATTTCGACGTGTATCTCTTCAAGCTGCACGATCAGTTTTCTTATCTTTGCCGGCATTGCATGTCCCTCCAGAGGTAATGTGTGAATGTCGCTACCGGATCAGCGCAAGCCGTCCCAGCGGGCGATTTCCTCAGCCTTCAGTCCGCCTACGCGCGCATGGACGCGCGGCCCTGTGCTCATGGCAAGAATCACGACAAGTTCATCGGCGCGCGGCGATCCCGGCACACGGACTTCGATCGCATCGAAATGGCTGCGTACATAAGCGGCGTTAATGTGGGTCATCGGGACGTCGAGCGTGGCGCCCGGCGCAGCCACTTTCTTGGTTGAGGGCACGATAGCGAGGCCATTGCCGGGTTGCCCCTTGGTACTGCCCTTGCCGGCCGCATAATCGGCCGCATTGCCTTTCCAGCCCAGCAATTCACGCATTGCATAGCCACCGGGCACATGCCACAACGCACCATGCTCAAGCTCGCCCGCAGAGCCGATCAATGCACCCTTGCCATATCCTTCGATACGCTCCGCCGGCACATCAAGGTGTGCGAGCAGTTCATGCGCAAGACGCACGCCAACCGGGTTAAGCTGTTCCATCATGGGCAGAATGTCGGGCTCGTAGTGACCTGCATATAGATTGGTCAGGACGCCGGCGATATAGCCTCGGCGCAATGGCACGGCGGCCACCGGTCCGGATTCATGAAAGATGTCTTCGACGTGCCAGAAGACTCGACGTATTTCAATCACGGGCTTACCCCCTACAGGTTTCGGTTGATGATGGCTGTGACGGCCACCGCCTATGCGCAACAATTGAACAATCGTACTCTATAGCATTGCCGGAAATCGTACCTTGCGCGAAGCCGGCATGGCGTTCAATCGCTGTTCGGTCGGCATTGCGGCAGCAATGCCCTTCTCTGCAACACCATCGGCCATCCTGCCAGCTACGACGACCTGTTCTTGACACACAAGAATAGCACTCCAGATCAATCCGGATGCTTGCAATTGCCGTGCCCGTTCCAATCCGTAGTGCAATGCTTCATGGACCACTTCTGCATCCAGCGGCGGCACATCCACTGTGACAGGTATCGCACCGAGATCGGTGTCGTCTTTCAGAGTGCAGGCCGGCTGACGTTTGATGCGTGCGTCGTCGACATTGACCGTGTTCGCAATCATGGTTGCCGCCGCATCGGCTTGCGCGGCGCTTGCGGCAAGCACGGTCACGCTGTCGGCGATACCCAAGGAAAAACTGCGGCCACGCCATCCGCTGGTGGCGATTCCGCGCACTGGCATTGAGGCTTCAATCGTGAGCCGCATACCCGTATCGAGATCGGCTCCGTAGACGGCTTGTATAGTCGCAGCGTCGATATCGGTGCACACACCGACGCAATAGCTAGTGCCCGCACTAAGGTGGAGCGCAATGTCTCCACCATTGTTGATTGCCGCACGTGTGACGAACGGCTTTTCATAACAGCGAATGATTTCCTGCGCGACGGCGCCCGCGACAGCAGCCATCGGCGTAATGTAGCGCGCACGGAAAGGATGGCATGCGTCCCACATGCGTCGCGCAATCGCGCCGTTGAGCATGCAGATGTCGCCAACCGGTTGGCGCAATGCGGGCAATTCGCTGACCAACTCGGACAAGATAGTTTCGAAGCGTTGCCATGCCTGTTCATGACAAGCATTGACTGCATCCATGGCTCCGTCCGCCTGGATGATTAAATCAATCGGCCCATGCGAGAAATGCAGACGGCCATCGGTAAGCGCAACGCAGCGCGGCATCATCATGGACCTCGCTCAGCCAAGCATGGGGCCGACTGCCGCCGGCCATGCATTGATGTCGGGTTGCTGCATCCACTTGCGCTGCGCCGGCGCACCGTCGTTGTGCCACGCGCCGTGTTCCAGTACCGATGACAGCGAACGCACATACTCCATATGCCCTCCCAACGCTTCGTAGTCGGACAGTCGCATGGTGAATTCAATGGGCGCGACGATCGCGGGCGTCGGCACCGTGCCGAAGCTATTGTCAGGCATCCGGCTCACATCTGTCATGACGGTAATGCCACCGCCCGGCCATACATAGGCCGGCGCGCCGCCACAGGTGACGTTGACCAGGGCGTGCTTGATCGAACGCGTCAGCAGGACGGGATTTTCGGTCACGCCGGCGCGCAGACTCCCGCCTGCGCCGCCCAGAAACAGCACCGTTGTCAGCGAGGGTTCGCAGTTTTCGCCGATGCGGTCGACTACGGCCTGCACTTCGACCGGCATCGGCATCTGCACCGGCACAAGATTCTCATCGAGCACAAACCATGCGGCGTGTTCGCCGGTCGTGGACGTCATCAATAGTTGCAGACCGGGCCACGCCACCTTGGCGTCCCAGCCTTCGATAATACTGAGCGGATCTGCGATGTCGGTCCCGCCCCAGCCTGTGCCCGGATTGGCCACCTGAAAATAGCGGCCCGGCGTGGATTTGCGTCCGCGTATCTTGACGCCGGAAGGCGGTATGTCGAGACAGCGCCCGGCCTGATGTTCGGTCAAGACGCCCGTGATGTGGTCGTCGACCACAATCACTTCGTCTGCCTTGCCGAATACCTGTTTCGCAAAGATGCCGATGGTGGCGGAGCCGCACCCGACCCGCATGCGCTGCTCTTCGACGCCGTTGACAATGGGCGCGCGACCGGCCTGGACGACGATTTGCGATCCGCCGTCTATGGTGATTTCGGCGGCCTGCTTATTACCGAGTAATTGCATGATTTCCGCAGTCAGGCGCCCTTCTTTCTTGCTGCCGCCGGTCAGATGATGTACGCCGCCGAGCGACAGCATCTGCGAACCGTATTCGGCGGTGGTGACGTGGCCGACGACTTCGCCCTTGTAGCGGATATTGGCTTGTTCGGGACCAAGGTAGCGGTCGGTATCGATCTTGATCTTGAAGCTGCAGTAACTGAAGATGCCTTCGGTAACCACAGTCACCATGTCGACATCGGCTGCCTTCGATGAAACGATGAAGGGGGCCGGCTTGTAATCGGGATAGGTGGTCGATGAGCCTACGCCGGTCACGAATACCTCGTCGGCCTGGAGCAGATCGCCGCTCCAGGAACCGGACGGGGCAGCGGCGCCGGCAGCTTCCTGCGCTGTGGGTGAATGCTCCGCTGCCTGCTGTCGCCCGACGAACGGTACCACCGGGTTGTCGCCGGCCGCGACCGCCTTTTTCAACAGAATCACCGGATCGACCCGTACCAGCGTGCCGCCGATGTTGGCGTAGCGGTCGCACGCGCCGGATCGCCCTTCGGTGATCTGACACAGTACCGGACAGGCATTGCATTCGATTTTGTCGCCCGCCATGCGTTCGCTGCGCGGTTTGGCCCGTTCAAGCACCTGAGGCTCGAATCCTGGCAATCCGTCGGTCTTCGTATGCTCCGTCATGTTGAATCTCCCGGTCAGGCTGGTACAACTTGCAAGCGTGTAAATGTAGTGTACACTACATTTTCGTTTAGTGTACACTACATATTCATGTAGAATTCACTACATTGAAATCGAATTCAAAGTGTCCGAAATGACCGGAAACCCGCGTATTTGCAGGCCTGAAAGGAATTTCGGAAAGGCGTGGAGACTGCATCGAAGATATAGGTAGCGTCATTTGTCTTGACCGCAAACCGAATGGGCCGCAGCTACGGGACTCATGCTGCCGCGAAACGTAGGATTGGCTCGCAAGACGGGCCGTTGCAAAAAAGGAAATATTGCGCCGACCCCAGCGCTGACCTGGTGATGGAGTTGCCCAGGAGACCAAAGTCGAAAAATCCGACTGCCAATGCAGAGACCTGAAGGCAACAAACAGGTAAACTTGCATATTTGGTGCGCGGAACGCGCACACGGATTTTTTTATTGCCTGTTACGGAGAAAGCATGAGTGCCTTTAACGAAGAACGTGTCCTGACCGTCCATCACTGGAACGGCAGCCTGTTCACGTTCACCACGACACGTGATTCGACGCTGCGGTTCAGCAACGGCCATTTCACGATGATCGGCCTGCGAGTCAACGGTAAACCGCTGCTGCGGGCGTACAGTATCGTCAGCGCCAACTACGAAGAACACCTGGAATTCCTGAGCATCAAGGTGCCGGAGGGTCCGCTGACCTCGCGCCTGCAGAATATCCAGGTTGGCGACACTGTGATCGTTGGCCGCAAGCCGACCGGTACCCTGGTCATTGATTATCTGTTGCCCGGCAAGCGGCTTTATCTGCTATCGACCGGCACCGGCCTTGCTCCTTTCATGAGCATCATCCGTGATCCGGAAACCTATGAAAAGTTCGAACAGGTGATCCTGGTCCACGGCGTGCGTACCGCCGACGAACTGGCCTACCACGATCTGCTGGTCGAACACCTGCCGAACCATGAATTCCTGGGCGACCTGGTGACCAGCAAGCTGCGCTATTACCCGACCGTGACCCGCGAACAGTACAGGAACATGGGACGCATCACGGACCTGATCGAGAACGGCAAGCTGTTCTCTGACCTCGGTGTGCCTGATCTTGATCGCGAAACCGATCGCGTCATGATCTGCGGCAGTCCAGCCATGCTGCGCGATCTCAAGCGCATGCTGGAAGCGCGCAAATTCACCGAGGGGAATACTTCCACACCGGGCGACTTTGTGATCGAGCGCGCGTTCGCAGAACAGTGAGCGCGATAACGATTCCCGCAACGGGCTCGACGACAGCCCTGGCGACTTTCGAATAGCATCCAATATGGCGACCACTTCCTCCCGGCGCGGCACTGCAAGTACGGCTTCGGCCAAGCGTCCGCGCCAGAGGGAGCTCGCCGCGCAATCGACGCAGGAAAGCATCCTGCGCGCCGCCACCAAGGTGTTTGCCAAGCACGGCTTCGCAGGCGGTCGTATCGAACAGATATCGAAAGCGGCGAATTCGCATGACCGCATGATTTACTACTACTTCGGCAGCAAGGAAGAGTTGTTCATCGCGGTCATCGAAGATGCCTATCGGCGCTTCAATGAAGCCGAATCGAAAGTCGTCTTGAGCCTCGAAGATCCGGTCGAGGACATGAAGACCATCGTTCGCTTCATGTGGAACTACTACCAGCAGCATCCCGAATTCATCACGCTACTCAACAGCGAAAATCTGCACCGGGGCAAGCACATCTCTAAATCCCTGCGCGCGCGCGAATATTCGTCGGCCGCGATTTCCCTGCTTGATGGCGTGCTCGCCAAAGGCGCGGCGTCCGGCGTTTTCCGCGCGGATCTGCGTGCTCGCGACATCTATCTGATGAGTGCCGCACTCGCCTATTTTTATTTGTCCAATCGTTTCACCCTGTCCGCATTTCTTGGCGAAAACCTGGACGAACCCGAAGCCCTGGCGCAATGGGAAGCCTTCATTACCGCAGCGGTGATCAGGCAGGTTTCGGCCAAGGTCGAAACAAGCGAAACTGCGGCGGCTTGAATTTGAAACGTTCTATAACTTTTTTCGATTGAATCCACGTTCCGGACCTTGCCGGAGCGGGGTTGCTGAAACAGGAGGCGGGCCATGGCAGATGCAGCAAGCGTTCAGAAATCCGGAAAAGTCGTCATCAAAAACATCGGGCTTTTGTTGTCCGGCGATATAGATCAGCCTATCCTCTCGGCTGACACAATCGTGGTGAACGACGGAATTATTACCGCAGTAGGCAAAGCTACCGACTGTGATATCGAACGCGCTGATGTCGTGATTGACGCCCGCAAGACATGCGTGGCGCCCGGCCTGATCGACAGTCATGTCCATCCCGTCTTCGGCGACTGGACACCGCGCCAGAACCAGCTCGGCTGGATCGATTCCACGATGAACGGCGGCGTCACCACCATGATCTCCGCGGGCGAAGTGCATCTTCCTGGCAGGCCCAAGGATATCGTCGGCCTCAAGGCATTGGCGATCACCGCGCAGCGTGCATTCGACAATTTCAGGCCGGGCGGCGTCAAGGTGCTTGCCGGTGCGCCGGTCATTGAAAAAGGCATGACCGAACACGATTTCAAGGAACTGGCCGAAGCCGGCGTAAGCCTGCTCGGTGAGGTCGGCCTGGGATCGGTCAAGGCCGGCGAAGAAGCGCAAAGAATGGTGGCATGGGCCCGCAAGTACGGCATTCAAAGCACCATCCATACGGGTGGCCCATCGATTCCCGGATCGGGCCTGATCGACAAGGATGTGGTGCTCGAAGCCGATGCCGATGTAATCGGCCACATCAACGGCGGACATACTGCACTGCCCGAAGCCCATGTCTGCGAGCTGTGCGAAAAATCCAGCCGCGCCATTGAAATCGTCCACAACGGCAACGAGCGCGTGGCGATTGCGGCCGCTCAGATGGCGATGCAGCTCAAGTGTCCGCATCGCGTCATCCTCGGCACCGACGGACCGGCGGGATCGGGCGTACAGCCGCTGGGCATACTGCGCATGATTTCGCTGTTGTCGAGCATAGGACGCATTCCGGCCGAACTGGTGTTCTGTTTCGCCACCGGCAATACCGCCCGCATACGCAAGCTGAATTGCGGCTTGATCGAACCGGGCCGGGCAGCCGATTTCGTATTCATGGACAAGGCCCAGCATTCGGCCGGCCGCGACCTGCTCGATAGCATACAACTCGGCGATATACCCGGCGTCGGCATGGTGGTTATCGATGGCATCGTGCGCTGCGGGCGTAGCCGCAACACGCCGCCGGCAACGGAAATCCCTGTGGCAACCACGATGTCCGCGCATTAAACGGCTCGACCGAGAGAGTTCCTCAAATGGATGCCGGCGAATGAAAATCGCGCCGACATCCATCGAAAAAATTCACTTTTTATCTTGACGGTACGAATTTACACTCCCATGACACATCACAGGGGTGATCATGAAAGCGTCGGAATTAGTTTCCGAATTATCCAACCTGATTGCCCAATTCGGCGACCTGAACGTCGCCTACGATTGCGATTCCGTTTTGACGGAAAGCATATCTTTTGAGGTACTGGATGCACCGTATTTGAGCGCTCCCGTATTTGTGGTTCACCTTTTGGAAACCGGCAACGAGGGCTCGCTGATCTGATCGACCGATCGAGGATACTAATTTCCCACAGCCTGCATCACAGGCACCCTCGACGCCTCCAGGCCCCTGCGGTACAAAGCAGCCACCAGGTCCGACTGCGTAATGATTCCTACGATCGAGCGGGACTCGTCGACCACCGGCAAGTGATGAAATCCCCGGTCGGAAAAAAGAGGCACCAATTCCATAATGGTCTGCGTCGCATGGGCCACCTGCACTTTCGTCGTCATGATGTCGCGCATGCACACGGCATTACGCAGCCGTGGCGGACCGCCATCCGCTGCCGCAACCAGATCCCGGAGCGTCACGATACCGATGAGTCGCTTGGTCGAGTTCACCACCGGAAGGCTGGACAAATCATGCTGGCTCAACACGGCCCATGCCTGCGCGACCGTCATATCCGGACGCGCGAAGACGATATCCCTGGACATGATGTCGGCGCAGCGAATATCGCCCGAGCGTCGGCTGAAGGCCCGCAATTCGGCTTGCAGGAAGATTTCCTGCAGGTCGTCTTCATTGACATCCAGCAGTTCGTCATATTCCTTGATCGCGGCATCAAGATCGGCACGCGTGAATCCCAGACGTTCGACGGGCGGCGGATCCGACGTGCCGTGACGATTTCCCTGATGCGGTTGGTGCGGATAGCGACGCCGCAACAGATTATTGAATACCAGCGCCATGAGTAGGAGAAAGCCGGAGTTGATCGCGACGGGAAATATGACGAATCCATAACCAAGTGTAGTTACTGCCGGTCCGCCAAGGACTGCCGTCAGGGCGACCGCACCGCCCGGCGGATGCAGACAGCGCAAGCTGAACATGGCGGCGATCGCCATGGCGCCTGCGACCGCGGCCGCGACCGCCGGGTCAGGGATCCATTTGGCGCAGGTCACGCCGATGAGTGCCGATATCACATTGCCGCCGATGATGGACCATGGCTGGGCCAGCGGGCTGGCAGGCACGGCAAATAACAGTACGGCGGACGCGCCTATCGGTGCGATGAACCACGGATTGGCTTCGCCGAACGTAATGCGGCTGAACCATTCGGCAAATCCGATTCCTACGCATGCGCCCAGGCACGCGATCGCTTTCTCGCGGCGCGCAGCCAGGATGGGAGCCGGGATGAAGCTTTTCAGCCAGGCTAGAAGCTCGCTCATGTCTTGATTCCGAATTCAAAAACCGCGGGCAATATAGCATGCTGCTCGCCAGTCGCTAACACATGCTAGACATGCATAGTCAGTTACCGCTCTGCAACTAAAAGTTAAATAAGTTAGTATTTGCCTGTTTCAAATAATTTCCCGGACACAATATTGTCGATTTTTCGTTTAGGTGAATAACCCATACACAACCTATTCGAACAGATAATTTGGTCAAAAATTTATCGTAACCAAAATCTCAATCCCAACACACTCGAGGCGCAAACGTCCGCGCTTATGTTGTTCCACAGGAGTTAAGATGAATCTGTCAAATATGAAAGTCAGCACCCGTCTTGTCGCAGGTTTTGGTCTTGTTATCGCCCTGTTGCTGACGATGAGCGCAGTGGGTCTCTGGCGCCTCTCGCAAGTCGAAGCAAAACTGGAAAAGATCGTCAACGACAATGTCTATCGGTTGAACCTTAACCAGACCATGTCGGAATCCGTGCACATCGTCTCGCGCGTCATCCGCTCGATAGTGTTGCTGGACGACCAGGCCGCGATAGATGACGAATTCAAAAAGATCCTGGACGCGCGCAAGGCTTATGACGATGCGGCCGCCGCTCTTGAAAAACTGCCAGCCAGCGAAGCAGGCGCAGCAATACGTGCCAAGACACGGGAAGCACTTGGTATCGCGCGCGCGCTCAATCAGAAAGTGATGGACCTTGCCAAGGAAAACAAGGATGACGAAGCGACCGAACTCCTGCTAAAGGAAGCCAGCCCTGCGTCGAAACGCTGGCAGGACGCGCTGGATGAAAATATCCACCTGCAGGAGACAGGCAATAAAAAGGACGCCGCCGAAGCACAGGCATCGTATGAAAACGCTTTCGCCACGATGCTGATCATGTGCGGCATAGCCATTGCCATCGCCGTGGCCGCTGCCGTTCTTATTGCACGCAGTTTGTTGAAGCAACTAGGCGGCGAACCGGGCTACGCGGCATCGATTGCCGAAAAAATCGCAGCCGGCGATCTGACGGTCGATGTCGAATTGCACAATGGCGATCAGTCCAGCCTGCTATATGCAATGCGTGCAATGCGCGACAGCCTGGTGAACATCGTTGGCGAAGTCCGTGCCGGCACTGATACGATCGCCACGGCTTCGGCCCAGATCGCCGCTGGCAATACCGATCTGTCATCCCGTACCGAACAACAGGCCAGTTCGCTGGAAGAAACCGCCTCATCGATGGAGGAACTGACTTCGACAGTGAAACAGAATGCCGACAATGCGCGTCAGGCCAATGCATTGGCGGCAACCGCTTCCGAGATCGCCAACCGGGGTGGTAATGTGGTTGCTCAGGTGGTCGATACCATGGGTTCGATCAATGAGTCGTCACGCAAGATCGTCGACATCATCAGTGTCATCGATGGCATCGCATTTCAAACCAATATTCTCGCGTTGAACGCAGCCGTCGAAGCCGCACGTGCGGGCGAACAGGGCCGTGGCTTTGCCGTAGTGGCTAGTGAAGTGAGAAATCTGGCGCAACGTTCGGCGGCGGCGGCAAAGGAGATCAAGTTCCTGATCGACAGTTCCGTCGAGAAAGTGGAGTCCGGTGCAAAGCTGGTGGATCATGCGGGCGAAACCATGCATGAAATCGTCGACAGCGTGAAACGGGTGACCGATATCATGGCTGAAATTACCGCGGCAAGCCAGGAACAGACCGCAGGCATCGAACAGATCAACCAGGCGATTTCGCAGATGGATCAGGTAACGCAGCAGAATGCCGCGCTGGTCGAAGAGGCAGCCGCAGCGGCAGAGGCGATGCAGGATCAATCGCAAAAACTGGGACAGGTCGTCGGTGTCTTCAAGATCAATGCCAGCAGCGAGCATTATTCCGCTGCACCCTCGTCTCCGAAGCGCAGCGCTTCCAATTCCGTCGCGGTGGCCCGCAAGCCCGTGTCGCTGCCGGCGGCGCGTCGGGCCGTGACACCCGCCGCCGGCAATGACTGGGAAGAGTTCTAGGATTTCACTTTTTATTACCAGTATCCTTCGCAAGGCGCATGCATTCCGGCATGCGCCTTTTTCTTTTTTAAAACCGGATTGCATGTGCTCAAGCAAGGATGACGGTGGCTTGTCATTTTCGCAGAGCAAAACATGGTTTTAAAAGTGTTGACTATTGCGCAAGCTTCAACTAGCGTGGATTGCCGCAGTAGTTTAGGGGTGCGAACAGGTCGTTTGCGTAGGCAACAGGATCCGCTCTTCCCTTCCGGGAAAGCGAATGAAATCCTTCGGTGCAATCGGCGGTGGCGGCAAGCTTGCAGGCAATAAAAACAACGCGAAACGAGGAGACAACACATGCGCTGGAAAAACCGGCCTCCCGGCTCCAACTGGGGCGACTTCGGCCTGGACGATCAACTTGGGCGAGTCAACCTGATCCAGGCGGAACAGGTGCTGAAGGGCGCAGCCGAAATACGCGCAGGACGCAGTTTCTGCCTTTCGCTGCCGCTGGATCTACCCGGCGGCAATCTGCTCAATCCGCGCCGTCATCCGCCGCGTCTGGAACCCACTTACCGCGACGGCAAGCCGGTGCTCAACTTTCCGATGGCTCGCATCGACAAGGACAGTATCGACGTGGTGTCGGATGACCAAGTGCTGATTTCGCTCCAGTACTCGACGCAATGGGATTCGCTTGCGCATGTCGGCGCGCGCTTCGATGCGGATGGCGATGGGCACGAAGAACTGGTGTATTACAACGGTTATCGTGCCGACCATGACGTCAAAGGTCCGATGCAATACGGCGAGCATGGCGAAGAAACCGCATGCGGCTGCGATGGTCGCAACCTCTCGTTTGCGGGCGCGCTGGGCATCGAAAACATGGCGGTCCATGGCATGCAGGGGCGTGGTGTACTGGTCGACCTGGCGCGTCATTTCGGCGAGCAACGCAAGCTGATCGGTTTTGACGAGTTGCAGGAAGTCATGCATGCCGACGGTGTCGAAATCGAAGCGGGCGATTTTCTGGTACTGAGGACCGGCTTTGCCGAAGTCGTGACCAGAATGGCCGGCGATCCCGATCCCGAGGTGCTGCACCATTCCTGCAGTGTGCTGAACGGTCGCGACGCGCGTCTGCTGGAGTGGATAAGTGATTCGGGGATTGCCGCGATCTGCGCCGATAACTACGCGGTGGAAGCCTATCCCGCCGCGGAAGCCCATGGCAGGAAATCGATTCTTCCTTTGCATCACCATTGCCTGTTCAAGCTGGGCATTCCGCTTGGCGAACTCTGGTATTTACCCGAACTTGCCTCCTGGCTGCATGACAATGGCCGCAACCGTTTCATGCTGACCGCGCCGCCGTTGCGCCTGCCGGGCGCGGTGGGATCGCCTGTTACGCCCATCGCTACCGTATAGATCAAGCTGGATCAAGCCATCCGGCACGACGGCGATCGACAATAAGACACTGCATTCTCTTCAACGAAAGATTCAACCATGAACATACATATCACCATTCGCAGCTTGCTTACAGCGGCATGCGCGGCGCTGTCCTTCGCAGCCTCTTCGGTTTCCGCACAAAGTTATCCGACCAAACCAGTGACCATCGTCGTGCCTTTCGCGCCGGGTGGCACCACCGACATCCTTGCACGCGCAGTCGGCGCCGAACTGGGCAAGGCGCTGGGGCAGCAATTCATCATTGACAACCGGCCCGGCGCGGGCGGCAATATCGGCACGCAACTCGTATCTCGTGCCGCAGCGGACGGCTATACGCTGCTGATGGGAACGGTAGGCACACATGGCATCAACCAGTCGCTGTATCCGAAACTTCCATATGATCCGATCAAGGACTTTGCGCCGGTCACGCTGGTCGCATCGGTGCCGAACGTACTTGTGGTGAACACGGCATTTGCCGAGAAAAACAAGATCACCGATATAAAGAGCTTCCTGGCGCATGTCAAAGCCAATCCGGGACGCCTGAATATGGCTTCGGCGGGCAACGGTACCTCCATTCATCTTGCCGGAGAATTGTTCAAGACGCAGACCAAAACCTTCATGGTGCATATTCCTTATCGCGGCTCGTCGCCTGCCATTGCCGATCTGATCGGAGGACAAGCTGACCTGATGTTCGACAATTTGCCTTCCGCGATTGGCCATATCAAATCCGGTCGTCTGCTCGCCCTCGGCGTGACCAGCAGCAAACCCTCGGCCGCATTGCCGCAGGTGCCCGCCATCGCGCAGACCGGCGGAGACCTCGCCGGCTACGAGGCCAGCTCCTGGTTCGGCATCCTCGCCCCAGCCGGCACACCGAAGGAAATCGTCGGCAAGCTGCAGCAGGAAATCAGCAAGGCACTGTCAGCGCCGTCCGTCAAAGAGAAGCTGCAGGCGCAAGGCGCAGAGCCAGTCGGTAATACACCGGAACAGTTCGCAGCACATATCCAGGCAGAGACCCGCAAATGGGCAAAGGTGGTCAAGGACTCCGGCGCCAAGGTCGATTGATCACTTCCCTCCCTGCATTGCCTGCCATTCGCTTCTCTCCGGCAGGCATGCCGGAAATCCGATTGCATGGTGTTAAGCAGACAAAGATGGTCTGCGGTAAATTACTAGCCGGGAGCGTTACCGCATTTATCATTCATCCGCTTACTAGGAGACCCATATGAAAACTATTGCACTGACCGGATTGCTGCTGTCCTCCCTCCTGCTCGCGGGATGTGCCGGCATGACCGACTCGCAAGGCAAGGCATCGGCGCCTGCACCACAAGCGGCAAACAGCGACGCGACCATCAGCCAAAAGGTAAAGGACGGCCTCCAAGGGGATCCCGATACCGCAGGACAAAAAGTCAATGTCGACACCGCGCAAGGCAAGGTCACGCTGAAAGGCGAAGTCCAGTCCGTCGCCGCATTTCGCAAGGCGCCAACCATTGCGAAAGCCGTCGCCGGGGTTGTGGCGGTCGACAACCAGTTGATCGTCTGCATGACCTGCAAATAGGGCGGGCGCAGGACACACTTCCTTCAAGGGCGCTCGCATTCGGGCGCCCTTCTTGTAACGAAGACGCCATCGCCAAAGGAACCGCATCCGGCTTTCTTCGGCATGTATCGATGATGTTGTCAATTGAGCATCTATGCGTGAAATGCTTCGTTTCGCAGATATTGCAATAACGCCTATAATTGCTCCCCGACACGGTGCTGTACGAATCATAAGTACCGACCACCCATACCGCATTTACTTTTTATTCAAGCGCGCGACGTAGGCATTGCTGCGACTGCGCGTCCAACAGCGCCGTACCAGCCAGCATGCTTGTCGATATTGAGCGAAGACTGATCTCCAGAACGCCTTTGCACCATCCTGCAAAGGTACTGGTATCGCGCGACCATCCGTTCGAGGTCGAGACGGTCGACGTGTCCGTCGGCGGTATTGGGGTCGTCGCTTTGCATCCGATACTTCCCGGCACGCCATGTGCGGTTGCCTTCGAACTGTCCATGCCGGAAGGCATGCGGCGCATCAATGCCTGGGGCTCTGTCGTCTACGACAGTCTTTTCGATACACAGCTGCATCGCATCGGCATCACCTTTGTCGATATGGATGCCTATAGCAGGCATTTGCTGCAGCGAGTCGACCAGCATCGGCATGCCACGCATCGATAGTTTCGTTTCGCTCCATATCCGAGGGTATGAATCCCCCGTTTCCAACACATCCTGCGACCTGGATCAAGTTCCGGGCTCAAGCGTGGTCGAACTCTGACGTGCGACAAACGCACGGCTCCGCCTGTGTTTACATTGGTATCAGGCGAACCAAGGGGATGTAAATGAACGGCCCGGATTTTCTTGCCAATGTCCTGCTGGTGATTTTTGTGGTTGCGACAGTTGTTGCTTTTGCAACCGGAACAATTTGATCCACCGGCTCGGCTGCATGGCGCAGGAAATGTTAGAATGCGCGCCTTTTCCCCAAGGCGTATAGCATGTTGTTGATCATAGTCTGGACGGCGTTCGCGACAGCCGCTCTCTTCGGTGCCGGTTATTCGCACTACCGCTATCGTGTGCTGCACAACCGCTATTACGCGGATCTGTTTTCAGGTGCGCCGGCACAGCGCGCCGCTGCCGCCAGCCGGGGTCCGGCCCGTTTCGTTGCCCTGCCGCTGATTATTCTCGCGCTGACCTGTATCCTGGTCCCATTATCCTTTCTTATCTGACCCGCAATCTACTTGAGATTGCTTGCAATAACATCAAGGACATGGCCATGGCTAAAAAAGAAACACTCGATCCCGAAACCCTCGCATTGATTCAATGGTGTACCGAGGTCGAAAAATATCTTGTGGCCGGCGGCGCAACGCTCGCCCAGGCGCAAGAGCATATCGAAGAGGAAGTGGAGTGGTTCACCGACCAGTTCTATGATGGTTTGACTCCGGAAGAAGCAGCCAAAGCCGCACTGAACTGATGCATGCTGCCATAGGGCGTTGACAGACTACGGAGTATAGTGACACCGACAGCATTTTTCCGGGGTTATCATGCAAGAAGCCAATGCACAAATGGCGCTCAGACTTCATCAGATTACCGGCGAACCGCTGGCGCACTGCAGCTATCTGCTGAACCAGACCAAGGGCGATTATGAAACAGCTCTCAAGATCCTGGAACGCATCCTTCAGCAGCGTCAGCAGGAGTCGACCGGACAGACCGCCGAAACGCCGGACGCCGGCTTGACGGACGCTCCGTCGGCCGCATCCGTGGTCGACCTCGAGCACCGGGTGCAGCGCCTGGAAACCCAGCTCGCGCTGCTCGCCGAGACCCTGGATACGGTAAGCGGAAAGCTGACGCTTTTGCTTGAAAAGCTATCCAGCGATCCGCAGTGAGCTTCAACTTCTCTTTCGACTACCGTTAATCGAAAATGCAGTGCCGGCAAGATAACAAGCCGGCGCGATCATCGACTATCACGGATCAATGTCGGATGATCCACTCCCGCGCCGGCATCGCGATGATTTCTGTCGCGTTCGGCTCCCCAGCCCTCACATTGAATGCACTGATGCGCACATTCAGTACGCCGTTCGGCAATGAAGTGGTATCGAAGTTCAGTGTTGCAAACTTGTCGTCCGAAATCGAGAATACGCCCAAGCGCGGCATATATCCGTTGGCCGGCAGCAGTTCGACGTTCTTCAAACCGCTACCGCGTACTTCCAGAGTCACTCGTCCGTTCACGATCTCTCCATGCAGTGGCGCCATGGTCACCGATGCGATGAAACCTGCCGGCGTTCCATTTTGGACATTCCACTGTCGCGCCGGCATCGCCACGATTTCGCTGGCTCCGGGCTGACCGGGCGTGACGTTATAAGCGCTGATCCTCAAGCTATTCGCGCCATCAGGCAATGACCTGGTATCGAAATCGAGCCAAGCCATGCGCCGGTCGGAAGAGACATTGAAAGTGCCATAGATCGGCGCGTAGCCGCTGGCCGGCAGCAGTTCCGCATTGGCGATATTGGAACCGTAAATCTCCAGCCGCATCACACCGCTCACTACGGCTCCGGGAGCAGGCGCCGACGTCAGGCTGGCGCTAAAGCTTCCTGACGGTGGAGCTGCGTTGTTGATGTTCCAGGTACGCGCCGACATGGCGACGATTTCCAGCGCACCCGCCTCCCCGGCCGGCGTGTTGAAAGCGCTTGCCCTGACGCTGAACGGGCCATTGGGCAGCCTGGTGGTGTCCAGGTCCAGCCAGGCGCGCGTCTTGTCCCCTGTGATGTTAAACACGCCATAACGCGGCATATAACCGCTGCCTGGCAATAATTCGACATTGGCCATCTCGTTGCCGCTGACTTCTATTCGGACCACTCCGCTGACACTGGCGCCATTGGCCGGTGCCGCCGGTGCCGACGCAAAGAAAGGCGCATACGGATTACCTGAACATTCGGGGCTGAAGCTACAGCTGTTGAGCGCCCTTCCTTCCGAAGTCCACACGGTCGGACGCAACTGCGTCGTCGTACCAGCGCCCGAAGCACTCACCTCATTCACGTCTCCGCCGCCGCATGCGGCCAGCAGCAAGGCCAGGCTGCACGCGGATACCAACTTCATCTTTCCAAACATGATTTTCTTCTCCAATTGGTATGACCAACGCGTCCTTGAGGAGAGTCGAGTTCTATAAACGGCAAGGTGCGTACGGCTGATGACAGACTCCCTGAATATCACTCTCCAGGTATTTCGTAATCCGATGGAATGCGAACAGGGATTCAGTTTTGTGTAGCGCCGCTCGCGCACGTTTGATGCACCTCAAGCGCGCGGAATTGTGTGCATCTGATGTGACAGTCGCCGTCCATAGCGTTGTAATCGCGCACAAGCGAAGGGATTAATGAACAGGCCTTCCGGGCGTACCGAGAGAATCGCGACCAGCAAGACGAAGGCGATGATGTCCTTGTAATCCGCCGACAATCGCGCCGGGCATGCTGCCCATGCCGCCAGCACGCCGGAGATCGCAAACGTCAGCATCGCAACGCGGTTGGGATCGATGCCGCCGAGGGTCAGTCCGTTAGGGACCTGTTGAAATAGCAAATCCAAACTTGCTCTGCTTTTTTCATTAATTCCCGTGTCGTGCAGCAATCCTTTGTTGCGATCTTCGCCGCATTCGTTCTACAGAAGACAATCAAATGAAATTTACAAGTAAGTAATTTCAGAATATTGTTTTGCTATGCAAAACTAAATCAGCTTATTCCATTTCTAGTTTGCAATTTCAGGTGGCTCAGGCGACATCTATTGCTAAGTTTTTTATAAATTCGGCTATGATGGTTTCCAATTTCAGAATTTAGTTTTGCTCTGAAAAACTAAAGATGAGAAGCAGAAAGTCTTAAGGACGGCAGTACCACGTTGTAAACCCATTTAAAACAAGCTTTTAAGGAGACAACATGATCACCCGCTTTATGTCACGATTTGCACCGGCTGCGATGGCCGCAGCAACCCTCATCGCGATTACGACGACAAACATCGCCAGCGCGCAATCCTATCCGTCCAAACCTATCCACATCATCGTGACCTTTACCCCCGGCGGTGCGCCCGACATTATCGGGCGGCTGCTTGCAGACCGCATGTCGGCTGCCTGGGGGCAGCCGGTCGTCGTGGAAAACAAGCCAGGCGCAGGAGGTAATATCGGTGCAGACGTGGTTGCGAAAGCGCCTGCCGACGGCTATACACTGGTGGTCGGCACGGTCGGTACGCATGCGATCAATGGCGCGCTGTATCCAAAGATGCCATACGACATGGTGAAGGACTTCAGCCCGATCAGTCTGCTGGCCACCACGCCCAATATGCTGGTCGTGCATAACAATGTACCGGCGAAAAACCTGAAGGAGCTCATCGAACTCGGCAAGAAGGACGGCAAGATGACCTTCGCCTCGTCCGGCTCGGGCACATCGATCCATGTATCGGGCGAACTGTTCAAGACGCAGACCGGGATCGACATGCAGCATGTCCCCTACAAAGGCCGGGCCAGTGCGATACCCGACTTGCTGGGTGGCCGGGTCACCATGATGTTCGATAACATGCCGTCGAGCCTGCCGCTGGTACGCGAAGGCAAGCTGCGCGCACTCGGCGTGACGAGCGCAAAGCGCTCCCCGGCCGCACCCGATATTCCTACCATTGCGGAATCGGGCCTGCCCGGCTTCGAGGCGGTGTCCTGGTTCGCGCTGTTCACATCGGCTGGGGTGCCCAAACCTGTGATCGACAAGCTGCAGGCAGAAGTCGCCAAGATTTTGAAATCGCCCGAGGCATCCAAGCGACTGCTCGATATCGGCCTTGAACCCGTGGGCTCCACTGCGGAAGAACTGGCCGCCTACCAGCGCAGTGAAATCGCCAAGTGGAGCAAGGTGGTCAAGGATTCAGGCGCGAAGGCAGAATAGGATCTGCTGCTCCAAGGACCCGCCGTTTTTTCGATGAGACCGAGATGACTCCTTCCGACAGCGACAGAGACAGCGATACCGAGATAGCGCCTTCGGCAACGGCAAGCCGCCACGGTGAAAACCGCTATTTCATTACCGCGCTGTCGCGCGGACTCGATGTGCTTGCCTGCTTCCGCTCCGGCGACATATCACTCAGCAATCAGGAGATATCGGAACGCTGCGGCCTACCGAAATCGACCGTCACCCGCATCGTGTACACGCTGTCGCGGCGCGGTTATCTGATGCCGGTGGAACCGGGCGGCCGGTATGGGCTGGGAACGGCGACCCTTGCCTTGGGAAGTTCGATGTTGGCGCGAATGGATATCCGCCAGTACGCGCGTCCGCTGATGCAGGAACTGGCCGACCAGGCGGGCGCCACGCTCGCGCTGGGGGTACGCGACCGCTTGTCCATCATTTATACCGAAGTGGTACGCAGCACCGCCACGCTCGCCCTCACCCTTCAGGTCGGCTCGCGCATCCCGCTGGCTACCTCGGCAATCGGACGTGCTTACCTCGCAAGCGCGTCCGAACCCGAACGCAATGCCATCATGCGTCTGGCGCATGAACTGGACGACTCGGCAGCCGAATCGATACGCGAAGGTATTGCCCGGGGAAAAATCGATCTGCAAGAATATGGCTGCACCACGTCGTTCGGCGAGTGGCAGAAAGATGTGAATGGCATTGCGGTTGCGTTTCGCACGACGGGGACCATCCCCACCATGGTAATGAATTGCGGCGGCCCGTCTTCCAGCCTGTCGCGCGAATTTTTGCTGGAGGAGGTAAGACCAAAACTGCTGGCCATGGCCAAGCGTTTCGAATCGTCGGCTTTTTCCTGAGCGGAGTCAGGCAGTTCCGGTATTTATCCCGGACCATTGACATGGTTTCAACCTTACTCTCTGCGCTTAAAAGCTTGCATTCACCGGGTCAAATGACGCAAATTTACCGGTATGCCCCATCGACAATGCAACTTTTACAAATGTTGAAGCGATAACCCTGAAAAATGCAGGCGCAAAACTTGCAGCGATGTCGAGCGCAGCCATTTAATTCAATGGACAACTGCTTTCTACCTTCTCAGGAGACATAACATGCCCCAACGATTCCTTCCTCTTTGTATAGCAGCATTTTTAATGACGCTGGGCACGGCCTCGGTGCATGCCCAGACTTCGAGCAGCAGCGGTGCCGCAGACACTACTACCAAGGATGCGAGCGGCAAAACCGATGCCAACCGGACCGGCCAGATGAGCCCGACCGGTGAAAACGAAACGACAAGTTCAACGAAGAAACCGATGACCAGCGGTTCTTCCGGCAGCAAGTCCACGTCGGGCAGCAGCGGTGCCGCAGACGCCACTACCAAGGACGCAAGCGGCAAAACCGATGCCAACCGTGCAGGCAAGATGAGTCCGACCGGTGAAAACGAAACGACAAGTTCAACGAAGAAACCGATGACCAGCGGTTCTTCCGGCAGCAAGTCCACGTCGGGCAGCAGCGGTGCCGCAGACGCCACTACCAAGAGTGCAACCGGCAAAACCGATGCCAACCGTGCAGGCAAGATGAGTCCGACCGGTGAAAATGAAACGACAAGTGCAACGGAGAAACCGATGACCAGCGGTTCTTCCAGCAGCAAGTCGATGTCGAGCAAATCGCGCTCCGACAATAAGGCCACCTCCGGCTCTGGCAGCGCTAGCGCCGGTTCCAGCGGCGGCGGCGAAGCGATGACAAAAGATGCAGCCGGCAAGACCAGTTCCAATCGTGCCGGAAAAATGAGCCCCTCCGGTGAAAACGAAACCACCAGCGCTACACCCAAGGCTCGCACCGACAGTCCGAACAAATAGAGCGGTTTACTCTCTATGTAAAGGAAGCAAGGTCGCCGTGGAGGGTATACGTACTGGGAGGTACGCAGAGCACCGCAGGCGCGACTTTGTCCTTAGCACATGAGAGAAAATTGTTCGGCGGGCGATAGAAGGTTTCGCTGAATCACCAACGGCGGCATGGCAACAACAGTTCCATGCCGCCTATCGACGCTTGCAATATATCTGCATAAATTCTCGTTATGCACGGCAAACATCGGCAGCCACCGATCGGCTCTACCGTCGCTAAAAATCCCTAGACGTCCTGAACGTTTTGTCGTTTCAGGATGTCAGTGCATCAGATTCTAAAAAACGAAGCTGAATTTGAAGCGGAGAATCAATGGCCGAACAGAAATCACAAGAAACATCCACACCCGAACCGATTTATGATCCGAACCGCCTTTTGGATTCCCTTATCCGTAAACTGAAGCTGAAAAACGATGCCGCCCTGTCGCGCGCATTGCAGGTTGCTCCACCGGAAATCAGCAAGATACGTCATCGGCGCGTACCTGTTCGCGCTTCGCTATTGATACGCATGCATGACGTCACCGACCTGAGTATTCGCGAATTGCGCGATTTGATGGGTGATCGCAGACAGAAATACCGGATGGGCGAGTCATTTATCAGGGTCAGGCCACTTTGAACAAGCAGCTTCACGGTTGCCAATGTGATGGTTGACTGAGGACAAAGAGGAACGGCACGCCTTCTCAAAAGGCGTGCTCGGTCATTCTTATCGCACCTGGTCAGGCATGGTGCTTTTCGAGCGTTTCCCTTAGTTCTTCGATGCACTTCTGCATGGTGAATGCGCGCACTGACTCGCGCTCGTCCTCTCCCGCGATGTCTTCCACATGAATGCTGGATTCCCAGCGTTGGATAAGGTCCTCCAGGTCGTCGAGCGGTACGCTCAGCTCTGTTGATAGCATGCAATATCCTTAGTCAAATAAACATACCTGTCGATACATGCACATCATATTGACGGCATGGCGGTATGCAGTGATGTGACAGATCGCATGTCCTGAAGTTTGCAAAAATATTCAATTTTTTCCCGCTTTTCTATTTGAAAAAAGCAGATGCGCCTCAGAAAAACTTCAGATTCCATCGCGGTTCAAACGTCGGAGATCGCACGTAGATATCCGCAAGCGAGATTGCATGGGGTGGACGGGACGGGTTGCAGATCAACTGCGTCATGACGGCAAGTGCGCCAAGATGACATGATGTCGCGTTACAGGTCGGGATTGGTATGCACCATCTGCGCATCGTGTACTCTATAACTCATACAACGGTTCATCGGAATCAAGACAATCAAGTCGACACCTGGAAGGAAGCAAGAATGCCGCCCATCCATTTCAACGATCGCCGAGAAAGCGTTTTGGTGACCGGCGCCACCGGATTCATAGGCCAGACCCTGGTAAGAGCGCTACTTGCGGACGGTCAGCAGGTCACTGTCTTGAGCCGCGATCCGCGCCGCGCCGGACGCTTGTTCGAAGGGCGAGTCAAGTGCATAGGCGGCATGGCCGAATTGCCTGCCGACTTCAAGGTCGATGTGATTGTCAATCTCGCCGGCGCCCGTATTCTTGGATGGCGCTGGAGCGCCGCGCGACGCAAGGTGCTGCTTGACAGCCGGCTCGGTGTGACGCGAAAACTGGTGGACTGGATCGCAAGGGCTGAAAAGAAGCCGAGGCTCATGTTTTCCGCATCGGCAATCGGCTATTACGGCATCCAGAAACAAGGCGATGATACGGGACTGACCGAAGACAGCCCGCCCCAGCCCATCTTCATGTCGCAACTTTGCCAGGCGTGGGAAACCGAGGCTCAGCGCGCGAGCGATTACGGCGTGACGGTGCTCCGCATGCGCTTCGGCCTTGTGCTTGGCAAGGGAGGCGCCCTGCCGATGATGATGCTACCGATCAGGCTGGGGTTGGGAGGCCCTTTGGGTGGAGGAAGGCAATGGCTGTCATGGATTCATGTCGATGACCTGATAAGAGGAATTGCCCATCTGTGGAACACAAGCGACGCCCTGACCGCAGCCTACAACTTCGCCGCGCCGGGAGCCGTCACACAGCGCGAGTTCAGCAAGACGGCGGCGCGGATTTTGCGGCGTCCCAGCCTTATCCCAACGCCAGCATGGCCGATGCGCTTGATATTGGGTGAACAGGCTGACCTCCTTTTGGAAGGCCAGCGCGTCGTGCCCGATGGCTTGCAGAACGCAAAGTTCGGGTTTCTGTATCCCGATGTGCAGAGCGCCTTGAAAAGCCTGTACTAAAAAGCGAGGCCAGCGACATGTGTTTCGTTCCGGCTCTTGATTGACGTGTCATACCTGCTGTGCAGCGAAGCCTCAATGAGCCGGTCAGGGTGAAAGCACTCTAGCAGCAGACATGACGAAGAATGCACCAGATATACGCCACCCGCCGGTCCGGCCACCCAGTCCGCCAAGACCGGAACCAAGGCGGCGCGCATTTCGATGCATGCGCCGCACCTGCAGGATCACTTCTTCGAAAACTTGGCGGTAAGCTGTTCCAGCTTCTCGGCGTGGCGTCGCTCGGCTTCTTCGGCTTCGCGCTGGGCCTTGCGCTGTTCGGCGACCTTTTTGTACCGTTCGCGCAGCATGGTCTTTGCGCGTTCGCGATGTTCCTCGACAACTTCACCCGCTGCATTGCCCTGCAGATCGAAGCGGGAAGTTGCACGCTCCATCGCCTTCAGGTAGGGAGTGGAATTGGTATGGATACCAAGCGCAATGCGCAGTACCTTTCGCGGAACGTCGGGCTGGGCAGCGATGATCTGCTTATCGATCCCGATGGAAAGCGCACGGCATTCCCGGAAAACAGCGTACTGTTCCTGCAGGGTTTTGAGGAGCTGACGCGGCGAAGGCGCAGAGTTTTCGGGTGGAGTGGTAACGTTCATTCAAGCCAATACAGGAAATCTACGGTTCGAAGCTTAACATACAGGACAGCATACTTGTTTCTTCTGTGCACTTTATGTCGCGCGGCCGTCAAAAAATCCTTCTCGCTCTAGCGTTTTCTTGTTGCGACCTGCCATCCATCGTGTCATGCGATGGCGCCACTTCTTCGAGCGGCTTGCGTTCGGCATCGACGGCGAAGCGCAGGGCGAGTAAACCGGCCACAATGACCAGCACCGCGCCGATTGCATAGCCGACGGCGACCGCATCGCGGCTGCCGCTTTCTATCAGTACACCGAACAGCACGGGAGCGATAAAGCCGCCGGCCCCGGTACCGACTGCATAAAACACCGCGATCGCCATTGCACGCATTTCCAGTGGAAAGACTTCGCTGACGGTGAGATAGGCGGAACTGGCCGCGGCAGAACCCATGAAAAACACGAGCGACCAGGCAAGCGCCTGACTCCGGGCATCCAGCCAACCCAGCATGAAGGCCCATCCGGTCAAGCCCAATCCAATACCTGACAGTACGTAGGTCAAACCGATCATCCTGCGCCGACCCACCTTGTCGAATAGAGGACCAAGCAGCAAGGGGCCGAGCACATTGCCCAGCGCGAAAGGGAAGATATAGAGCGCGACCCGACTTTCGGACACGCCGTAAAAACGGGTCAGCACCAGGGCATAGGTGAAAAAAATCGCATTGTAGAAAAACGCTTGCGACACCATCAGCGCAAAGGCAACAACGCTACGCCGGCGATAGCGCTGCAGCAGCGTACGCGCCACCTGGACGAGCGTGGGAATCGCACGCGGTCCCGACGACACGCTGCCCGACACGGGTGGCAGCTTTCCATGTTCAGCCTCGATCTCGGCTTCGATGCGCGCGATGATGCGGCGCGCTTCATCCGCATGCCCATGGGCGACCAGCCAGCGCGGGCTTTCCGGCACGTTCCTGCGTACCAGCAGAATCGCCACTGCCAGCAGTCCGCCGACCACGAAACCGGCGCGCCAGCCCAGCTGTGGCCCGAGCACGCGTGGATCCAGCAACACCAGGCTGAGACCGGCACCAAGGGCTGCGCCTATCCAGAAACTGCCGTTGATCGCCAGATTGACGCGGCCTCGCACGCGCGCGGGGATCAGTTCGTCAATCGCCGAATTGATCGCCGCATACTCGCCACCTATGCCCAGGCCGGTAACGAAGCGGCATATCGCAAAAAACAGGAAATTCGGTGAAAACGCCGTGGCAATTGTCGCCGCCATGTAGACAAACAGCGTGACGAGAAAGAGCTTTTTTCGCCCCCATTGATCGGTAAGCCGGCCAAAGGCAAGCGCTCCGATGACGGCGCCGCCGACGTACAGGGAACCGGCCCATCCGATCTGGGTGGCGCCGAGCCCCAGTGTATCGGGCCGCTCCAGCACGCTGCCTATCGAACCCACCAGCGTGACTTCCAGGCCATCCAGAATCCATGCGATTCCCAAGGCGATCACCACTCGCCAATGCCAGCGCGACCAGGGCAGCCGGTCCAGACGGGCGGGGATGTCGCTATGGGTTTCTGTCACGTGTCGAGTTTGAGGACGACTAAACGATTGAGTTACGTCGACAAGTCTCACCCGCCAATGTCGCGGAATGGATCGAGTGCAAGGTCGATCACGCGCCGCTCGCGCACCACGACCTCCGCGCTTGCCGTCATGCCGTAACGCAAGGGATATTGTGTTTCTCCGATCAGATAGTGATCCTGCACCAGCCTTACCCTGCCCTCGTACACCGGCTGCTTGTTTTGCGCGGAAGGTTTGGTCGCCGGCGAAATGTATTCCATCGTGCCGTTGATCAGGCCGTAACGCTGATACGGAAAGGCATTGAACTTCAGTTTCACCGCCAGACCTTCGCGCAGGAAGGCGCGGTCATGCTCGGCAATATCGACCTTGAGCACGGGACGCGCATTTTTCGGCGCAATGCCGCCCAGAGGTGCATTGGCTTGCACCTTGTCGCCGGCCTGGGTGGATGTCACGTCGGTGATGACGCCGTCGACCGGAGACACCACCAGCAGAAAGTTGTCCTTGTCGATGTTTTCAAAGCGTATGCGCGCGGCCGCATCGGCCACGAGACGGGCGGTCTGCACCTGCAGCCGCGACTTGTCTTCGGCGCTGGCAATCTCGCGCATCGCGCCATCGTATTGCAGCCGCAACCGGTCGAGCTGGGGACCGCTGCCTTCGAGTTGCGCGCTAGCTTCGCCGAATTCCTGACTTAGTCTGAAGTTGAGTTCGCCTATTTTCGACTGCGCCACGCGCAGCGCATTTTCGGCCGCCAGCAAGGTACTCTTCTTTGCCTCGACCTGGAGCTGCGATACCCCGCCGCCGCCGGGCATGGCAAACAGACGCGCAAACTTGTCTGATTCTTCCTTGGCCGTGTCGCGCGCGCGCCGTGCATTGTCGAGATTGCTGCGCGCTTCCTGCAACTGCGCACGCTGTCCTTCGGCCAGCTTGGTGGTGCCTTCGGCCAGCCGCTTTTCATGCAGGCGTTCTTCCACTTCGATCTGCTGCTTCAGGGTTGCCGCACGGCGCTCCATCAAAGCTTTGCGCTCAGGGAATTGCTTCCATTCGCGTTCGGCATCTTCCAGCTTCAGCTGCGCCTCCAATGCATTGGTGGCCGCTTCTATTGCACCACGCGCATTGAGCCTCGCCAGCACATCGCCTTTCGATACCGGCTGGCCTTCGGCGATATACAGATTGGCCAGCTCTCCATCAACCGGCGCATAGATGCGTCGCACCTCAGAGTCGGGTACCAGCGCACCCTGTGCCGTTACGATCACATCGGCGTGCCCAATGATCGCCCAGGCCAATCCTGCCGCAACCAGCGCGAGCATGGTGATCACCGCTGCGCGGGCCAGCCGTGACGGCTCGGAAGTCAGGATGGCGATGCCTTCCGCGCTATGGTCTTCCAGCGCTTCGGACAACGGCTTGAGCTGCAGGTCGTTCTTCATCGCTCTACGCCTCCTAACAGGGCAAGCTTGGCTTTCAACACGCCCGGTTCGATCACGCGCTGCAGCTCCATCATGGAACGCCGCTGCAATTCGGCTTCGGCCTGAATTTCGGACTGCAGCTTGGCCCATTGAGACGGATAGGTGACCTTGAGATCCTGATAGATGCGCGCGCCCTTGTTCGCGTCTTCGGATGCGCCGGAAAGCAACCGCGCCTGTGCGCGGAATTCATTCGATACACCGGATTCCAGCCGCTGTGCGCCGGCGATCGCACCGTTTTCCCGGTAGCGCCGCCACGATACCTGGGCGCGCGCCAAAATATCATCGGCCTGCTTGATTGCCTTGTCGCGCAGCACTCGCACATCGGCATCGATCGCGCGAATGAAATAGCCATCCTCGTCCGCCTCCAGCATTGCATAGAAGGCCAGCAGGCGTTCGTCATAAGCCTTGGTGCCGCGCGCCTTCTGCACCGCATCGAATTGCGAGGTGATTTCGCGCTTATGGTCCAGCCGCTTCGCCGCAACATCGGACCACGGCCCGGACGGCATCTGTTCAAGCGTCGCAATTGCCTTGCCGGTGTTTCCTTCATTCCAGGCTTGGGACGCTTCCTGATACTGGCGCGTGAATGGTGCGGACGGTAGGCTTCCATTGGCCCTCAGGGCTTGCATGCGCGCCTCGAATGGCGGAGTCGCGAACCGGACGTCGGATAACTGTGCGACCAGCGGGCTCAGGCGTCGGGCGCTGGCCAGGTCGCGAAGCGCGATGTATTCGCGCAAGTCTCCCTGCAACGCCTCCATGCCGGCCAGTCGCGGATACTTTTCGGTGTATTCCTTGAACACCGCTTCGAGCGCTTCCGGCCGGTCCTGATTCAATTCGTCGGCAATCGTGGCGTGCAGTCTGTCGATAGCCGCAAGATAAACGGCCTTGTCGCTTTGCAGCTTGCGCAGATGACTTAGCGCGACCGCATAGGGTTCCTTGAATTCGGGTACCAGCACCGACACACGCCCCAGCGCGCGTTGATGCCCAGACGGGTCTTCATCCCACCACTTGAGCAGTGCCTTGATCTGTTGATCATCGACATACATGCGGATCGGCGCTTCGAGTCCGCCTCTGCCGATCACGAAGCGTTCCAGCGTGCCTACCCATTGCAGTTCATCGATCAAGCCTTGCACATCGTCATTCCGGCGACCGCTTTCCTTGGTGGCGGCAAGCGCCTTGTCTGCGCCGTCGAAATCTTTTTTCTGCAGCCGCCTCAGCCATTCGGGCAATCCTGCACGCAGCACGGCTTCGGTACCAAAGGCCTTGAGCGCAGCGCTTTCCGGTTGCCGCGCCAGGTACTGGTCTGCGGCGGCGGCGGCCTTTGCATATTCGCCATTGGCAAGCAGTTCGCCAAGCTCGCGCTCCGGCGCCCCGCTCAGGTACACGCCCGTCGCAACGACCGATACCACCGCAAGCGCGCCGGTACCCAATAACAGCGAGCGTTTCAAGCCACGGCGCTCACCGGATGGAAACACTTCGCGAAGCGCCAGCCGCAGGGTCGAATGCTTGCCCGATGCGGGGGGCTTGTCGGCGCCGGGAGATGCATCGGCTGTTGCTGCCGGCGTCTCCTGCCCAGCTTCCTCGGCGGGTGCCGCATCGACGCAAAAAATGTCGAGAAATGAATCAGCCGATGCGATAAAAGTCGTCTTGTCCGCGTCACCGGTCTGCGCGACGGCCGCCTGCGGCCGTGCAAACTTGGTGAGCGTGGGATCGGCTTCGGGCTGTTCTTCTTCGTAACTGACACGATAGACAAAATGATGCCCGCCAAAGGCCAGCATGTCACCCTGTTGCAGGCGGGCCGCATGCTCATCCAGCCGCCTGCCGGTGAGAAAAGTGCCATTGGTGCTGCCGAGATCTTCGATATACGGCGCCCCGCCCTTCTGAAAAATATGGGCATGGCGGCGCGACAGATAATTCAGCTGCTGCGGATGCTGTTCCTTATAACGCGCAAATGCCTCATCCGCCTTGCTGATCAGGAAGGGAAAGCGGGTGACCACGATCGGCTGCAATCCGGATTCCGTATCGGAGGGCGTGAGCGTCACACTGGTCAGCCGTCCTGCGGGGCGTGCGGCCGGCAGGACGGCGCGCAGTTCTATGCTGAAGCACAGCGTACCGCCGAAACAGATCACGTCGCCATCATGCAGCTTGCGGGTTTTTTGCCGGATATCTTCTCCGTTCACGGTCGTGCCGTTCTTGCTGCCCAGATCCGCGATATACACTGCCCCGTACTCGCAAAAGATACGTGCATGCCGGCGCGACAGGTCGACCACCAGCTCGGGCGCGTAAGTGTCGAACGGCGGTTCGGTCCGTCCGACCGGGAACAGCGCGTCGCCGATACGTATTTCTTCCAGTTCCGAATGGGAAACCGGTTTGAGCCTGATGTCCACTTCATTGCCGCCGGCGGATCGCATTGCGGGGCCGGCCTGTTCATCACGGACGGTCTGTTGCGTCAACATTTACTGGCTCGCATTCCGGATTTCGACAGTGGGCCAGCCGCCGCCAAGCGCCTTGTACAGGGTCACGGTGTCCGACAGGATTTGCTGATGATTGGCCAGCAGGGCGAGCTGTGCGCCGAGCAAAGAACGTTGCGTCTCGAACACTTCAAGCTGGGATACCACGCCTTCGCGCAGCTGTCCTTCGATCTGGGTGGCAACAACAGAGAGGTTGTCGGCTTGCTGCTGCAATTCGACATGCTGCTTCTTGTGCACATCCAGATTCACCAGCGCATTTTCGACTTCTTCAAAGGCGCTGATCACGGTCTTTCTGTACTGTTCTTCGGCCACCTTGATTTCCGCCTCGCTGGTTTTTACGCGCGCCTTGACACTCGGGTCGAGCAGGGGAATATTGATGCTTGGCAGGAAGCTGAACGTGAACGCCTTGAGCAGGTCGGTGAGCGCGAAACTTGACGAGCCGCCGCGGCCGGTCAGGCTGATCGATGGCAATTGCGCCAGCTTGGCTTGTCCGATCAGGTTATGCGCTTGCAGCACCCGGAATTCGGCGGCGACGATGTCCGGTCTGCGCTTGAGCAAATCTGACGGCAAGCCGTTGGGCACTGCCGGCAAGGCGACACGTTGCTGCAATTCACCCGGCGGTACCGTGAAATCGCCAGCGGGAATGCCCAACAGGGTCGCCAATGCATTGCCGGCCACGCCGCGCACACGCTGCAGATCGAGCAGATCGTTGCTCATGCGATTGATTTCGGCACGCTGTTGCAGGACTCGGGTATTCGGCAACAAGCCATTCTTGTACATCGCGTCATAGATGGTAAGGATCTGGCGATTCTTGTCCAGCGCCTGACGCTGCCGCGCGATCTGCTCGTCGAACTGCAATATCTGGAAATACGATGTCGACACGCCGGATACCAGCGTCAGATAACCGGCGCGCCAGTCGGCTTCGGTTGCGCGCAGTTCGGCGGTTTGGGCCTGCACGCCCTTTTCAACCTTGCCCCACACATCGATATCCCAGTTGACCTGGGTACCGAGATTGAATTGTTTGGACAACTTCTGCCCGGTGCTCTTCTCGAAGCTTGCGCCTGCACCCGCATCCAGGCTGGGCAATGCTCCGGCGCGCGCTTCGCCGATGGCAGCGTTGGCAACCCGGGTACGCGCAGCGAGGATCTTGATATCGATATTGCCTCCGATCGCGCGGTCCACCAGTCCGTCAAGGTAGGGATCGCGAAACTCCCGCCACCAGTCGGGGCGTATCGTCTCCGCCGGCGATACGGCCGCCTGGTTTTCCGACCATGCGGTTTTCATCGGTGCGTCCGGCTGTTTGTATTCGGTCAGCTTGACATCGGCACAGCCGCAAAGCACGACAGCGCACAAGCCGGCACTCAATGCCGGCCGTGCGAACAGCGATGTGCCCGGACCGCGTTTTCGATGCAACTCTTGCGCTGTCACGGCCCGGGTTTCCGGAATTCGATGATGAGCATTCATTTTCAAACCATTCGCTGAAAGCAGACTGCGCAACGATTCCGCAGTCCATACCTTGATCCATGCAGTCAATTCGCAAGCCATACCTTTGCATCCACAAATACGTTGAACAGGCGTGGGTCCAGATGTCCGTCCCGGCATTCCTTGTCGATCAGGTCGAGCGCCTGGGCCGGCGACAGCGCTTTTTTATAGGGCCGGTCACCTGCGGTCAGCGCGTCGTAGATATCGCATATCGTCAGTATCCGCGTCTGAATACCGATCTCGTTTCCACGCAATCGCATCGGATAGCCGGAACCGTCGAGCTTTTCATGATGGCCGTGCGCGATCGACGGTACACCCGAGAGATCCCGTGTCCAGGGAATCAGGATCAGAAAGGAATATGAATCCACGACGTGCGACTCGATCTGCCGACGCTCATCCTCGGTCAGGCATCCCCTAGATACGCTGAGCGCGGAGAATTCCGCTTCTTCCAGCAATGGCATGGCGCAACCGTCGGTGTCGTGATACAGATATTCCATCACATCGCGCAATCCGCCTGCACTGGCGGTATGCGAGATAGCCGGTTCGTTGGCGGCGCGGATGGCCTCCATAAACTGCCGAAGGCGTGCGCATTCTTCTTCCAGGTTTTCTTCGATCCTGCGCTTCTCGTCCCTGAACGCATGGATGCTCAGTTCGCGCTGTGCATGTCTTTCCGCAAGACTGCGATATGCCTGGCGCTCCAGACAGGCCTGCGCATACTTGAAGCGCTGTTCAAGCAGACGCATGTCCGCATGGTGCAGTTTCTTTTCCTTGCGCAAGACATGCTCGCGTACGCCGACCTTGCCGAAGTCGTGCAACAGCGCTGCGTAGCGGATTTCCCGCAACTGGTCTCTGGAAAATTCTATGCGGCGCAGCTCGGGAGTGTCTGCCCGGTCCACCGCTTTGGCAAGTCCTTCCGAATAGGCGGCAACCCGGAACGAATGACCCGCCGTTGCCGGATCGCGTTCTTCGATTGCCTGAACCGACGCGCGTACAAAGCCGTCAAGCAACTGTTCGATGTCGGAATACAACTGGAAGTTTTTCAGCGCCACCGCGGTCTCCGCGCATACGCCGGTCAGCATTTCCAGGTCCGGCTCCTTGAATGCATACGGATTGGAAGATGCATCGACCTGAATCAATCCCAGGCATTCGCCTTCCAGCAGCAAGGGTACGCACATCACACTGCGGATCGCCTGGTCGACAATCGATTCCTGCACACCGAAATGTCTGTCGGCCAGTGTGTCCACCGAAAGGATCGAGCGCTTGTTATGTACCACTTCGTCGATGATGGTTTGCGACATCCGTACCCGCGTAAGATCTTCCACCGTGCCATCGCGGCGGCGGGCGGCCACCGGCGTTAGTGCCTCGTTCGGATTCTTTTTCAGCAAGATGAATGCGCGGTCGGCCAGCGGAAACAATTCGAAAATGAAATTCATTATCTTTTCGATCAGTGTCGCCCGATCGGTGACCGCTCCCAAGGCAATACCGACCTGCGCCATCGCATGCAGCTTGCGCACCGTCTGTTCCAGGTCGCCTTCCAGCATGGCGGCGCCCGATTCCAGGCTGCCGGTATACACGGTCGCGTCGACTGCTCTGGTTATGATCGTGGGCTGGCTGTCATCGGGCGCATCTATCAGCGAATGGAACACGATCTGTGCGGACGACACGACCAACTCGTCGCCATCACGCAACGGATGCCAGGAACCCGGCGTCAGCCTGGTGCCCAGTACGAAGGTGCCGTTGAACGAGTGCAGGTCTTCAACGAAATAACTATGGCCGCGACGGCGGATGCGCGCATGCCGGCGGCTGATGGTGTGTTCGGGAATGCAGAGAAATTTCTCGGTGCCAAGCGAATCCTGCGGCTCCCGGCCGATCACGACCTCATCGTGAAGTGGAAATATGACCGGTTCTGAAGTGCCGGCGCCGGTCACTTCGAGATAGGCCATCACCGTCCCGTCGGACCTCGCCATTCTGGTTTCCTGTTCCATCGCAATACCCTTCGCCCGACTCGACGACGTGAACGTGAGCCGTGGTGATTACAGTATGGTCATCGCAGGAAAAAATGCCAGCATGTCGATGTCTGCGACGAACACGGCAATCACCTGATGGTATCGGTATTTACTTGACGGTAATCGTTATTTTTCGCGAGAAGATCGGAGGCTTGTGCGGCACATGCTTGTCATCGCCCATCAATAGCTGCAGCGTATGCCGGCCCGGAGGAAGTTCTACCATTGTTTCCGTTTCGCCGGCGCCGAAGTGCAGATGGTTGCGGTCCGACGGGATCTCTTGTCCTGCGGGCGTGAGTTCCGTGTTGATCAGCAAATGGTGGTGTCCGGTATTCGGGAACACGATGCCTTTCGGCGCAACGCCCATGTTGCGCAAGCCGAACCAGACCCGGAAAGGTTTGCCGGCGGCAAGCACTTCACCGTCGTTGGGCCAGCCGATATACAGATAAGGTTTGGCCGGCGTTTGGCCGACAGCCGGGGCTGGCAACAGGCTGAATGCCAGGACGACGATACCAAGTATTTTAATCATGGCCTGCACTCCTCGTTCTACTGACAATCACACGCTTGTTCGAATCGGCATGCACCGGTCTATTCATTTCACGGTGATGGTTATTTTTTTGGAATGCACCGGCGGGTTATGCGGAACGTGTTCCTTGTCGCCAAGCAGGAGTTGCAAGGTGTGCTTGCCTGGCGGAAGCTCGATACGCGCTTCGGTTTCTCCCGCGCCGAAATGCAGATGATTGCGATCCGAGGGAATCGGCTCGGTGGATGGAGGCAGGTCCGCATCGACCACCAGATGATGGTGTCCGACATTCTTCATATCGACACCCTTGGGCGCAACGCCCATGTTGCGCAATCCCATTCTTACCCAGAACTTGCCGCCAGTGATCACAGCGCCGTCCGCCGGCCAGATGAAATACACAAGCGCGTTTTCCGGCGCGGGATTCTGCTCCGCTGCAAACACGGGTGCATGCATGCCCGCCAAGATGGTCAAGGCAGAGAACAGGATATATCTTGTCATATTGGGCCTCTTCCCGAATGTTTCGCTTTGCATTCTTTGTATACGCACGCACACGCATGCACACTCACTCATGCTGCCTGAAAGACATGAGCGCAGTTTTTTCGTGACCTGCATCCGGAGAAAACTAAGCGCCCGTATATTTCATCGGCGCTTTGATAGATACCATGTATAGGGTAGAACAGAATATTGTGCGTTCAGCACGAAAAACTGCGTAATGTTGATATTAAACAGAATTCACTTGGCGAGACGGCTCAAAGATGGATTTTCACAGGCGACTACTGCGCCAGGATAACGTGTGTGCAATGGCTTGCCTTGATTGTACGTTTTCCTGTTCTAAGCTTCGATCAGTGCCCATCGCTGCTTTTTGCTGACAGGGTCCGGGCATTGGACAATTCTTTTGCCGTGGGAACCATCGTGTGGCGAAAAATATTAATCGTTGGCGTGTTCGCGGCGTTCTCATACGGCGCCTTGCTGGCTGAAGTTGAAGCAGCAGATGACGACATCGCCCTAAGTCGCATCACCACCAGTGTCCATCGTGATGTCACCACCATAGGCACCGCGCTCGTTATCGGCAATGGCCGCTATCGAAATGAGCCACTCGAGAATGCACAGGACGATGCCCGTGCGATGGCAGGGAAACTAAGTGCATTGGGCTTCGATGTCATGCACTATGAAAATCTTTCTTCGTCGCAGATGCGTGCGGCGGTGTCCCGGTTTCATCGACACCTGACGGAGGGCGGCACCGGCCTGTTTTATTATTCCGGGCACGGCGTGCAGTTGAACGGACATGCCTATCTACTGCCGCTCGATGCCAAAGTGCATGCTCCCGAACCGCTGCGCTCCAGCGCCATCGGCTTGTACGAGATCCTCGAAGGCATGGCCCCGGCGCGTGCGCGCAAACTGAATATCGTCGTGCTGGACAGCTGCCTGAATAATCCTTTCGATGATCCTGTTGACATGCGGCGCGTGTCGAAACGCCTATCCGACCCGGCCGTATCGATCGATCAGACACTGGTTGCCTATGCCACCATCCCCGGATCGCCCGCCATTGATGGCGAACGTAACGGCATGTTCACTTCCCGCATCCTGGATGCGATGGCATTCGCCGACACCGATATTCAGGCCTTGTTTCAGCACATCCAAACACAGGTCAGCGCCGCAACCGGCGGCCGCCAGCAGCCGCATACAACGTCAACGCTGACGCGACCCATCAGCCTTGTCGGAAACGCCCCGTCCGGCCGTCCGCTGCTGGCGCAGAAAAGCGCGCCGGAATCCATGTCGTCGCGCACCCGCGGCGTGTTGCCCAAGGATAGCGCCGAGCAGTATGAACTCACGTTCTGGGAGTCGATCAAGGACAGTACGCATGCCAGCGATTACGAAGCTTACCTGCAGGCTTATCCGAATGGCCGCTTTGCCGCCCTCGCGCGCGCGCGCATAGAAAGAATCCGCGCTGCCGCACCCAAGCCCGACGCGGTACCGGACAAACCTCCCGCTGCCAAAGCGGCCCCGGAACGGCCACGTGCTCCTCCCGCGCCCAAACCACAGCCGCAGCCGGAAGTGGCACGGCCGGCGCCGGCCCCGCCGCCTGCGCCCAAGCCTGCCGACACCCAGGCATCTGACAAACCGCCGGCTCCGGCGCCTACCACCTCCGCAGGCGACGTCAGGGATTGTCCGACCTGTCCCGTGCTTGTCTCCATCCGCACCGGTGCTTTCACGATGGGCAGCGCAGCCGATGATTTGTCGGAACGACCGCCGCACCGGGTAACCATCAATACACCCTTTGCCATCGGCAAGTATGAGGTCACCGTTGCGCAATGGGATGCCTGTGTCGAAGCGGGAGCCTGCCAGCGCATTACCGCTCCCGATCCTCGGCCGAAGGAATCGCCGGTACGCGATGTAAGCTGGGATGATGCACAAGCCTATGTCAAATGGCTGACCAAGGTAAGCGGCAAGCCATACCGGCTTCCGTCCGAAGCGGAATGGGAATTCGCGATCCGGGGCGGTACGTCGACGCGCTATTGGTGGGGAGACCAGATGCGGCCCGGAAATGCGAACTGCAAGGATTGCGGCGAGCCGTGGCAACGCGACGCGCCGGTCAATGCCGGTTCCTATGCGGCCAATCCCTATGGACTTCACGACATGAACGGCAGCGTATGGGAATGGGTCAGCGACTGCTGGCACAATTCCTACAAGGGTGCGCCGACCGATGCGCGTGCCTGGGATGAACCGAATTGCCGGGTAAGAGTCATCCGAGGTGGATCATGGCGTGAAGGCGCGAGTTACATGCCGTCTTCCACCCGGTTCAAGTATGACGCCAGCGTCCGCCATTCGCAGAATGGTTTCCGCGTGGCGCGGGATATGCCGTAAATGCGGCCGTAAATGCGGCCGTAACAGCATACGGTAAGGCTCGTGCCTTCAAGGCTTTTTCGCCTTGGTCGTTATTTGCACAAAATCGACCATGATACGGTCCTTCCCATGTTTGGCCGCAATCAGGCCGAGCTGCTTTTCCACTGCGGCCAGATACTCAGTACGCGATTTATAGTCCGGCGTGCGCCCCTCGAACAAAGGAACCGGCGTGACGAGCAGCACGATGAATTCTTTTCCGAACGGTTTTGAAATCACCCAGTTTTCCAGGCCGCCTATCGATGCGCGGTAGTTAGGCGGCGCCTGGTTGGCTTTCGAACGGCGGCTGGGCAATAAATGCGCGACGCTGCCATCGAGCGCGTAATAGTCGACATACACATAAGAATTGTAGCTCGGTGTCTTGATATCGACGACGAGCAAATCGCCTTCCGTCAGTTCCGCATTGGGTGCCCTGGTTTGCACCGAGGCTTCGGTGCCGCGCTCATGATTGCGTGTCCAGTAAGGCGAGAATGTGTTGACCACCGCACACTTCTCGGCACTGACCGCCTGCACCGACAGGTCAAGCCTGGTCACGCCGGGCACCGCTGTCAGCGTGTCCCTGAGCCGGCTCATGGGCATGTCGTCCGAAACGTATCCCTGCACATCGAGCGTATTGCCGCGTGCGGATGCCAACATGGCCGAACACGGTATGCGTGCCAGCACCGGCGTCACCGCCGCCAGCTTCAACGGAGGTACGGGTACCGCTTTCGGTTCTTCTGCCTTGCGCGGCGGTGGCGATGGCGCCGCCACCGGCGGAGAAGGAGGCGTTACCACGGACGGAGAGGAAGGCGTCGCCACCGGCGGAGAGGGAGGCGCCGCGGGCGTTTCTGGTCGTGGTGCGCTGACCGGTGGCGGCGTCGGAACGGGACGTTCGGCGCCGCCGCTGCGCTGAAGGCGCCAGTAGTAGCCGACACCTGCCGCCGCCAGGGTTGCGATCAAGACAACTGCAGAAACCATCGCGATGTAAGCAACCTTCGAATGCTCAGCATTCATTGCGCGAAGAAAATTCTCGACCGTTGCCGTACGCGCATCGCGCTGAAACGATAACGCCGCACGCAATGCCCGCCATTGCCGCTGTCCGAGATCCTTGGGCCTGACCGCCTTCATGCCGGCGCCGCGCGCCTGCGTGGCCGAAGCCCGATTGAATGGGTGCTTGCCGGTTAGCAGTTCATAGGTGATGCACGCCAACGCATAGATATCGTCCCTTGGGTCGGGCTCCAGCCTGTCCAGCATTTCCGCGCTGGCATACGCTGGTGTCAGGCCGCCAAGACTGCCTGGATCGAAGACGGTCACATCCGCATCGTCTTCCGGTTTATGAAAGACGCGGGCGATGCCGAAGTCGATCACCTTGACTTCTCCGCGCTCGGTCAGGAACACGTTGGCCGGCTTCAGGTCGCAATGCACGAATCCGCGTTCATGCGCATATGCCAAGGCCTTGCCCATGCCATTGGTAATGTGCCAGACTTCCGCGTAGGGCAAGCCCTTGAAGTCAGGCGCGCGCAATATTCTGCTGAGCGATTTGCCTGAAAGCAGCTCCATCGTGAGGTAAACCGTCGAGCCGTCACGATCGAAGTCATAAACGGTAACGATATTGGGATGCGCGAGCGCCTGCGCTTTTTTTGCCTCGCGTTGCAGGGTGATCAGCGATTTTGGATGCCCTCTAAACTGGACGTTCAGCACCTTGATCGCAATATACGGCTTGCGGTCCGATGCTTCGAGCTTGCGCAGGTCCAATGCACGATAAACAGTGCCCATGCCGCCAAAACCGATGCATTCTTCCAGAACGAAACGTCCGTTCAACGTATCGCCGGTTCCCTTCATCCGGTCGGGATCCTTGCCGCCATTGTCCTGCGGCGGCATGCTTGCCGGTACTTTGGAGCGCGCAGGCAAATCGGTAGGACGTGTCTGAATATGGGTGGCTTCGGAGTTGGTGCGCTGGCCCGATTCCATCAGATGTTCGACCCGCCTGCGCAGTTCGACATAGACATCGGGCGGCAATTCTATCCTGGTGTTTTCCTCGCTCAACAAGTCGGCCAGCCGTGCCGAACTGGCCCGATCGGACGCGAGCACATGGTCGACCTGCGCGAGAAACTCCCTATGCGAAAGGCCGCCGCTTTGGAAAGTACGAATTGCCTGCGCGAGAGTAGCCATAGGTTTTACATCAGAGTTGCCTTAGTAACCGTTCCGGACAGCAGTCATCCACAGTAGCCATCGTCTACAAGCAAACATCATGCGCTAGAGCGGCATTGTTCTGTTGAGCTTCAACAGAATGTCGGCTTCCTTTAGCCGGTCCGGCGCTGTCACAGGGCACTAATGAATGGTATTCCATACTGCGCAGAATGAAACCGCATGCGCGGTGCTTGCCTAAACTTTAATCAAGATACTACATCGCTTTCTTCGCTTCGAGCGCTTTGCATGATTCGTTGCGAAACGTTCAACCATCCGTGCTGCCGACGTGTCTGAAGTGGTCCAACATGCATGTCTGATGTGTTGGATGCAGCCCATCAACAGTCGGCTAGTCTGCTCCACGCTCCACTGCACCGCCTTCCCGCTTTCCACACACTTTCCACCATATATTCAAGCACTTAGCGCTTCCACCGGCCCACTCCACACGCGCTGGCACACTCCCTGCTATCTCCTTATCGAGTGCGACACAATGATCGGCACCCAACCCCAAACGAATTACCCGCTTCACCTTACTTGACTTACTTAACCACTACCTCTCAGGAGAATTTCCATGACTACCTTGATCATCACCGACCTGTCTGTTACCGAACAACTCGACTCCCGCGCGATGGCTGCAGTTCGCGGCGGCATGTACAAAGGTGCGCCTTTCTATCTCGGCCCGCTATTCAGTGCGTCCAAGAACGACTTCCAGTTCGACGCTTCCCAAATGCTTGGCCAAAGCCAGAACACCCTGGTCAACAACGGCAACAACGCCGCTTTCGTTTCCGGCATCACTTCCACCGTGAAACCGCATCAGCATGGCACCAACACCATCAACTTCGGCTAATCCTGTGATCGCTGTCCGCCGGTGGAGGCAATGCCTCCATCCGCCGGAATCGCATCCACCGCATACCATTCATACAAGGAGTTACACCATGTCCACCATCGCCATTCACGATCTCGCCAACAGCACCGAACTCGACCAGCGCGCCATGTCGCGTGTGCGCGGCGGCACCAACAGCTGGCTCGCCGGCCTGGGTCCGATTGCCAACATCAATGTCGGCGTCACCCAAAACCTGAACCAGTTGCAAAACGTCGAAGTCAACACCCTCAACAATGTCGGCGTCATCGGTGCAGGTTTCGTACCGCCCCATATCACCGTCAATCCTTCGCAGTGGGGCAATATCAGTGCAACCGTCTGACAGCGTTGCTACCGCTTACCAATCCCGGCCCATCACCACGGATCGGGATCGATATAAGACGGCCGTCCCGATGTCCACTGGACAAAGGGATCGGCCGCATTGTCGCGTCTGTTCACCTATACTGGTGATAACCGTTTGCGACACTGACGCAGTGCTATCTGTCGCAGTGCTATCTGTATTTATTAACAGCGTTCAAGGAAACCATCATGGCCAGCATCACAATCAAGGATCTGCCGGAAAGCATCGATCTTGACCACGAAGCAATGGTCGCCATCACCGGTGGCGCACGCAGTGGAAGACACCAGGCATTTCATCAGCCTGCGGCACAACGTGGCACGCGCATCGTCGACTACCCGACCGGCGTACATCGCAGTTTTCCTTCGGTGAAAAATCAGTCTTCACGGTAAGACTGAAATCTCGGGACGAACGATACCGTCCTGGCATACACAGTATTGCATCGCCGAATTGATTTTTTATTCGTGATCCTGTCTTCTTCGATTTGCCGGAAGAGGACTGTTAGTGCTCGACGATCGAAATTATCGTCGGCGTAATTGATACCGTGACAGCAAGAACGAATAGCCGGCAGGCGCCGGCTGTTTGACAGGAGCTTATAACCTGAACTCGGCAACGGCCTGGTTCAGCTTTTCGGCCTGTTCCTCCAGCGATCCCGCGGCGGCGGCAGCCTGTTCTACCAGTGCCGCATTCTGCTGCGTCACCGAATCCATTTGCGATACCGCAAGGCTGACCTGGTCGATACCCGTGCTTTGCTCGACCGAAGCCTGGCTGATTTCAGACATGATGCTTTCGACCTTGGCGACAGCGTTCACGATTCTTTCCATCGTTTGACCAGCACGATCGACCATCACTGTCCCTTCGCTGACCTGCCTGACCGAGTTATCGATCAATTCCTTGATTTCCTTGGCGGCGGCAGCGGAGCGGTGTGCAAGACTGCGGACTTCGCTCGCCACCACAGCAAAGCCCTTGCCCTGCTCACCAGCGCGCGCTGCTTCGACGGCTGCATTGAGTGCAAGTATATTGGTCTGGAATGCAATGCCTTCGATCACGCTGATAATGTCGACGATACGACCCGATGCGCTGTTGATGCCGTCCATGGTTTCCACTACCAGGCTGACAACTTCGCCTCCCTCCTTCGCGATCGAGGACGCTTCCAGTGACAATGCGCTTGCCTGTCGTGCATTGTTGGCATTCTGACGCACGGTCGTCGCCAGGTTTTCCATGCTGCTTGCCGTTTCCTGCAGCGATGCGGCCTGCTCTTCGGTGCGTTGCGACAGGTCGGCATTGCCGGACGCGATTTCACGCGTTGCCGTTGCGATCAGGCCGGATCCTGAGCGCAGGTCGCCCACCATCCGCGACAGACTGGCTTGCATGCGCTGCAGCCCGGCCATCAAATGACCGATCTCGTTCCGACCACCCTGTTCAATCCGGCCGCTCAGGTTGCCGCTCGCAATGCGGTCGAACTGGACCATTATGGCGCCGAGCGGTTTGACGATGGACTTGCGGATTTGCCATGCCACGCCTGCACCAAGCAACACCCCGAGCACGATGAGTACGATCGCATAGCGCGTAAACTGCGTGAATTCTTCCTGCGATGCTGCGTATTCCATCTGTGCACTATCGAGCTGCCGTTTCGCGAGTTCACCGCCGCGCGCATTGAGTTCGCGGTCCAGCGCCGGCACAATTTCCATCACGTGCCTTGCAAGCTCATCCTTGTTGCCTTCCTGTATTGCCTTAACAAGCCCCGCCACACCGGTATCGAAGAATGCGTTGCGGCGCTGCGATACTGTTGCGGCAAGCAAGTTTTCCTCGGCGGTGTGCGGCAGTTTTCCATATGCATTCCATGCGTCGTGGGATTTCTGCATGAAAGCTTGCGCCGCAGTGATACGTTTCGCGGCTTCTGGCGATTCGGGCGCAAACGCAGCCTGATCCAGCAATACCCGAACAAGCACCTGGTTCGATCGCGCATCGGCTAAATGAATACTGGCGGCCAGCTGATTCTCATAGATATGCCGCGTCACTTCATTACTTTTATACAGCGCCGCAAGTGAAGCAAGCCCGGCTACGATCAGCATCACGCTATTGAAAGCGATCAGGTAGACAAGGCGCATGCCGACAGTGGTATTGCGAAACATGAATTCTCCGTATCGTTTGTGCGCGGGAATGCGGCAGCCGGAATTTGCTATGAGGATACTTAAATATACAATATTTGTATACATAAAGTGATCCAGATCCGGGCCGTCAAGTTGGAGCTCATCGTCGGCGCGATTTCTTTACAACACCGTTGGACGAGCCGCCGCTTTGATCTATAAAAGGCTGAATGAATCAGGCGTCTTCGCAGATAGGCAAGACGGACAACGTCATTAAGTAGCCCGGGCAGGGAGTTGCCTTTGTCCGTCTTTAGATGCGGTGCTCTGTGACTTTTCATGACTGTCGCCGTTAATCCAACAGCTGATCTTTAATGTGTTGGATATGGCCCATCAGCAGCTAGCTGGCGCGATCCTCGCCCCACTGCGCCACCTCCCCGCATACCGCATATTTTCCCCTGCATATTCAAGCACTTAGCACATCACCTGCCTCACTCCACACGCCCTGGCACACTCCCTGCAATATCCCTATCGAGTGCGACACAATGACCGGCACCCAACCCCAAACGATTCACCCGCTTCACCTTACTTGACTTACTTAACCACTTCCTTTCAGGAGAATTGCCATGACTACCTTGATCATCACCGACCTGTCCGTCACCGAACAACTCGATGCCCGTGCCATGACTGCCGTCCGCGGCGGCATGTACAAAGGCGTCTACCCCTTCTGGAGCCCGCTCGTGAGCGTCTCCAAAAACGACTTCCAGTTCGAAGCCGACCAGGCACTCGGTCAAAGCCAGAACACTATGGTCAACAACGGCAACAACGTCGCCTTCGCGTCCGGGATCACTTCCACCGTGAAACCGCATCAGCATGGCGCCAACACCATCAACTTCGCTTAATCGCAACATCCTGTTCATTCATTTACGCAAGCCACTTATTCCTTTAGGAGAATCTCATGAAAGCCCTGATCATCAACGACCTGTCCGTGACCGAAGAACTCGACGCCAGCGCCATGGCTGCTGTGCGCGGCGGCACCTACAAAGGCATGCCCTTCTACTTCGGCCCGCTGGTTAGCATGTCCAAGAACGACTTCCAGTTCGATGCCGAACAATCGCTTGGCCAGAGCCAGAATACGCTGGTCAACAACGGCAACAACGCCGCTTTCGTTTCCGGCATCACCTCGACCGTGAAACCGCATCAGCATGGCACCAACACCATCAACTTCGGCTAATCGCAACATCCTGTTCATTCATTTACGCAAACCACTTATTCCTTTAGGAGAATGTCATGAAAGCACTGATCATCAAAGACCTGTCCGTAACCGAAGAACTCGACGCCGGCGCCATGGCTGCGGTGCGCGGCGGCACCTACAAAGGCATGCCTTTCTACTTCGGCCCGCTGTTTAGCATGTCCAAGAACGACTTCCAGTTCGACGCTTCGCAGACGCTCGAGCAAAGCCAGAACACCCTGGTCAACAACGGCAACAACGTTGCATTCGCATCCGGCATCACTTCAACCGTGAAACCACATCAGCATGGTGCCAACACCATCAACTTCGGCTAATAAGCTGCGCTCGATACCGCCGGTGAGGGCAAAGCCTCCGCCGGCGGTATCGCAATGTATTTTCTGAGGTAGTCAGCCTTGCCGCCCTGCAGGCTTGACAGCTTTTCCAGGCTTCGGCGGAGGTGAGGTCAACGTCGTATTGAGTCCTGTCTCCCAGCATGCGAGTAAGCGCTCCCCGGCCTTCCTGAACTCTGGACGATCTCCCATGTACTGTCTGATGTCCGCGCGCGTCGCAGACATGGCATCGGCCACCCGCTCGACGATCTGCGATATGTGATCGTTCGCCAGGCCGCAATGAACACGGCCGAAGTCATGGAGTTTTCTGGCATTCGGGAAGCGTTTGGAACCGCCCAAGGTCAGTGCCAATGTATCGTGCGTGATGTACGGCGTGGTCGATACGATGTCATACGTGGGCGCGAACGAGACCGGAGCGTCCGCATTGTCATATAAGACCCCGAAATTCTTCAGATGGGCATCTCCATTCTGTACAGCACATGACACGACGAAGGAAGTGAAAAATTCCTCCATCGCCTGCTTCTTATGTTCTGTGTCAACGTACTCACCGATGCGCCTGGCGAGCTGTTCATAACTGGAATCGTATTTTCTGGCCGTGCCAACGCCGTTGAGCGAACAGAAATCTTCAAAACCAACATATCGACCATCATCCTTGCGATCGAAGCGGTCGACCACAAGGAATCGTCCATTGTCCGAGAGTTGCAGCTTCGGGATTCTGAGGCCTGCACGCTTGGCGACCTGCATGCAAAAAAACTCGTTTGTCGCAAGCTCCGGAAATTCCTTAGGGTCAAAAGTTTTGACGATATGCGTCGCATCGCTCGCCGTGATGCGACCTTGCATGGCGGGCTTGTCTTCATCGCGCACCAGCACCTTAGGCTGTACGCCGGATACGCCAGAAACGGCCGAGTAACGTTCCATCAGGTAGTGCAGAAGGCCTTCGGTATCCTTGGTGTGCAGGATTTCCTTGATGCTTTGCGGCGGCACATCGGCTTTTACTTGCTCATTGGAGTAGCGCAGGCGTCCGATCTGAGAAGAACCGACCAGATCCAGCATATTGAGATCATCAAAACCAGAAATGGCCTTGCTGAAGCGCAGCATGATCGTGCGACGCAGATCGCCTTCCGGCAAATTCATCTGAAACACCGGATGCAGCTCGTCATAGATGTAGCTTTCGGTTTCTACCGGCATGGTCAGTGAAACCGCGCAATGGCTTTCGCACTTGAGATCGTAGGTAAAGACGAAGCGCTTTTCCGCGGCGCGGTCGATCGCCCCGGCAACGATGTGATCGTCGCCGCTTCCTTCGCGGCGATTTACCCAGACCAGCATCATTCTTCGCTCTCCTTCGCTTTCTTCGGACGACGTACGCGCTTGCGCAAGCTTGTAATGGCTTCATCGGGCTGAGGCGATGTCGTCTCGGCCCAAGCGGCATTCTTCGGCCCGCGTGGTCCCATGGCAGAAAGCGCATGGCGTGAACGGAGTTGTTCCGCCGACTCCATTGCCAGGCTACGCAGCGTCGGCCGCTTGCGAACCGGTTGCAATGTCAATTCCAGTGCAAGACGCTCACAGACGCGCATGATTTTCCGAATGCCCAGTTCGGCCAGCCTGCCGTTTTCGAGACGGCTGAGTGTTGCCCGGGAAATTTCGGCAAAAGCGCACAGTTCTTCCTGCTGCACGCCTTTTTCCAGCCTTGCTTTTTTTATCTCCAAGCCTATTTGAATTAAGTCCATAATGAATCACAAACTACACATTAAATAATATTTATTTATATTGTATAGTATGCGATACATAAAGCAATGATAACGAAGATGGATTTATTCCTTTTTAACTGTACTCATCATCAGGCCTCCAACCAAACCGGCTCCAGGCCGAATATGATGCTGGTCGTCTGAACACGCTGATGGCGCAGGCTGGCGACCACGAGACCTTATCCAAGCGCGGTGAAAACCACGCCCAGAACGACCAGATAGCCAATCCCCCGCATTACGCACTCTCACAAAATGCCGCGTTCCGGATAAGGCTCATGCTTAAGCACCCGTTCATAGCCCAGCCGACTGAGATCGATGGTTTCAAACCGCCCTTTATTGATCAGCTCCGCAACGCCGCGCCCGGCAGCCGGGGCATGCATCATCCCATGGCCTGAAAAACCGCTCACGACGTAAAAATTCTCGTGGTTTCCAGTCCAGCTGCCGATGATGGGATTGCCATCCAGCTCGCTTTGCTCATACAGCCCCGACCACGTGCGATGACACTTCACGCCCTCAAAGGCAATCGGAAAGCGATGCGCAAGTGCCGGCCAAACGACCTCCTCGAAGTAGTGATGATCAACATCGAAATTGAATCCCCTGGGTTCATGCGAATTGACCAAGCCGCCGGAGAAGCCCTGGCCTTCGGAGCGAAAAGCCAATCGGTTGAGATCCTTTACATAGGGCAAGGGCTCGATCTGGCGATGCCCGGTGAAGTAATGTTCAAAACGGCGCAGTGGCGACACCGGAAGGACCATGCCTGCCATGGCACTAACCTGTGCCGACCAGGCACCTGCGGCATTGACAAAGTAATCGGCGGCAAGCGTCGTACCACTGGATAGTGTTGCCCCGACAATCGTGTCAGAAGACCAGGTGAAACCACTGACCCGATCGCTGATGAACTCCACGCCGAGCGACTTCGTCTTTTTGCGCGTACCCTGCAGAAAGCTGTTCGGGTCGCACCAGCCATCTTTGGGGGAATAGGCGGCGCCATCGAGGTCATCAACGTGCATCGAAGGAAAAAGCTGTTTCAAACCTTCTCTGTCGAGCATCCTTATGTCTGCCCCCAGCGCCTGCTGCACCTGCGCATTCTCCTCAAGCATCTGCAACGCCCTGCTTCCTTGCACGATGAATAAATAGCCTTGTTCCACCCAGTCGATCGGCGCAGGAACGCCGTCCACGCTCATCTCAGCCGAAAAGTTCTTGATGCGTTCAATGCTGAAGTTGGACATCTCAATGTTTTCCGGACAAGAGAACAACCGCCGGGCGCCGCCGGACGCACGCACTGTCGATGCATATTCATAGGTCGGGTCAGGTTCGATGACGGCGACCTCCATGGCCGGATTCTGCTGTTTCAAAAAGTAGGCAACGTAACAACCGACAATGCCTCCGCCAGCAATAAGAACGTCATATTTGTTACGAAGGCTATGCATGCGTTTCTCCTCAGATCATTCCGAAAAAGGTATATTATCCTATTTTGGATCCAAATTAATATACAGTTTCTGGCGCTGGGATCACGCCATTGTTAACGTTCGCCATCCATGGAAAAATTGACATCAGACCACATTGCGCTTGAGTTAAGAAAGCGCATCCATGCCGGCGCTCTTGCTGGAGGGGTATCGCTCAAGCAGGAAGAACTGGCAGACGAGTTCGGCGTCAGCCGCATCCCTGTGAGGGAAGCGCTCAAGCGACTGGAGGTGGAAGGACTGATCCGCCACCAGCCAAACAAAGGTGCCGTCGTCCTTGCTCATAGCGTTGAGGACGTCATTGAAATGCTCGATATCCGGCTCGGCCTGGAAACGCGCGCACTCGAACTGGCAGCACCACGATTAACTCCAGCGGACCTGGATGCCGCAGGGGAAATTCTCCGTCAGTATGATGCGACCAGCAAACCTGCTCAATGGACCGATCTGAACCTGCAATTCCATTTGGTCCTGTACAAGGCAGCAGGCAAACCGCGTCTTCTGAAGATGATTGAAGAATTGTTCCTAAGTACCCAGCGCTATACCCGCATCCTTATCTCCCATACGGTTGGCCGGGAACAACCGCAGAGAGAACACCATGAAATGCTGAATGCCCTCCGCGACGGCAAGACAAATCACGCTATTTCACTACTACGGCAACATATTCTGCATACACAGAGAGCGCTGACAGATTCGCAATAAGCAAGGACTCGGCATTCTCCTGACGTCGTTCGCGCTGAACGACAGTTCGATATTGTCGCTATTGCTCACCATGTTCGACGGGCTGGAATCGATATGCGATAGCCCTGATGTCTGGTTTAACCCGGCATATGTATAGCAAGTGTCGGGCGGTGTACATCGCTCCCTATCAACAGTGTCTTGTTTCCTGTGTGAAGGCGTACTTGATGCTCGTTAAAAAAATGCAAGATTAGCCAGTAATCCATTAGGCTTGCCTCAGCTTTGCATTAGTCTTCATTAATCCAACAGTTGATCTTTAATGTGTTGGATATGGCCCATCAGCAGCTAGCTGGCGCAATCCTCGCCCCACTGCGCCACCTCCCCGCATACCGCATATTTTCCCCTGCATATTCAAGCACTTAGAGCCTCCTCCGCCTCACTCCACACGCCCTGGCACACTCCCTGCAATATCCCTATCGAGTGCGACACAATGACCGGCACCCAACCCCAAACGATTCACCCGCTTCACCTTACTTGACTTACTTGACTTACTTAACCACTTCCTTTCAGGAGAATTGCCATGACTACCTTGATCATCACCGACCTGTCCGTCACCGAACAACTCGATGCCCGTGCCATGACTGCCGTTCGCGGCGGCATGTACAAAGGCGTCTACCCCTTCTGGAGCCCGCTCGTGAGCGTCTCCAAAAACGACTTCCAGTTCGAAGCCGACCAGGCACTCGGTCAAAGCCAGAACACTATGGTCAACAACGGCAACAACGTCGCCTTCGCGTCCGGTATCACTTCCACCGTGAAACCGCATCAGCATGGCGCCAACACCATCAACTTCGCTTAATCGCAACATCCTGTTCATTCATTTACGCAAACCACTTATTCCTTTAGGAGAATTTCATGAAAGCCCTGATCATCAACGACCTGTCCGTGACCGAAGAACTCGACGCCAGCGCCATGGCAGCTGTGCGCGGCGGCACTTACAAAGGCATGCCCTTCTACTTCGGCCCGCTGGTTAGCATGTCCAAGAACGACTTCCAGTTCGATGCCGAACAATCGCTTGGCCAGAGCCAGAACACCCTGGTCAACAACGGCAACAACGCCGCTTTCGTTTCCGGCATCACTTCCACCGTGAAACCGCATCAGCATGGCACCAACACCATCAACTTCGGCTAATCCCTGTGAGCGAACCCCGACGGTGGAGGCCAGTCCTCCACCTACCGGATCCGCATCCCACCTCACCATACATTCCAGGAGTTACACCATGTCCACCATCGCCATTCACGATCTCGCCAACAGCACCGAACTCGACCAGCGCGCCATGTCGCGTGTACGCGGCGGCACCAACAGCTGGCTCGCCGGCCTGGGTCCGATTGCCAACATCAATGTCGGCGTCACCCAAAACCTGAACCAGTTCCAAAACGTCGAAGTCAACACTCTCAACAATGTCGGCGTCATCGGTGCAGGTTTCGTACCGCCCCATATCACTGTCAATCCTTCGCAGTGGGGCAATATCAGCGCGACCGTGTAAAAACGGCACTGGCTGAGGGACAACTAAGGATGCGGACACCTACTATGCGCCATTGGCACGCCAATTGCTGTATGAAGAAGCAGGAGCATTTCTGACGCAATATAACCAACAGCCACCTTGGAGACCATCATGACCACACTTTCTATCAAAGACCTTCCGCTGAACCGCGCCCTTGATTCCAAGGCAATGTCGGTCATTCGGGGCGCCGGCGCACCATGGGTCTTCGGATGGATCAGGCCATATGTTGGTTCCACCCCTGCTTTCGGACCGGCTGTGAACTTTTTCCAGATCAACAATACCTATATCGCCGATCAGATGATCAACCAAATCCAGGTGGTTGACATTAACAACTCGGCATCGAATTCAAACATTAACGTCATCCTTGATGAACGCAGCACAAACCTGAAGCATTAAGCACGCAAGGCCGAGGATTTTGGATGTACGATGTTTATACGACGCGCGGCGGAACGTTGCCCCGCATGGCGTCGCGATGACGGCATGATTCGTGGAGACTGTGATGACTGATGCAACACACTTTCGATGGACATCCTCGTCGCGCTCCCACGTGGGCTTGATCCGTGAAATCAACGAGGATTCGTTTCTCGATCGGCCCGAGCGCGGCATGTGGGCAGTCGCCGACGGCATGGGCGGACACTCTTTGGGGGATTATGCGAGCCGCATGGTGGTCGCCCGACTGGACGACATTCCCTATCCTGGCGATCTGAAAAATTTTTTGATCGAAGCGAAGAACCGGCTGCAATCGGCCAACCACGACCTGCGCCAGGAAGCGATCGTGCGCGACGTCTATATCATCGGCAGCACCGCCGTCGTTCTTCTGGCATGGGAAAGTGAGTGCGGCTATCTGTGGGCAGGAGACAGCCGCATCTACCGGTACCGGCAGGGCGAACTGCAACTGCTGACGCGCGATCATAGCCAAGTCGAGGAACTCAAGGCCCGCGCCGGACTCAGCGACGAAGAAGCACAGCAACATGCGACACGCAACATGATTACCCGCGCAGTGGGCGCAGCCGACATGCTGGAAATCGATGAAAACGTGGTGCAGGTCGACGACGGCGACATGTTCCTGTTATGCAGCGACGGTTTGAGCAATGCAGTCAGCGAGCAGGAAATGCGCAACGCGCTTTCGGTTGGCGATTGTGGGCAGGCATCCGAAACCTTGATCAACATGGCGCTCAACGGCGGCGGACGAGACAATATTTCCGCGGTTGTCGTGCGCGTGGACGATGATCGCAGAGGTGACATGACGGCGCTGAATCCGGCGCTGTGACAATACGCCGCAATTAGCCTGTACATATTCGGCGCTACCGGCGCTGGATGGGCGTGTCGCCATTTCCGTCAGGCTGCACAGCCTGACGGCGAAAGTCCTTCGAATGAATGCCATGCTTTTTCAGCAGCATCTGCAAATGCGAACGGTTCATGTCGCAACGTCTGGCCAGTTCCGCCACCGTACCACCCACTTCCTTCAAACCTTTTTCCAGAAAGGCCTTTTCCGCCTCATCGCTGGCAATTCTCCTTGCGTCGCTCAATGAAGCGGGCGTGGCGTCCGGGATCGCGGTGCTTTCGTTTACCGTGGTCGCCGCAGTCTGGTTTTTCGGACGTATGTCGACCGGCAAGTGCACTGTATCGGCGGTTTCTCCGGCAAGACAGGAAAGGCGATAAATGAGATTGCGCAGTTCGCGTATGTTGCCGGGATAGGAATAAGACAGCAGGAAGGCGCGCAGCGCCGGCGACATTTTCACTGGGCGCCGCTTGAGCATTTCCGCCGCCTCGTCGCAGAAATAAGAGAACAGCAGCGGAATCTCATCCTTGCGCTCGCGCAGCGGCGGCAGGCTGACATGGATCACGCTCAGGCGATAGAACAGATCTTCGCGGAATGTTCCCTCTTCGCTGAGACGCCGCAGGTTCTTGTTGGTAGCGGCGACGATGCGGGCGTCGACGACGATCGGTTCATCCGAACCCACCCGCTGGATTTCGTGCGACTCCAGCACTCGCAGCAGCTTGACCTGACCGGGCAGCGGCAGTTCGCCGATTTCGTCGAGGAATATTGTGCCCTTATGCGCGCTTTCAAATTTTCCCTTGCGATCGTTCGCCGCGCCGGTGAATGCGCCCTTCTTGTGTCCGAACAGTTCAGACTCCAGCAGGTTGTCCGGAATCGCGCCGCAGTTGACGGAGATATACGGTTTGTCGGCGCGCGAGCCATTCGCATGGATCACTTTCGCCATCAACTCCTTGCCGGTACCGCTTTCACCATCGATCAGCACCGGCAGATCGGTCGGCGCCGCTTTTTCCGCGACTTCCAGCGCATCAAGCAATTCGGGGTTATCGCCAAACGTCCCTTCGAACACGAAGCTGCGTTCCAGCAAGGCTTGACGGCGTTGTCCCGGCAATTTTTCGGTCGGTTCGACTTCCGCGGCTGCAGCCTTGACGAACCGCTCCTTGTGAGAGAGTTGCAGGATTTCATCGCGCAAGGTGTTCGACTGACGCAGCAGCTTTTCGATTTCCGGCCGTTCCAGCCGCGACGCCCAGCGCAGGGTGGTACGCAGGATCTCGATCTTTTCGATCAAGCCCGCATACGACATCGCTGAACTGCCAGGTGTGCCAGGTTGAAAGAGTTTCATGCCGCGCTCAACTGCTTTTGCACCAGTTGGTAATACATGCCGCGCCGGTCGACCAGTTCGTCATGCTGCCCTTGTTCCACGATCGCGCCTTCATACAACACCAGGATCTTGTCCGCACGCATGATGGTGCTGAGCCTGTGCGCAATGATGACTGCGGTGCGGCCCTTCAGGATCTCGTGCATGTTGGTGATGATATTGCTTTCCGACTGGGTGTCGAGCGCCGATGTGGCTTCGTCGAAAACCAGCAGGCGTGGATCGTGATACAGCGAACGCGCGATGCACAGGCGCTGTATCTGTCCACCCGACAGGCCGGTACCGCGCTCGCCGACCGTCTGTTCGTAGCCGAGGGGCATCTTGGCGATGAAGCCGTGTGCGTCGGCCATCTTCGCCACTTCCTCGATACGCCGCCGATCCGGACTGCTGTCGCCGCTGGCGATGTTTTCCGCGATCGTGCCGGAAAAGACAAGATTGCTTTGCATGACATAACCGACTTGCGCCCGGTAATAATCCTTGTCGATCATGTTCATGTCATAACCGTCGATGACGATCTTGCCATCGGTGGGTGCATAGAACCCGACCAGCAGCTTGGCCAGCGTGGTCTTGCCTGAGCCGCTACGTCCGACCACGGCAACCAGTTCACCCGGCCTCATTTCGAAGCTGATGTTTTCCAGCACATAGGATGTTTCGTTACCGCCATACCGAAAATACACATTGTCGAATTGGATCGCGCCCTGCAGGTCGGGAATCACGATACGCGAAGGCAGATCGGCAGGTTTCTGTTCCGGTTCCATATCCAGCACATCACCCAATCGTTCCATCGCGACCGCGGCATCATTGAGCCTGCTCCACAAGCCGACCAGGCCCATCAGCGGAGCCAGCACGCTGCCCATCAGCGCATTGAATGCGATCAGTTGTCCGACGCTGAGTTCGCGCGCAAGCACGAGGTTTGCGCCTACCCACAGAATGGCAATCGTGGTGGCTGCATTCAGAACCTGGCTGCCGAGTGATACAAGGATGTTGAAGGCTTGGGCGCGATATTGCACGTCCAGCGACTTCGCATATTTCTTTTCCCATTTCAGGCGCACGGCGCGCTCTATTCCCATGCCCTTGATGGTTTCCACGCCGCCCAGCGTTTCCATCAGGAAGGCTTGTGCTTCGGTGGAAGTGGTGAACGCTTCACGCGCATAGTTCTTGATTCTCGGCGTGACAACCACGGTCAATACCATGATGGGAATGATGAAGGCGATCAGTACCAGTGTCATCCTGGCGTTGTATAAGAACATGATCGAGAAATAGATGAACACCATCAACAGGTTCAGTATGGTGGTCACCGTCGACTCGGTCAGGAACGCGCGTATCGTCTGGTTTTCCTGGAAGCGTGCAAGGATGTCGCCGGTCTTGCGTTTGGCAAAGAATGAATACGGCAGCGACATCGTATGACGGAAGAAATGCGACATCATGGCAAAGTCCATGTTGCGGACCATGAAGTTCGCCAGATAGGCCCTGATGGTGGTCATCAGTTGCGTGAACACGTTGGAGATGATGAGGCCGGCAATCAAGAGATGCAGCAGGCCGACATTCTGATGCACGATCACGCCGTCCAGGATGTTCTGAATGATCAGCGGCGGCACGAGACCGAGCATTTGAATCACGAAGGTCGCGACGAACAGATGAAAGAGAATTGTCTTGTAAGGCTTCAGGTAGGCAATGAAGCGCAGCCATGGCGAGCGCGTCGCGGCCAGCTCGGCCATTTCGGTGCCGGGTGTAAACAACAGGCAGGTGCCGCTCCATCCGCGCTCGAATTCCTCGACCGTCATCTTCCTGAAACCGAGTGCCGGATCGGCCACCCAAATGTTGCGCTTCGAGACGCCATAGACCACGACGTAGTGATAGCCTTCCCAGTGAATGATAAAAGGCAGCTCGAAGCCCAGCAGCGCTTCATAGGTGCATTGCACGCCGCGTGTCGTAAAACCCAGCGAATCGCCGACACGAGCCAGGCTGTCCAGCGTGGCACCCTGCGTCGTGACATTGGCCAACTCGCGCAGCTTGCCCAGCGTCATGGAGATCCCGTAATGCTTGCATAGCATTGCCAGGCATGCAGCGCCGCAATCCATTTCTTCGGCTTGCTCTATCAGCGGGAAGCGCTTGATGACGCGTTCGCCATGCTCTGGCTGGGTACGCAGGTCGAGCGTGACTGGACGCTTGCGCCGGTCCGCCAGTTTCTTTTGCCTGTGCAACTCTCTTTCTATGAACTGGATGCGCTCTTCCAACGCCTCGCGCAGTTTCGGATTGCGCTCGACGATTTGGTGGATCGTCTTTTCGGGAATCACCAATAGCGTGGTATCGGCATTGGCCGTCACTGTCGCCATCTGCTCCTGGCGCATGACGCAGGCTTTTTCGCCAAAGATTTCGCCATCGCGCAAGGTCGCCAGCGGATACTCTTCGCCTGCTTCGCTGCGTACGATCCTCACTTCGCCATGACGCACCACATAGAGCCGCCGGTCATCGCGCGTATCCTGCTTCAGGATTTCCTTGCCCGCACTCACGCGCTTGACGCCGACGCTGCGGATGAATTCTTCCAGCTCTTTTTTGTTAACCTTGCCTTTCAGATCGAACAGGCGGGCGACAAAGCCGCCGGCAGAACTGATCGCCACATAGCTGGTGACAAATGCATAAGCGGCGGGATTCTGCAGAATCACCGGCTCGATCGCCTGACGGGGAATGAACAGCAATTCGGTCTTCACCGACGCGCGCACCGACGACTCGTGCCGGTAGTCACGCAGCATGGCGACGTCGGCGAATACCTCGCCGACCTTGCGTACGCCCATGCTGATTTCTTTTCCTTGCTCTTCGGTAAAGATGCGCACCGAACCGGTCTTGATCACAAACAAGCCATGCGCCGGATCGCCTGCATTGCATACGGTGTCGCCAAAGGCATAGAAGCGCGACTCCGCCTGCGCGGCAAGCCTTTCAAGCTCGTCGCGCGTAAACGGCGACAAGATCTCTACGGATGAAAGGAATTCCGTAACCGGCTGGAGTTGTGATGGTGCATCCATGTGTGAGCCATTCCCGCCCCTACCGTGCTTCGATGATATGTTCCTGCGCCCGGCCTAGCAGCCAGTCCTCGCGCAATTGCCGCCGGATTTCTGCCGCGGCTTCCTCATCAAGCGTGGCCGGATGCTTTGCCGTGACGGTAAAGATTTCGAATTGCGACTTGTCATGCGAAGCAAACGGGCCCAGCAGGTCGCCGACCTTCGCATTGAAGACCCGCGCTTCGATATCGGTCTTGAGCGAACCGCGCAAAACCTTGCCGATCACGCCGCCCCGCTCCCGGGTGTCGGCGATCGAATGTTCGCGCGCCATCTCGGCAAAGCTGTCGGGATCGTCGCGCAGCACCGACATCATTTCCTTGGCTTTGCCTTCTGCATCGAGCACGATATGGCTGACTTCGATGCTGTCGAATTTCGGTGAATTCAGCTTGAAGTATTCTTCGATCGCACGCTCGTTGCAGACCTTTGCGATCATTTTTTCCTGGTACAGCGCATCGGTGATAAATTCCTCGAACTCATCCAGGCTGACACCGAGCGCGTCCAGGTACTGGTTCATGTCGGCCGCGCGGTGCAAGCCCTGGACCCGGCGGAACTGGTCCGCTCGTTCCTGTATTTCCTCGGCCGACACCGGAATCCCGCCCTTCTTCGCCGCATTCACCGTCAGCTTGTCGCGCACGATCTGTTCGACCAGACTCTCGAACTGGCCGCCGAGCTTCAGTATCCTGACGAAGTCATCGACATTGATGACTTCGTCATCGATTCGCACTATATCCGTCATCGCATCTGCTCCTCATGGGGAAGACCCAGCGCCGATGCAGCAAGGCTGCCGGAATCTGAAGTCGTGCCGCACGCGTGCAGCATTACTGCATTGAACATGCTTCTGGAAAAAACCACTGACACATTATCTACCGCATTAAACACAATAGTAAGTAAGTGCGGATGATCAAAGCTGTGTTTGCTCAAGGTCTTCTGCGGCAATTCTGCAATGTGCTTAATCACCGGAAAGTATGACTTGTGTCCGGCGATTTTCGTCGATTGGTAGCGACGCCTGCGGTTGTTCGACAGTAACATCCTCTACCCTGCCTGAAGGCGACATCGCGTCATTGCATGCAGGACGCTGTTGATTGACAATAATCCCGGTGCCGCTGCACAGCGCCGTCCATTCCCCCGTAGAATGGAGGCATGCCGTATTTCGGCTCTGACTCCATTCGACTTCTTCCATGATCATTGCAACACATTCAGGTAAATTTCACGCAGACGATGTCTGGGCGGCCACTGTGCTCAATATTCTCTTCCCCGGCAGCGAACTGATACGCACCCGCGATCCCGAAAAAATCCGGGCGGCCGATTTTGCAGTCGATGTGGGCGGCATTTGGGATCCGCAAGCCGGACGTTTCGACCATCATCAAAAAGGTTTCGCCGGCGCACGCGAATCGGGTGTCGTCTATGCCAGCGCAGGCCTGGTCTGGAAAACCCATGGCGCGCCTTGCGTGGTTGCGCTGGCGCGTTCCTCACTGCAAACCGAATTGTCGGATGAACAGGCGCAACAGATTGCCCATGCCATCGATGGCGATCTGGTCCAGTATCTGGACATGTCCGATACCGGGGCGGCAAAGAATGCGCCTGGCGGCTACGGCTTGTCAGCGGTGATTTCCGGCTTCAACCCTACCTGGATCGATGAACAGCAGGCGGCCGACGCAGCAGCCGCGGATGGATTGCGACTCTCTCAGTTCCGCCGCGCGATGGAGTTCATCGCCGACATTCTCGTGAATGCGGTGAAATACCGGGTCGGCGGGATGCTCGCGGTGGAACAGGTCCGCCGCTCCGAGCCGCTCGAAGACGGCGCCCTGCTATTTCTCGCCAACAGCGCCCTGCCCTGGGCCGCCATTGTTCGCAATGAAATGCCCAAGGTCCTGTTCGTGATCAGCCACAACTTGAGTGAACAGCGCTATATGCTGCATACCGTTCCGGCGACCGTCGATACGTTTGAAGCGCGCAAGGATTTACCGGCGCGCTGGGCCGGCCTGCAAGGCGCGGAACTGGCCGAAGTCACAGGCGTTGCCGATGCCGGCTTTTGCCATAACAACCTGTTTATTGCATCCGCCGGCTCGTTCGAAGGCGCGCTGACCATGGCGCGGCTCGCGTTGGCCGAGAAAATTTAATCGATCATTTCACCTCTGCCGCCATGCGCGGCGGAAATGCTATATTCGCGCCCACGCCGGCGGTATCCTGTCCGGCATCGTTGCGAAAGGATTCTGATGCGCCTGCTGCATACTTCGGATTGGCATCTCGGCCAGGCCTTGCATAATTACGACCGTGCACATGAACACGAGCGGTTTCTGGAGTGGCTGCTCGATACCATCGAAGAGCAGGCGGTCGATGCCTTGCTCGTTGCAGGAGATATTTTCGATAACGCCAATCCGTCGGCCGCATCTCAGCGTCAGTTCTATCGCTTTCTGCAACAGGCGAAACAGCGCGCACCTCAGCTCAACATCGTCATCATTGCCGGCAACCACGATTCGCCGGGCCGGCTGGAAGCGCCCCGACCTTTGCTTGAAGGAATGAAGATCACGATAGTCGGCCATGTGTCGCGCCTGCCCGACGGTACGATCGACCACACGCAACTGCTGGTGCCGCTGGTGCGGCCGGACGGCTCGGTCGGTGCATGGTGTCTCGCCGTGCCTTTCCTGCGGCCGGGCGACGTGCCGCGGGTGGAATCCGACGGCGATCCTTATATGGATGGCGTGGCGCTGCTCTATCGGCAGGTGCTCGATGGCGCGCTGGGGCGGCGCGAAGACGGGCAAGCCATCATTGCGCTCGGCCATTGCCATATGACCGGCGGCGAAGTCTCCGCCGACTCGGAACGCCGCATTGTCGTCGGCGGTGCAGAAGCGCTCTCTGCCAGAATGTTCGATGCGCCGGTCGCCTATGCCGCGCTCGGCCATCTGCACAAGGCCCAGCGTGTCGCCGGCTGCGAGCATGTGCGTTATTGCGGCAGCCCGATCCCGATGTCCTTCGCGGAAGTCGATTACGCGCATCAGGTACTGTGCATCGATCTGAACGGCGATTCGGTTGCCGCGATACGCGAAATCCGGGTACCGAGGTCGGTCGAACTGCTGCGCATACCGCGCCACCCCGGTACGATCGATGAGGCGCTTGCGGCATTGCATGCCCTCGACATTCCGCCGTTACCGGAAATTCACCGTCACGCCTATCTGGAAGTGCGGGTTCGACTGGATGGGCCGGAACCCGGCTTGCGCGCGAAGGTGGAAGCGGCACTGGAAGGAAAGCCGGTGCGTCTGGCAAAGATCGATACCAGCACCGCGCGTCGCGTTGCCGAGCACGCCGAACCGATACCGGTCGACGACCTCGACACGCTTCAGCCGGATGAAATCTTCAAGCGCCTTTATCAGGCGCGTTACGGCAGCGAGGTAAGCCCTGATCAGCTCGCCGCCTTTACCGAACTTCTGCTTGCGGCTGACCGCCAGCCATCCTGACACGTCATGAAAATACTCAAGGTTTGCGGCAAGAACCTGGCTTCGCTGGGAGGCGAATTCGCACTCGATTTTCAGGCCGAGCCGCTGCGCTCCACCGGCCTGTTCGCAATCTGCGGTCCGACTGGCGCCGGCAAGAGCACCCTGCTCGATGCGCTATGCCTGGCGCTCTACGATGCGACACCGCGTCTGGCGCGTGCGGGCAGCAAGGGCATAGGCTTGCCGGATGTGCGCGAGGAAACGCTCACACCGCAGGACACGCGGACCTTGCTGCGCAGGGGTAGTGCCGACGCTTATGCGGAAGTCGAATTTCTCGGCAACGACAATCAGACTTATCGCGCGCGCTGGAGCGTGCGGCGCGCACGTTCGAAAGGCGACGGCGCATTGCAGAATGTCGGTATGTCCCTGTGGCGCATGCCGGAGCTGCAGCAGATTGGCGGGACCAATCGCGAGGTCAAGGCTGAAATCGAGCTGCGCATCGGACTGAGCTTCGAGCAATTCACGCGCGCCGTGCTGCTGGCCCAGAACGAGTTCTCAGCCTTTCTGCGCGCCGACGACGGCGAACGCGGCGAGTTGCTCGAAACCCTGTCGGGCACCGCGATCTACAGCACGATGTCCAAGCGCGCCTATGAGCGCGCCAAGGTAGAGCAGCAGGCATTGCAGCAGCTCGGTCTGCGCCTGGCCGACCATGCGCCGCTGGAACAAGCCGCACGGGAAAATCTGGAACAGGAAGCCGTGCAGGCAAGTGCAGCGCTCGGCTTGCTGGAGCAGCGCAAGGCGGCGCTCGATCATGAACTGCGCTGGCATCAGGCATGGGAAACGCTGCGCGTTGGCGAACAGCAGGCGCGCGATGAAGTCGAAAGACTGGTCGGCGAACAGCTCGCCCTCGCACCGCGACGCCGTCATCTGTCCAGAGTGGAAAGCATACAAACAGCACGTCCGCTACTGCATGACCTCGAACGCGCTCAAGCGGCAATTGCCGCTGCCGGAACTGACATACAGGCCACCGAGCAGCAGCTGGAACACGCATTGCAGCAGCAAACGGAGGCTGCCCGGGCGCTGCACGATGCCGAACATGCGCTACGCGCAGCCGATGCGGCCCGTGCGGCTGCCAACCCAGACCTTGACAAGGCAAGATCACTCGACGCGCAGATCGAAGCGCTACAGCCTGAGCATGAACGCACTGTCGAAGCAGTCAGCAAGGCCCAGCGGGCCAAAGACGAAGCCGATGCAAGGTTGGCGGACAATCGCCGCCGCAGGCAACTCGCCGACGTTGAAAGACAGAAGGCCGAGGCCTGGCTGACGCAACACGCAAGCATGCAGGCACTGGCCGTGAACTGGTCGCGCTGGGACACGCTACTGGCACAAGCGGCAGACACCAGCCAGGAGCACGATGAACTTCGCGGAAAGTTTTCACAGTTGCATGCCGAACTGGACAGAAAAAAGTCATCGAGCGATGAAGCGCGTGCGCGGCTCGCATCGGCTGTCGATGCGGTGGTGCTTGCAACCCGCCATCGGGACGACACGTCACGGAATCTGGTGCGTGTCGACATTATCGGAGTGCGTGATGAACGCCGTGCGATGGAAGCGCGGCGTGATTTGCTTGAGCAGGCCGAGCGTTTGTGGCAAGCCGTATTTATAAATCAGGCGGCCTATGACGGACATGTTGCTAAAGTACAGACGCTGGCCAGCACCGTGCAAGAAGTCGAGGCCGAAAGTGCGGCGCTTAGCCAGCGTATTCCACCCGCCAAGGCGAGCCTCGAACAGGCTGAGCGATTGTTGCGCATCGCCCAGGCCGAATGCAATGAAAATGTGGAAGCACTGCGCGCATCTCTTCAAGATGGACAGCCCTGCCCTGTTTGTGGCTCCGCCGATCATCCCTATGCCGGGAGCGATCATCGGCTGCAGGCGGTATTGGCAGGCATCGAAGGAGAAGTCGCACGCAACCGGACTAATGTCGAACAGCTGCTGGAGCAGCATGCAAAAGCAGACGCCATCGTCGCGGAATCGCGGCGGCAATACGCGGCCTTGCTGCAACAGAAGGAGAGCGTCGCAACATCCTTGTCGCAAGGGCTCGCGCACTGGTCAGTACATCCGGTTGCCGCTGAGGCCGCCGGCATAGCGCCTGCCGCATGCGCCGAATGGATAAGGGGATTACGTCAGGCCTGCAAGCTCAAGCTGGACGCCATTTCCCAAACAGAGCTTGCGGCAGACCAGGCAGCGCAGGCGCGCGACCACGCGCAACAAGTGCTCGATGAAGCGTTACGGATGCAGGCCGCATTGAACGACGCAGCCGTTCGCGCAAATGCCGAAGCGGATTCCGCTGTCGCAGAATCGTCAAGACTGGCAGACAAGCGCGCCGATCTGGCTCAGCGGCTCGATGCCAATCTGCTTCAGCTTGACGATGCCTTTAACGACGGTGAATGGCGCAAAGACTGGCACTCCTCGCCTGCCGCTTTTCGGGTTGCATGCGCCGAACAGGTTCAGCGCTGGCTTTCCAGCCGCACCACTAGTGAAGATCAGGCCGCACGCATGGCAGAACTCGACCATGCCGGCATTGCGCTTGCGGACAGCCTCGCCAGATGCGCAGACGATCTGCAACAGATCAATGCACAACTTGCCGCTATCACGACGCTTTTGGGGGAAAAACGTGCTGCACGCGAAAACCTGTTTGATGGCCGCGCTGCAAAGGAGGTCGAAGCGACATTGTCCTTCGCACTGGAACAGGCCAGGACGCAATGCGAGCAGCATTCGCAAAATGTGCAGCAATGTGGGCTCAAGGCTGCACGCGTGGGCGAATCGCGTGATCAGGCACGGCAACGTCTTGCCGCGCTGGAGCGGGAAACGAAATCAAGCCAGGACCGTCTCGATGCGTGGATCGACGCCTACAACCAGCGTGCAGATCAACAGGCCGGACCACTGGATAGCGTGCAACTGGAAAGTCTGCTCATGCACGACGATGAATGGATTGCCTCGGAACGACGGCATCTGCACGAAGCCGATGCCGGACTGCATTCCGCCAAGGCCGTCCTCCAGGAACGACAGGAACGCCGTGCCGCACACGAACAGGCGCGCCCATCCACGGAATCGATCGAAGGTCTGCAGGATGCGATGGCCACATTGCGCACCGAACTCGATGGCTCAGCCGCACGCATGGCAGAACTGAAGCTCGCGATTGCCGATGATGATGCACGCCGGCTCCGATCGGCGGCAATGCGCGATGAGCTCGAGCGCCAGCAGGCAAGCACGCGATTATGGAGCCAGCTGGGCGAACTGATTGGTTCGGCCGATGGAAAAAAATTCCGCAACTATGCACAGCAATTCACGCTCGATGTCTTGCTCGGCTATGCCAATCGACATCTCGCCGAACTGGCGCGCCGCTATCGGCTAGAGCGTATCGCCAATACGTTGGCGCTGATGGTGGTGGATCAGGACATGGGCGAGGAAGTGCGTTCAGTGCATTCGCTATCGGGTGGAGAATCTTTTCTGGTATCGCTTGCACTCGCGCTGGGTCTGGCGTCTTTATCGTCGAATCGCGTACGGGTCGAGTCCCTGTTCATCGACGAAGGATTCGGCAGCCTCGATGCAGATACGCTGTCGGTTGCAATGCAGGCGCTTGATGGTTTGCAGTCCATGGGGCGCAAGGTGGGCGTCATTTCACATGTGCAGGAAATGACGGAAAGAATAGCGACCAAGATCATAGTGCGCCGCGTTGCCGGCGGCAAAAGCATCGTCTGTATTGAAGGGGCTTAGCGCATCATCAAACACGATCGCGTTACGTTGCAAACGTTACATTTCTTAACACGACGACAATGAATCTTTCGGAGGAGAGCTGTCTGATTCAATGACACGACGATGTCATCTTTATCTACTCTGAAAGCATACGCATGAATAAATTGATCGCTACTCTCTTGACAGGCTTGTTTGCAACTTCCGTGTTCGCTCAGGCGACCAACACAACAACTACGACGGCTCCCACCACCGGCATGAGCTCGGGTGCATCGACCACGCTCGAAACACCGGCATCGAAGGCTGATATCAAGGCGGACGCCAAAGCAGAGAAGGCAGACGCCAAGGCTGACGAGAAGGCGGCCAAGGCCGATGCAAAGGCACAGAAGAAGATCGCAAAGGCAGATGCCAAGGCGAAGAAAGACAAGGCCGAAGCGAGTGTAGATGCTGCCGAAAAGAAGGCGGACGCGCAATCCAAGTAAATGCGTTGTTGACACAATTGCAGGAATAAAAAAGGCAGGCATGGTCCTGCCTTTTTTATTGCATGCACGCACATGCCCACAAAATTTTCTTTGCAAACATTCAGTCAATACGAGCAGCGCTCGGTTCTTCAGTTCGCATAGAAGATGATGAACACCGACCCGACAGTCATCGGATATACAGCGATTTCACTCCGCATGCACAGTGAATTTCTCTGCTTACATATTGCACCGCGACTTGTTCCCTCTGCCGTTGGACCTATACTCGATTGACTGAACTCGCGGAGGTAGACGTGGACAAGTACCGGATTCTTGAGCGCATGATGCATAACGAGAATGAGGCAGTGGACACCGATCTCTATTGCATTTCTGCATTACTCGCCGAGCGCCTGGCAGAAATTTCCCCAAAATTAAGTTCTAGCGAGATGGAGCGCTTCATTGAAATAGGCGCTGCGATATGTCGTTACGGACATCGGGAATTCGGCGCGAGCGTTCCGGTCGAAGACTTATTTCCCCAGAGTGAAATCTGGAGCAATCTGCGCTGATTTTCCTTGTGGTGCGGATTGAATTTGATGTCTATGTCGCGCACGGCCAACGACTCTTCCAAAGTCGTTGAAAAAACGTCAATCGCGTTTTACACCGGACCTGCGCAGGCATATACTCAGTTTTGTGCACTGCACTGCACTGTAGCGAGGTCAACATGCAAAAGTCGTTTTCCCGTTCGTCGCCAACCAAGGTTCTCCCTGTCGGCGATATTCCGCCAAGCGCTCCAGCCTTGTTCGAGTCTGATCGCTCGGATCGCCCCGAAAAACTGACGCGTGAAGATGTATCGCGATGCATCAATATCTGGGCCAAGATGTACCGCCTAAGTGATGATGACACCAGTACCGCAGATCTATGCATGCCGCCGCGTACATGTATCGGTAGAAGTCCCGATCGCCTTAAACGCTTTGATTAATTGAAAGCGATATAACCGGCCATACCTGACCGGACTACCGGGAGGGGATACGCTGGACGGCGACATGCTTCGCCCCCTGACGGTCCACTACCGATCCCGCTCCTTAACATGACGAAGAAATCAATGGATTTTTTCGATTGCAAGGCGCAGGAAGAGCCAATAACGGTGCCTATTAGCGAAGAGTGCGACGCAGGCAGGCGGCTCGGCGCCCCCCGGAAAAAGACGCAGTTTCATGTCCCGTTAGGGGGCAGGATTGGCATACCACCTGCTAAGGCGCCGCAACCCTGCGGCGAATCACCGGCAATATTGCCGATAGCAGCGCCGACATGACAATGCCGGCGCTTGCGTCCACAGACCAGTCTCCGATCGCTGCGCGCCGGTATGGCAAGAAGCTCTGCACATATTCATCAAGCGCGCCCATCATCGCAATCAGAATCACGGTTCGCGTTCCCTTGAACGCGCTCTCTCCTTGAAATCCGGTGAATAACAAAAAAGCAATCGCTGCATAAGTGACAAAGTGGAGTACCAACCCAGTTGCGTACTCCCCTACTTCCCCCCGCGCGCCCGGGATCGATCCAAAGACCAGAACGGCCATATAAAGAAAAATGGCCAGCCAAAACCGATGTTTCCGGAAGTGCTCATCAATAAACAGTGATGTTGGATTCATTGTTCTATTGGATTAATCATAAATCGTAAAGCTTATTGCCCAACAACGAATGTGGCTTGGGCATTGCGCAAACTCCTTTGATAAAGAATACGTGCATTCATTGCTCACGTATCTCGTCAAGTAGTCCGCTTTATCGTATCCTGAGCGCCCCCTCATGCCTGAAGGCATGATTACACCATTGCACGTCATATTATTTCCGGCGTGTCGATGGAGGGGCAGCAGATCATCATTACCGGTGGTCATGCTCTGGCCCTGCGGCAGTCGTGCCGAAGCAGGTGTGACACACGAAAGTTTCGAAGGAATATGCATGCTCAACGGGTTGTGGCTGGGCTTTTTTGTCATCGCGGCATTCAGCGCATCGGCGCGCTGGTTGCTGGGTGGAGAATCGGCTGTTTTTGCGGCAATGGTAGAAAGCCTGTTTGCCATGGCCAAATTGTCGGTCGAGGTAATGATTCTGCTGTTCGGGACGCTGACGCTATGGATGGGATTTCTTCGAATTGCAGAAAAGGCAGGACTGGTCGATATACTGGCGCGTTTGCTCTCGCCACTGTTCCGACGTCTGATGCCGGAAGTCCCAGACCGTCATCCGGCTCTTGGCTTGATCACGCTCAACTTTACCGCCAATGCCCTGGGACTCGACAATGCCGCAACGCCGATGGGTTTGAAAGCGATGCGAGCTTTGCAAGAGCTGAACCCGAATTCCGGCACGGCAAGCAATGCCCAGGTACTGTTCCTAGTGTTGAATGCGTCTTCATTGACCCTGCTTCCGGTGTCAATCTTCATGTACCGGGCACAACAGGGTGCCAGCGATCCAACCTTGGTCTTTCTTCCCATTTTGCTGGCAACTACGGCGTCCACGCTTGCCGGATTCCTTTCGGTAGCCTTCGTGCAGCGTATCAAATTGCATGACCCGGTTGTGCTTGCCTGGCTGTGCGGTGCCGGACTGGCGCTGTCGGCCGCAATAGCCACGCTTGCAGGAATGTCAGCAGTTGCCTTGGCCGCCCTGTCTTCGCTCCTTGGCAATCTGGTCTTGTTCAGCCTAATTGTGGTCTTTGTGGTGTTCGGCGCGCTGCGCAAGGTGCCGGTATATGAAAGCTTCGTCGAAGGTGCCAAGGAAGGCTTCGACGTGGCCCGTAACCTGCTGCCCTATCTGGTCGCGATGTTATGCGCAGTCGGCGTGCTGCGTGCCTCAGGCGCGCTGGATATGTTACTGGAGGGATTACGCTACCTGATCCAGGTTGCCGGCTGGGATACGCGCTTTGTCGACGCGCTGCCGACCGCCCTGGTCAAGCCGTTTTCAGGTAGTGCCGCACGCGCGATGCTGATCGAATTGATGAAGACCAGCGGCGTGGACAGCTTTCCCGCTCTGGTTGCAGCCACGGTGCAAGGCAGTACCGAAACGACTTTTTACGTGCTCGCCGTGTATTTCGGCGCAGTTGGCATCCAGCGAGCCCGTCATGCGGTTACTTGCGCACTGTTGGCGGACGTCGCGGGCGTCATGGCGTCGATCGGCGTGTGCTACTGGTTCTTTGGATGAATGCGCCGGGAATCGGTTATCTTCAACGTGCACGGGAAAGAATCACCAGCCAGCGGCGCAGTACCAGCAATTCCAGGTGGCCGGCTTCCACGCCTGTGCTGCAATCGAGGACTGGATTCACTTTGTAATAACGTTTACGGAAATCGTGGCAGACAAACAGTTCACGCTTGCCGAAGCGTACCAGGAACGAAGTGGGAGCGTATTCGAGACCAAAACGCGGGCTGAAAGAATGATTCAGGTGAGCCATGATGATTCTCCTTTTTCCGAAAGCGTGAATGAGCAGTTACTGTAGCACAAGTACTGTATAAATAAACAGTAATTTCGATAAGTCACTTTACCTGTAGTAAGTGGCTGCTGTAATTAACTAGTTCCGGAAAGAAATAATCAGGCTGCAATTGCCCTTGGATTGACGGACCGATGAACGCCACGCGCAACCGTGAAGCGCCGGCTGGATGCTCAAGAAGATCGAACGGCGGCAGGCTTTTCAAGCGCCTTGTCGTTGTGTGTCTGCGAAGTCAAATCGCGTAACGAAGCAAGGGCAAGCGCAAGAAAAGCGACCGCGCACAGCTTGTAGGTGAGCTTGACCCATGTGCGGGATGCATTCCGAAACAGGCGCGCAATGACCGCAGCGCAAAAAAATGCCCACAGCACTGACGCCATCATGAATCCGGAAAAGAATACTGTGTAGTCCACATAGCCTGGCTGTTGAATGCCGACAGCACCCATTGCGCTGCCGATGGCAGCCCAGAATGCGAGGTTTTGCGGATTGGTCAGGGATAGAGTAGCCCCAGAGCGCAGCGCGGGACGTGAAGAGGCCCTCGGCGATGGCACAATTGAAAATTCCCGGCTCGCCGCGATCCAGGCATCTCTTGCCAGCCAGAGTAAATAGATTGCACCGGCCAGACCGATCGGCAAGCGCAACGCCTCAAGCTGAAGCAGCATGCCAACGCCGACCAGTCCCAGCACAGCCCAGGTAGCGTCTCCTACCAGCGATCCGACCTGAACCTCAAACGCTGGCCGGAAACCTCCCCGCACGCCTTGACGCACCGTTTCTGCAAACACCGCGCCGGGTGCGGCGTTAAAGACAAGCCCCAGCAGGAAAGCCGACAGAAAAAGACCAATCATGTTGATAGCGCGTAGTGGATAGTCGTGTGAAGTATCTCAGTAAAAACTAGTTTCCTCCTCTGTACATATTGTCATCCAGCGGGGTGCTCGGCTTTTGCACCGGTGCGGTCGATGGCGACGGCGCCGGCCCTGCGGGCCGGTTGCCAAACAGGCGCTCCCAGAAACCGCGGGTGTCTTCGACACCCACTGCCGAGACGCCATTGCCGTTGACGTACTCCTTGTACATCCAGTCGCCCTCCACCTGCGCAATACCATCCGGCAGGCCTCGTTCGAATGGCGCCTTGCCTTTCAATGCAGTGCGCATGTAGTCGATCCAGATCGGCAATGCCACCGTGCCGCCGAACTCCCTGCCGCCGAGCGAGCGCGGCTTGTCGTAACCCATCCATGCGACGCCGACCGTGTTGCCGCCATATCCGGCGAACCAGCCGTCCATGGCGTCGTTGGTCGTACCGGTCTTGCCCGCAAGGTCGCGCCGACCGATTTTCTGGCTGGCTGCAAAGGCGGTGCCGCCATTGATCACATCGCGCATCATCGTATCCATGATGAAGGCATTGCGGCCATCGAGTACGCGGTTTGCCTCGTCGCCGGCCTTGACCGGGTTGGATTCGGTCAGCACATTGCCGCGGTTATCGACGATCTTCTGGATCAGGAAAGGCGTCACTTGATAACCGCCATTGGCAAATACCGCATACCCCCTTGCCATTTGCATGGGTGTGACGGACCCGGTGCCAAGCGTCATGGTGAGATTGGCCGGATGCTTGTCCTGATCGAAGCCGAAACGGGTCAGGTATTGCTGTGCAAAGCCCGGCGTGATCGATTGCAGGATGCGGATCGACACCAGGTTCTTGGATCGCTTCAGCCCGGTACGCATGGTGACCGGCCCATCGTACTGGCCGTTGTCGTTCTGCGGCTCCCACGACTGTCCACCGGTTTCGGAAGCATTGATGATGAGCGGGACATCGTTGACCAGCGTACCCGGCGAGAAGCCTTTTTCCAGCGCGGCCGAATAGATGAAAGGCTTGATGGTGGAACCGGGCTGCCGCCAGGCCTGATTGACATGGTCGAACTGGTTGAAGGCGAAGTCGAAGCCGCCCACCATCGCGCGCAGCGAGCCATCCTGGGCGTCGAGCGAGACGAATGCGGCCGACACCTCCGGCATTTGCGTAATTGCCCATTTCTTTTTGGCGTCGCGGATTACCCTGATCACGGCGCCCCGGCGAATCCGGTTCTGTCCCTTGCTGGTCAGCGCGGAGGAGGCAAAGCGCAGGCCTTCGCCGGAGATTTCGATATCGTCGCCGGACAGCAGATCCGCACGCACGAGCTTGGCCGATGCCGAGGTCACCACCGCGGATTGCAGTTCGTCGCTGTCCGGGTACTTGAGCAATGCTTCCGACACGGCTTGCTGCCGCTCGTCTTCATCCGCCGGCAGATCGATGAAAGCTTCCGGGCCGCGATAGCCATGCCGACGCTCGTAATCCATCACGCCCCGGCGCACGGCATTGTAGGCCGCATTCTGGTCCGCGCTGTTCAGCGTGGTGTAGACGCTGTAGCCATGCGTATAGATGTCGTCCTTGTATTGCGCATACATGTACTGGCGCACGGCTTCGGCGGCATGTTCGGCATGGGTGCTGTAGCGGCGGCGGTCGCTGCGCACCACCAGTTTCTCCTGCGATGCGCGCGCATATTGCTCGGGCGTGATATAGCCGAGTTCACGCATGCGCTTGAGGATGTATTGCTGGCGTTGGCCGGCACGGGTCGGATTGACGATGGGATTGGCGCCGGCGGGCGCCTTCGGCAGGCCGGCCAGCATTGCGGCTTCGGCAATCGTCAGGTCCTTGACTGCCTTGCCGAAATACACGCGCGCAGCGCTGCCGAAACCATAAGCCCGCTCACCCAAATAAATCTGGTTCATGTAGAGCTCGAGGATCTGGTCTTTCGTCAGATGCCGCTCGATTTCGTAGGCGAGCACGATTTCATGGATCTTGCGGCCGTAGGTTTTCTGGCGCGACAAGAAAAACGTCCGTGCTACCTGCATCGTGATGGTCGAGGCGCCTTGTGCCCGGCTTGAACGAAGATTGGCCAGGCCCGCGCGAATGACGCCGATATAGTCGACACCGCCATGTTCATAAAAACGGTCGTCCTCGATCGACAGCAATGCCTTTTTCATCACGTCCGGCATTTGGGCGATCGGAATGAAATCACGCCTTTCCTCGCCAAATTCTCCGATCAGCACTTCATCGGCGGTATAAACACGCAGCGGAATCTTGGGACGGTAATCGATCAACGCGTCAAGCGACGGAAGGTTGGGCGTAACGAACAGCGTCACGTAACCGAAAACAAGCAGGCAGACCAGGATGAAGGCCGCAAACAGGACTGCGCCGACCTGCAGCAACCGGCCGGACAGCGGCATGCTCGACGATTTGCGCGATGAAGATGAAGTGCGCGACTTTCTGGCCAACGTTATCCCCTTTTTGAATTTCTCAGGCAACGCCACTTTAACAGGCATTGAACCCGGGGATGTAACGCGTTGTTACGACAGGTGCGCGATGCGGCGCGCACCTGTCTGCAGCCGGGAAGGCTGCGTTTCAGAGCAGATAAGGATTAGCGATTAATGAAGATGTTGTTTCAGAGTGGAAATGGCCTTGCGGGCTTGGCGTACCGCATTTTGCAGTTGCACGTCCACATATTCGGTCTGGCTGCATGCCTGCATCGCGCGATCACCGATTTTTTCCAGTTTGGATACGCATTGCCGCAACTGGTCCGGACCCTGGCCCTGCTCGGCAACCTGACTTGCATGATCGGACTCCCGCTCGAGCTCACTCAGGCAGGTACGCAGACGGTCCGGCACATCACTGCTCATTTCACACATCTGTGCCGCGTTGTCGATACATTGTTCCACTTGAGAAAAGCGCTCTTTGAGCTGTGTTGCTTGCATAGCATCTCCTTTGAATGCAACGATGGATGCCGTTTGGTACTTGTCCCTTTTGTTAGTTCCGGATATCGGTAAATTTCTATAAAGAGAAAAATGCAAGCCGGCACAACGTCAGTGTTTGTACTTTGTACATTTTTTCGGTAAAGATGAATACCGGTTGCCGCCTTGCCGGCAAGATTGCACCTGGAGGGCGATGGCAGGCATCTTGCACGTCATTTCAGATGTTTTCGCAGTTAAGGTGCATGCCGTGAAACCCCATCCTTTTCGTGACCGCCGTGATGCCGGACGTCAACTTGCCGCCGCTCTCGCCTTTCTCAGATCCAGCCGGCCGGTCGTACTCGCCTTGCCACGTGGCGGCGTACCGGTTGCCTATGAAGTGGCCATAGCGCTCGACGCACCGCTGGACTTGCTGCTGGCACGCAAGATTCCTGCGCCGGGTTTTTCAGAGTTCGGCATCGGGGCTGTAGTTGACGGCGATCCGCCGATCCGTGTTCTGAATCGCGCTGCGGTGGAACGTCTCCAACCCTCGACGGAATATCTGGAGGCCGAAGTGCAGCGTCAGCTGGCGGAAATTGCCAGGCGACGGCTGGCTTATTGCGGCGAACGAGCGCCGATATCGGTAATTGGCCGCAATGTGATACTGGTCGACGATGGCGCCGCGACCGGGGGCACGATGAAGGCGGCGTTGCGCGCATTGGCGGGCATGCGCACAGGCAAACTGGTATTTGCCTTGCCGGTCGCCCCCTCCGATACCCTATCCAGCCTGCAGGCTGAAGCCGATGAGGGCATCTGCCTGGTCGTGCCGCCAGGCTTTCGGGCGGTCAGTCAGTATTACGACGACTTTGCACAAACCGGCGATGACGAAGTGACGGCCCTGCTGGCCGCGGCCGCCAGTCGCGAACTCGTTGGTGTCGCCGCCATGGAGAACGTGATGAAAACCCTAGCGCAGGCCATGACGCATGACGTCAGTATCGTGGGGCCGCACGACAACGTGCAGCGCGCCGCATTGATCATGAGCGACTGGGATGTCGGCGTGCTGCCGGTATGCGACGGGCAACGCCTGATCGGCATGATTACCGAACGCGACATTGCACTGCAGACAGCCGCCGGCAGGACTGCTGAAGAAATCCGGGTCGCCGATGTCATGACCGATGAAGTGGAATGGTGTTTTGAAGACCAGGACACCGCCGAGGTCCTGCAGCGAATGAAAGAGCTGCAGCTGTCTCGCATTCCCGTACTTGACCGTGACATGCGGCTGGTCGGCATGGTGGCACTGAAGGATTTGGCACCGACTGAGGACGTGCCTGCCGAGCCATCTGCCGCGGGTGACGAAGAAGGCAAGGAAATCGTACGCCTGCGCCGGCCGCAATCGGACCAGGCCGATGGCTGGTTTTGACCTGATTGATTCCATGCACGTGGTCGACAATATGCGGGCGGGCTTGGGAAGGCTGCCCGATCAGCGTCAACGCGCGCAAGTCATTGCCGAATTGTAGCGAAGTTGCAGAATGCGGCGCGCAGGTATGTTGTTTGCAAGGGTGTGCAGTTCTCTGCATGCCCATATCAACAACGAGCAACAATGAAGGAGATCATCATGATGAAATCGTTCACCGACAGGATGTCGCCAAGCATTACCAACATGATCCGCATGGACCATACCTCGGTACTGGAAACTTTCCATCAGTACGAAATCAGCAGCAGCCCGCAATTGAAGAAAGCCCTGGTCAGCACCGTCTGCCTCGCTTTGGAAATTCATGCGCAACTGGAAGAAGAAATCTTTTATCCGGCCATGCGCGATCTTGCCGACGACACATCGCTCGTCGGAAAAAGCCTTCCCGAGCATAACGAAATACGGCGCCTGATCGGACAGCTGCATACAATGCAGCCGGCCGACCCGACCTATGATCAGACCTTCATGGAATTGATGCGCAATGTACTGCACCATGTCGCCGATGAAGAAACCACGCTGCTGCCGGATGCCGAACGTCTGCTGACCGACCGGCTGGGCGAACTCGGCATGCAGATGACCAAACGGCGCATGCAATTGATGGCGCCGCGCGTCGGCGAAATCGCGTCCAATACCGCACGTTCGCTGCCGACCAGTTCCATGCTGGTCGCCGCCGGTGCCGTACTGGCCGGGACCTATTTCGCAAAGCGGGCGATGGACCATCGTCATCACTGACACGCGTGCACGATGGCGATTGCCCCGAACAATAGTCGTGTGCTACCCGGACGTCCGCAATCAGGCGCCCGTCCGGGCATGATCAAACGAAAGAACCGGCGGCTGCACGGCTTTCGCGGTGTCAGTCCTGTGCTTGTTATCAAGAAGGCAGGCAAAGAATTTCTTGACGACGACATGACCACGTATGCGTCCGCCCTTTCCTATCAGGTCTTGTTCTCGATTTTTCCTTTCATTATTTTCCTGATCGCCTTGCTTGGGTTTCTCCATCTGTCGAGCTTTTTCGACTGGCTGCGGGGGAATGCGCAACTGTTCCTGCCGCAGGAAGCGATGGGACCGGTCAACCAGGTAATCGAGGAGTTGCAGCAGCAGAAATCCGGCGTTCTCTCGCTCGGTGTCGTTGTCGCACTATGGTCCGCATCGGCCGCTGTGCGCGCAACCATCAATGCATTGAATGTCGCCTACGATGTCCGCGAAACGCGCCCCGCATGGAAGTTGTATCCACTGTCACTGATCTATACCGTGGGATTTGCCGCCCTGCTGATTGCAGCGGCCGCCCTAATGACGATCGGTCCGCAAGCGATGCAGTGGATCGCGGTCCAGTTCCGGATAGAGCAATTGTTCGTGACGCTATGGGCGGTCCTGCGCTGGCCAATTGCCCTGCTGCTGCTGACGCTGTCGGTCGCCGTGATCTATCACGTAGCGCCCAATGTCAGGCAACGCTTCCATTTCATCACCCCGGGCGCGGTGCTCGCCATCCTGTTCTGGATCGCCACATCCCTCGGCTTCAATTTCTACGTGAGCAACTTTGCCAATTACAGTGCCACCTACGGCAGCATCGGGACCATCATCGTCTTGCTGCTTTTCTTCTTCATCTCTGCCTCTGCCCTGCTGTTTGGAGCTGAAGTCAATGCAGTGATCGAACAACATGCGCCGCAGGCGGAAACACCGGATGGACAATCATTGAGCGAAGCCACTGAGCCGGAGCACAAAAAGCCATGAGAACCACGACGCTGCCGATGGGCGAGCCGGTCCCCATTCTCGGGCAGGGAACCTGGAAAATGGGAGAAAGCAAACGCCGGCGCAGCGATGAAATCGCTGCCTTGCAGGCGGGGATCGATATCGGCATGACTTTGATCGATACCGCAGAAATGTATGGCGACGGCATCACCGAAGAACTGATCGGTGATGCGATTGCCGGCCGACGTGCCGACATTTTTTTGATCAGCAAGGTGCTGCCGCATCATGCAACACGCCGCGGCACCGTTGCTGCCTGTGAAGCCAGCCTCAGGCGGCTGAAGATCGATTGCCTCGACCTGTATCTGTTGCACTGGCGCGGACAGGTCCCGCTGGCAGACACGCTGGAAGGATTCGATCAACTTGCCAGGGATGGAAAGATTCGTCATTGGGGAGTCAGCAATTTCGATGTCGCCGACATGGAAGAGTTGGCGGGCGTCGCAGGAGATCGGCAACCTGCTGTCAATCAGGTTCTGTACAACCTTACGCGACGCGGTATCGAACACGATCTCGTGCCATGGTGCAAGCAGCGCGGCATTCCGGTCATGGCCTATTCGCCTGTGGAGCAGGGAATGCTGCTTGCATCGCCGCCGGTCCAGCGGATAGCGGATCGCCATCGTGCCACACCGGCTCAGGTAGCGCTTGCGTGGGTGCTGCGATGTCCGGGAATGATTGCCATTCCCAAGGCAGGCTTGGAAAAGCATGTGAAGGAGAACCGCGCCGCGCTCGATCTCGTGCTCGACCGGGAAGATCTCGATGCGCTGGATCAGGCGTTTCCGCCACCTCGGTCGGCACAGCCTCTTGAAATAATTTAGCTTAGCTTTAGCTTAGCTGATGAGGTGTGTAGAGATACGAACTTAAGCCAGCATGGCGTCCACCATCGCATATCCCTTCTTGAATCCCGCTTCCACCGCCGCTTCGGCGGAAGGATAGCCGGCCTCGACTCCTTCGTCACCGGATTGCGCGCTCACTTCGCTCGCCGAACCCGAATCGTCTCCACGCTCGGCGACACGAACGCTATAGTCCCAGGACGTCTTGTTCTTGTTGCGCGGCAAAGGCGATACATGCACCTCGATGCCGCGATACTCCTCGGTATGCCAATCCTGCTGTTGTGCCATGGTAGTCGTGCCGGTCTGAATATGATAACGATCGTAGCGCCGGCACGTTCACCGGCAATTGAGAAATCTCACGCGTCGCCCCAATGCTAAGCCTTCTCCGCAGCACGAGTACGCGCAAACTCGACGAAGTAAGCAAGGCTGCCCGGATTGCTCATGGCATCCGGGTTCGCCACTTCATCCACAGCCATCCCGAGCAATAGCTTCTTGACCGGCAGTTCCATCTTTTTGCCGGTCAGCGTGCGCGGAATCTCGGTCACGGCGAATACTTCGTTCGGCACATGCCGCGCCGAGAGCGCGGTGCGTACGTTGTCGCCGATCGCACGCACCAGCGATGCATCCAGCGTTACGCCCGGACGCAGCACCACGAATAGCGGCATATAGGATTCGCGTCCGAGATATTCGAGGTCGACCACGAGGCTATCGATGATCTCGGGCATACCCTCCACTACGCGATAGATTTCGCTAGTACCCATGCGTACGCCATGGCGATTGATCGTCGTATCGGAGCGGCCGTAGATGATGGCGCCGCCGCGCGGCGTAATGCGCAGCCAGTCGCCGTGCCGCCACCAACCCGGATAGGTATCGAAATAACTGTCGTGATAGCGTCTGCCTTCCGGGTCGTTCCAGAAATACAGCGGCATCGAAGGCATGGGCTTGGTGACGACCAGTTCTCCCACTTCATCTACCAGCGGCTTGCCCTGTTCGTCCATTGCATATACCGCAATGCCAAGGCAGCGGCACTGCATTTCACCCGCATACAGCGGCAGGATCGGACAGCCGCCGACGAAGGATGCAGCAACGTCGGTGCCCCCGCTGATCGATGCGAGCAGGATGTCGGAACCCAGTTGCTCGTAGATCCAGTTGAACGCATCGGCCGATAAAGGCGATCCGGTCGAGCCTACGGTGTGAAGCCGATGCAGGTCGGCGAGCTTGCCCGGGGCGATGCCGGCTTTCATGCAATTGGCATAGTAGGCGGCACCGGCGCCGAACACGGTCAGCTGCGCTTCTTCGGCAAACTTCCAGAGCGTGCCGAGATCGGGGTAACCGGGATTGCCGTCGTAGACCGCAATGGTTGCGCCGACCAGCAGGCCGGTCACCTGCGAATTCCACATGATCCATCCGGTCGTCGAAAACCACATGAAGCGATCGTCTTCACCGATATCGCTTTGCAGTGCATGGCCCTTCAAGGCTTCGATCAGTGTCCCGCCCTGACCATGCACGATGGGCTTAGGCATGCCTGTCGTTCCCGACGAATACACGACCCATAAGGGATGATCGAACGGCAGCTGTTCGAAATGCGGTGTGCTGTCGGCGGCCAGCAGTTCACTCCAATTGCGGGCGCCGGCAACGCTTGCATCGGAACGCAGGTAAGGCAGCAGCACGACATGTTCCAGCGTCGGCAGCGCTTGTACCAGGCCTGCAACCACATCGCGCCGGTCGAAATCCTTACCGCCGTAGCGATAGCCATCCACGGCGAACAGCACCTTGGGCGCGATCTGGCCGAAACGGTCCAGTACGCTGGGCGTTCCCATGTCGGGCGAGCAGCTTGACCATACCGCGCCTATGCTGGCGCATGCATAAAAAGCGATTACCGTTTCCGGCACGTTCGGCATATAGGAAACCACCCGGTCGCCCGGCTGCACTCCCATCGCACGCAATGCATTGGCTACCGACCCGATTTGCCGGCGCATCTCGTTCCAGGAAATGCTGACCGTCTCGCGCGCCTCGGATTTGCCGATGATCGCGGCTTGATCCCCATCGTCGGCATGGAAACGGAACAACTGCTCGGTAATGTTCAGCCTCGCACCGTCGAACCATTTTGCGCCTGGCATCTTGTAACTATCGAGGACGCTTGTATAAGGCGTCGAATGACGCATGTCGAAGTATTGCCACAACGACTCCCAGAACGCTTCGATATGCCCGACCGACCACTGCCACAACTCCTGATACCCATCGAAGCTCAGCTGCCTGGTCTGTCGCAGCCACTGCATATAGTCGTGCATGCGGCTCTCTGCGATACGTTCGGGAGTGGGAGTCCACAATGGTAAAGGATTGTTGTCTGCCAATTTATCGTCTCCGTGATTGTCGGTTGTCCGCTAACTTGCCGGTTTATTCTTGAGCTTGCTGCTGAAACTTATCGCGACGGCCAGCACGCCGAGCGCGCCGGCGATCATGATATTGCGCGTGCCGATGCGCTCGACCAGTGCACCGGCGATGCCGACGCCGATCGACTGTCCAATGAAAAAGGAGGCGGCAAACGCCGACACTGCCGCACCACGCCGCTCGGGTGCCATCTGGGTGGCATTGATCTGCAAGGTATTGTGCAGCATGTAAAAGCCCAGCCCGGCGATAAAACATCCAATGATCGCCCACCACCAGACCGGCGCCAGCCCGATGCCGGTCAAGGCGACAACAATCAGAATCCCGCCCCAGCGCGACAGACCTGCTTCTCCCATCCGCTGCACCAGCAACCGGGACAGCACTGCAAACACAAAGCCGCCAAGGCCGAACAGCATCACCAGCGAGCCGGATGCGGTCAGCGATAATCCAAAGGTGTGGTGGACATGCGACGCGATAAATGCAAAGGCACCGTACAGAAAAGCACCTTCCAGAAATACGGTCAGCAATATGCGGCGTGCCCACGGCTTTTTCCCTATCTCGCGAAATTCATTCACCATGCGCGATATCGCCGCACCCTGCGCGCGATGCAGCTGGCGCGCATGTTCAGGCAGGCTACCGTTCAGGTAGAGCAAGGCCACACCGACGACGAGAAATATGCCGACGACAAGGAAGAAAGGCAGCCGCCAGTTCTGCGCATCGGCCGCCACACCGCCCGCGAGTACGCCGGCGGCAAGTCCCAATATCTGTCCTATCAAAAAGCGTGCAAGGACCGGTTGCCGGTCCTGATAAGGAATCACATCGCCTATCCATGCCATCGACAGGGGAATGATCGCCGCCGCGGTTGCACCAGCCAGCAGGCGCGCCGTCAGCAGCGATACAAAACCTGGGGCCAATCCACACAACGCGGCCGTCAACGCGCACGCCAGAGAAGCACAGGCAACGATGAAATATTTTCCATAGCGGTCTCCGAGCGGTCCGAACAGCAACTGCGACACGCCATAAGAAATCGAAAACACCGTAATGACGAGCGATGCATCGCCCAGCGATACACCGAATTCCTGCCCGAGTTGCGGCAGCATCGGGTCGGTCACCCGCAGCGAAATTCCGCTGCCGAACGCGGCCAGCGACAATAGGGGCACGGCGGCACGGGGAATCGCGGGTTTTGCAAGGGATGTAGTCTCGCTGGGCTGCTTCATGAATGGAATTCGGATCAGATAAACGCGTCCGGCACGCTACCGCGCATCGGCACGCGCACGGACGACCTCGGCAGCGGGAGAGCCTGCGTTGAATGCTTCATTCTAGAGTGAAATTGCCGGACGCGTATTGGGCAGGGTCCGAGTTCCAGCATCAATACACAGCAGCACTCATGCCTGCCTGCTCCAAGGTCAATTGCGCATGCGCAAAGCAGTGCCCGAAAGCCCCGATCTGCCGTATGATTGTCTTTCCTGTTTTCCTGGATATATTTGGCAATGCCGGCTGCTATTTCTGTGCTGCTCGATCCCCGCGATGTGCAGGTGCGCGCGGACGACCCGTTCCGTCTGGATTTTCCGGCCCTGACCGATCATCATGCGATCTGCATCGGCCTGACGATGGAACCGCGTCACCACGACATGCTGCGCGCATTTGCGCTGCGCCATACCCTGGCCGACGAACACGCTCGCGCAGAACGATTCGCACGGCCGGAAGACGGCCTGCGCAATCTGATCGGACGCGCACTGTTGCGCAAGGTCGCATCGCACTATGGCGGCATGGACCCGGCCCAAATCATCCGCAGCAACACCTGGGGCAAACCGGAACTGGAAGGCTGCAGTACCGGTTGCAATATCAGCCACACCGGCAACCAGGTCTGGGTTGCGGTATCCAGGCATGCACATGTCGGCATCGATATCGAATCCGCGATCGCACCTCAGGAGATACGGGATCTCGCAGCCGGCTTTCATCCTGATGAAGTGGCGGCCCTGCGCAAGATGCAGGATTCGCGCAATGCAACGATGCGTTGCTGGAGTCGCAAGGAAGCGGTGTCCAAGGCAACCGGGCTTGGCGTATCGCTGCCATTGCGTGCATATGCAGTGGACTGCGAAGTGCGCCCTTCGTCCTGGCTGCGGGTGGCTCCCCCGAAGACTTCGCGCAATGATTGGACCACCGTTGACCTGCCGGTAGGCAAAGATTATGTCGCCGCGCTTGCGATCGAAGGTCCGGTGTCGAAGGTCGATATATTAAAGCTCAAGTTGATGCCATAAGTCGCTCACGCGTGCATAACTGCATGCGTGAGCAAATGCGAGGTGTTTACGAAGGCCGCTTCATCTTGCAGCTGGTGGCAAGCGCAGTCTGCGACAGCGGCAGATAGCGTTCGGTTTTGAATCCGTATCCGCTGCCTTCATTGTCAAACCGTACCGATCCATCCGCAGTCTTGCGCATCACCGATACATAGAGCGGCTGCAGCAGCTGGTGATCGTCGGCACGCATGGTCGCTTCATGGAAGGCATTCCTGAAGCGGGCGCCTTCCAGTGCGCGCGCCACGGCTGCCGCTTCCGTGCTGCCGGCCTTTTCAATTGCCGATGCCAGCATCTCTATCATCAGGTGCATGCGCAGATGCACGTAATCGTCTTCGGGTTGCGGATAGCGTTGCCGGAATGCCTGGTAATACGCATCGCTGGGAGAATTGCTCACGCCCTGGCCAGTATTTGGATGCCATTCGGCCACCGCGCGCACACGTCCAACGCCCGCTTCGCCGATTGCGGCTGGCGCGCCCAGCCCGTTACCGTAAAACGTGTAGAACTTCACATTGAGTCCGCCCTCCTTTGCCGCCTTGACCAGCAAGGTAAGATCATTGCCCCAGTTGCCGGTGATAACGGTATCGGCACCGCTGGCGCGGATCTTCGCAATGTACGGTGTGAAATCCTTGATCTTGCCTATCGGGTGCAATTCATCGCCGACGATGGCGATATCCGGGCGCTTGCTGCCCAGTTGGGCACGCGCAGAGCGGGCAAGCTGCTGGCCAAAGCTGTAGTCTTGTCCGATCAGATAGACGCGATGCGAACTTGCATCGTCCTTGATGACTTCGGTCAAGGCATGCATGCGCATGTCGGCATGCGCATCGAATCGAAAATGCCAGAAACTGCATTTATCGTTGGTGAGCGTGGGATCGACCGCGGAATAGTTCAGAAACAGCAGCCGCTGTTGCGGTGTGCGTTGGTTATGTTTTTCAATGCCATCGATCAGGGCCGCAGCGACGGCTGAGCTATTGCCCTGCACCACAAAGCCGATGCGCTGATCGGTCACTTGCCGCAGCGCGATCAACGATTCTTCAACCGCCTGCTTGTTGTCGAAGGTGGCCAACGCGAGCGGACGAGCACCCTCGGGCAGGCGGACGCCCCCCTTCGCATTGATGCGGTCAATCGCATATTGCAGGTTGCGAACCACTGCCTGGCCGGCATTGGCGAAAGGACCGGATAGACCATCGATCATGCCGATGCGGATCGGTTCGGCGGCTTGCGCGGCACCGGCGATGCCGAGCAAGGCAGCCAGCACGCAAGAAGAAATGCGGGAAGTTTGGAACATGAATGAAATGTCTGTTGAAGCAGGCCCGTCAACATCGCGCAGAAGCGCGCATTGTCGGAAGCCGCAAGATCGTCACCGGTGACCGGAACGATAGCCGGTGACGATCATGCAAAAAAGAAAAAAGCGGCAGGCCCGGACGAGATTATTCAAAGTCCAGCATATGCCCGAGCTTTTCCTGCTTGGTACGCAGGTAGCCGATATTGTGCTGCGTATGTACGGTCAGAACCGGAATTCGCTCGGCAACCTTGACGCCATAGTCGGCCAGCTTTTTCATCTTGCGCGGATTGTTGGTCATCAGGCGTATCGAACGCACGCCGAGATCGCCGAGAATATGCGCGGCCACCTCGTAATCGCGAATATCGACCGGCAGGCCGAGGTCGAGATTGGCCTCGACGGTGTCGCGCCCCTGGTCCTGCAGTTGATAGGCCTTGATCTTGTTGGCCAAACCAATTCCCCGTCCCTCATGGCCGCGCAGATAGACCACCACGCCCTGCCCTGCTTCCGCAATGCGCGCCAGCGCAGCATCGAGCTGTTCGCCGCAATCGCAACGCATCGAACCGAAAATGTCGCCGGTCAGGCATTCCGAATGCACGCGCACCAGCACGCCTTCCTGATCCTTGAGTTCTCCCTTGACCATTGCCACATGTTCGACGGTTTCACCGATCGGCTGGTACACATGGATGCGGAATTCCCCATGCTTGGTCGGTAAAAGCGAGGATGCGACATGGTCGAAAATCTTGTCGGAGCCGGCCGTCGCCGTTGCTTGCTCTCCGTTGTTATTCATACTGTAATGTCCTAGTCGTAATAATCGGACAGGCAGCCGGCGTCTACCGCAGGCTGCATCAATCCGCCCCGCAGTTTAACTGAAAGCCTCCGGCGGTTTGGGTTCGTCCGGCAAGGGAATCCACTCGGTCTCGTCCGGGACCTGGCCGAATTCCTGCGCACGCCACCTTTCCTTGGCTTGCTGTATCGCTTCCTTGCTGCTGGAGACGAAATTCCACCAGATAAAGCGGTCGCCATCCATCGGTTGCCCGCCCAGCAGCATGAGACGCGTCTGCGTGTCAGCCTCTATTGTAGTTTCTTGTGCGTCGGTAAGCACGGCCATGTGCTTTTCGGCAAGCTCGGCGCCGTTGATGCGGATGCTGCCGTCGACCAGATAGACCGCGCGTTGCGGGTATTCCGCCGGCAGGCTCAGGCGGGCGCCGGCTTTCATCTCGACTGCGGCATAAAACATGTCCGAAAAGGTCGTGGCCGGCGCGGTGTGGCCGAATGCGCGGCCGGCGACAAGACGCAAGCTGACGCCGGGGAATTCGACCTGGGGCAAGGATGCTGCCGGATGGTGTTCGAACGCGGGGGCCGTATTTTCATGTGATTTTGGCAATGCGACCCAGATCTGGATGCCTTGCAGGGTACCGCCGCTCTCACGCAGCGGATCGGGCGAACGCTCGGAATGCGCAATGCCGCTGCCGGCCGTCATCCAGTTGACATCGCCGGGGCGGATTTCCTGGATCGTCCCTAGCGAATCACGGTGCAGGATCGCGCCTTCAAACAGGTAAGTCACTGTCGCCAGGCCGATATGCGGATGCGGCCGGACATCGAGCCCGGTGCCCGGCGCGAATGCCGCCGGTCCCATGTGGTCGAAAAAAATGAATGGCCCGACCATCTTGTGCGGATGGCTGGGCAACAGGCGACGAACCTTGAATCCGTCGCCCAGGTCCTTGAGATGCGGTTTAACCAGGGTAAAAGGCGTGTTCATGGGCAGACATTCCTCGCTGTGGTGGTATCCCGGCCATTATCCGCTTAACCCGGACAATTCACCGGGGCGCAGGATGACGGTGCTCAAGTTGCGAGGCAGTTTGCGTTCCCGCGCCGGCCAACGGCAAAATCGAGGGCCGGTCCGGCGAGTTGTCCGGATTACGCCGTCTGCGTAAATTTGCCGCTCTGGAAGTCGGTGATCGCCTGTTCGACTTCCTCGACCGTATTCATCACGAAAGGTCCGTACTGCACGACAGGCTCACGTAGCGGCCGTCCGGCCAGCAAAAGAAATCGCGCGCCGCCGGCATCGGCGTGCACTTCCACCTGTTCGCCCGGCGACAGGAATCCTGCGCTCTGCGACTTCAACGGACGCGGTGCATCGTCCGACCCGACCTTGACGCTGCCTTCGAACACGTACAGAAAGGCGTTATGCCCGCCGTCGACCGGATGGGAAAAGACCGCGCCCGCCGGCAATTCGACGTCGAAATACAAGGGCGCGGTGGTCAAGCCCTGGATCGGGCCGTCGACGGTCGCGCCATCGATTTCCAGCGTTCCGGCAATGACCTTGACCCGTCCGCCACCCGGCAATGCCGCCACCGGAATCTCGGCAGCGGGGATGTCGCGGTAGCCGGCCGGCTTCATCTTTTCCTTTGCCGGCAAATTGATCCACAGCTGGAAGCCGCGCATGCGGCCTTCTTCCTGCTGCGGCATTTCCGAGTGAACGATGCCGCGTCCCGCAGTCATCCACTGCACGCTGCCGCTCATCAGTTCGCCGACATTGCCGAGATGGTCTTCATGCCGCATATGACCGTCCAGCATATAGGTGACGGTTTCAAAGCCGCGATGCGGATGCGCGGGGAAGCCGGCAAGGTAATCGCCCGGATTTTCGGAGGAGAATTCGTCGAGCATCAGGAAAGGGTCGAGGCGCGTCGCCTGCCCCTGCCCGAGCGTGCGGCGCAATTTGACGCCGGCGCCGTCGGAAGTGGCAAGACCTTCGATCACGCGTTGCAGGGTTCGGGAGGAGACAGTGGTAGTCATGGCAGTTTCTTTCTTGATTGTCCGCCTGCCGGCTACGACTGCTGCGGCAGCTGGGCGAATACGTTGTTGACATCGGCGGAGGCAGGCCTGCCTCCGCCCGCAAACTTCAGGCGGCGGCCCGCAGCGGAGCAGCCAGTTGGCGGATTTCGGTTGCGGCATTCGACAGCGCCTGCTGCTTGCCCGCGTCTCCCATTGCCAAACCTTCAGCATAGACAAACTCGACATCGGTCAGGCCGATGAAAGCCAGGAAATCGCGCACATAAGTGGTCTGGCTGTCGCGGGTAGTGCCAGCATACATGCCGCCGCGCGCTGCAAGGACATATACCTTTTTATTGGTCAGCAAGCCGACCGGACCGGTTTCGGTGTAACGGAAAGTGACACCGGCGCGCGCCACATGGTCAAAATAGGCTTTCAGAGTCGAAGGGATGCCAAAGTTGTACATCGGCATTCCGAGCACGATGACGTCAGCACTACGCAGTTCATCGATCAGGCCATCCGAAAAACCGACGACCGCTTGCTGCTCGGCGGTACGATCCTCGGCCTTGGCGAGAAATGCCCCGAAGCGTTCCGCGGTAAGGTGCGGCACCGGATCGGCGGACAGGTCGCGGGTCTTTACTTCCACCTGCGGATTGGCTTCCTTCCAGGCGGCGACAAATTTGTCGGAAAGCTGGCTGGATTGGCCGTGACCGGCAAAAAGGCTGGAGTTAATTTGCAGTAAGGTTGTCATGTCGTTTCTCCTCAGTGGTGGGTGGATGAGTTCATTAAACTATTTATTCAGCCGATAAAAAAGTAGAATAATTAGCGTCAATCTATCTAATCATCCGATTATTTATGGAAAACCAATACATCACCCTAGAGCAATGGCGCACGTTGATTACCGTGGTCGACACCGGCGGCTATGCGCAGGCTGCCGATGTTCTGCATAAAAGCCAGTCGTCCGTGACCTATGCGGTGCAAAAAATCGAATCGCTGCTAGGTGTCAAGGCATTTGAAATCCAGGGTCGCAAGGCGATTCTGACGCCGACCGGTCAATTCCTTTATCGTCGCGCCAGGGCCTTGCTGGAAGATTCAAGCGCTCTGGAGCGGGCGGCGAAACGCTTGTCGGCCGGATGGGAGGCGGAGATCCGGATTGCTGCCGAAGTGATCTTTCCAACCTGGTTGCTGCTCGGCTGTCTCGACAAGCTGGGGATGGAAAGCCCGCATACACGCATCGAACTCATCGAGTCGGTGCTCGGCGGGACCACCGAAGCGCTGCTGAACGGCCAGGTCGATCTGGCCATCGTCGGGCGGGTACCGCCGGGATTTCTCGGCGTGCATCTAATGAGGCTGCGCTTCATACCAGTGACGAGTCCCGGTCATCCTTTGCATCAGCTGGGACGCAAGGTCACGATGGATGATTTGCATGCACACCGGCATATGGTGGTGCGCGAGTCCGGCAGCCGGCGCGACACGCGCATTTCCTCGCTCGAAGTCTCGCAACGCTGGACTGTCAGTCATATCGCGACGTCGATTGAAGCGGTCAGGGCAGGCTACGGCTTTGCCTGGTTTTCGGAAGAAAAGATCTTGAACGAACTGCGCGACGGCAGTCTCAAGCCTCTGCCGATGGGCGACGGTGGCGAACGCTTTACCGACCTATACCTGGTGCTGGCCGATGCCGACAGCGCCGGTCCGGGTACGCGCCGGCTGGCGGAAATCATCCGCACCGGCGTCGAGACGGAGTGCATGCACATTCACGACCTGGAATGAATATCTACCCGCCTGCCCGCATCGTGCTCCGCCGCTGCAGTCGTTTGCCATGCGGAGGATAATCGCGAGGAAAGCAGAAACGACACGCAACAAGGAGCCGAGCATGAGCGCAGCGTCACGGATAAAAGCAGATTACATCATCATCGGAGCAGGCATCGCGGGTGCGTCCATCGCCTACTGGCTCGCACCGCATGCGACCGTTCTGCTACTCGAGCAGGAATCCCAGCCGGGTTATCACAGCACCGGCCGCTCGGCCGCACTCTTCATGGAAAGCTATGGGCCGCCGCAGGTCCGGGCACTCACCTGCGCGAGCCGCGCCTTCCTCGAATCCCCGCCGCCCGGATTTACCGAGCATCGCATCCTGTCGCCGCGCGGGGCGATGATGGTCGCCACCCATGGCCAGGCAGACCTGCTTGATGAACATGACGCGATCGTGCGTTCAGTGTCCGCTCACGCGCAACGCTTGCAGGCGGATCAGGCCTGCGCGCTGGTGCCGGTATTACGGCGCGAGCAAATACTGGGGGCCGTGCACGAACCGGATGCTTCGGATATCGATGTGCATGCGCTCCATCAGGGCTACCTGCGCGGCGCACGTGCGGCCGGTGCCCGTCTGCTGTGCGATGCCGGTGTCACTGCGATGGAACACACGCTTGGTATGTGGCGCGTTGACGCGGGCGCATGGCAGGTCGAAGCACCCGTTGTCGTCAATGCGGCAGGCGCCTGGTGCGATGTGATCGCCGCCCTTGCCGGCGTGGCGCCGATCGGGCTGGTGCCGATGCGGCGCTCGGCGTTTACTTTTGCACCCCCGCCTGGAGTGGATGCATCGCGCTGGCCCATGTTTATCGGTGTGGACGAGTCCTACTATGTCAAACCTGATGCGGGCATGTTGCTCGGCTCGCCGGCCAATGCCGATCCTGTGCATCCACATGACGTACAGGCAGAAGAACTCGATATCGCCATGGCGATCGATCGGATCCAGAGCATTTCGACTCTTGTCATACGGCGTCCCCAGCATGTATGGGCCGGCCTGCGCTCATTTGTCAGCGATGGAAGTTTCGCTGGGGGCTTTGATATCGGCAAACCGGGATTCTTTTGGGCTGCCGGGCAAGGCGGCTACGGGATTCAATCTTCTGCCGCAGCGGGCCAGTTGTATGCAGCATTGCTTCGTGGAATTGACGTGCCGAACCAGCTCGCAGCCTTCGGTGTTGACGCGACGCAACTCAGTCCCGCACGCCTGCGATGATTCATAAGAGAAACTTTATTGCAAATGTAAAAACTAAAGTTTCTCGTATGAATTAAATTGGGCGGCAATATTTTCCCTGGTTCAAATACTTGCCGTATTTAACGATTTTTCTAGATGAAATCGGGAACATTGCACATCTTCCTTCTTCTAAAGATACCTGCTGTCCAGTCGCACGGAAACGTTTATTCAGTGAAATTTCCGCGCGAGAAAATCTGGTAGCGCCGATACCCGATCCACTTCACGCTGGAAGCACTTACGCTGTTTCACCGCCTGATGCCGAAGTCACTCCGGACGGATATTGCAGCGTTATCGCTGGCCGTCCTCAACATCGACGGCCTGGACGAACGATTTTCAACAGAGACCGCCCAAATGCCGCGGCTCCCAGCGAGATAAAAAGTGCGCAAACCAAAAATACTGCTAGTAAACGATCACCCTGCCAGCCTGCTCGCCCTCAAAACTCTTCTCGTCAATTCGCCTCAGGGGGACGAATATGACTTGATCACTGCCACGTCCGGCGCGGAAGCGCTGCGTGCGGTATTGGATCATGAATTCGCCGTCATTTTGCTCGACGTCAGCATGCCGGGGATGGATGGCTTTGAAACTGCAGAGACCATTCATTCGCATCCGCGTTCGTCATCCGTGCCCATCATCTTCATTACCGCGCACTATGCGGATGAAATGAATCGCCTCAAAGGTTACCTGCATGGCGCCGCTGACTATCTGATCAGTCCGGTCATTCCGCAGATTCTGCAAAGCAAGATATCGGTCTTCATCGAATTGTCGCGCAAAAATCTTGAACTCGAAGCGCAAAAGGAAGAACTGGCAATGATGAACCGCGACCTTCAGGTGCAACAAATGCAGGACCTCAAGAAGATCAATGCCGCCCTGGAATCCGAGATCATCGAACGCCGGCAGGCCGAAGAGCGTGCACATGAACTCGCCACACGCGATCCGCTGACCGGCTTGATGAACCGGCGTTCGCTGACCGATCGTCTTGAACATGCAATTGCCGTCTCGGCGCGTCATGGTCAACGCCTGGCCTTGCTGTTTCTCGATCTCGACAAATTCAAGAGCATCAATGATGCGCTCGGCCATGACGCGGGAGACGATCTGTTGCTGCAGGTTGCGGACCGCATTTCGGACTCGGTGCGCGAATCGGATATCGTCGCGCGCCTGGGCGGTGACGAATTTGTCGTGCTGATGGAAGCGCTGCCTTCCTATGCATCGGCCGCCGAAGTCGGCAGAAAAATCGTTAACTCGATCGAACATTCCTTCCATATCGGCACGCAAAATATCAAGACCTCGGCAAGCGTCGGCATTGCACTTTATCCGCAGGATGGCAATACCATGCATTCGCTGATGCGCAGCGCCGATCTTGCGATGTACCATGCAAAGCAGGAACAGCGCGGCAGCATTCAGTTCTTTCATGAAGAACTGAATGTACGCATGCTCGAACGTTCGCGGCTGGAACATGAACTGCAGCATGCACTCGAAAACGACGAATTCGAACTTTATTATCAGCCCAAGGTGGAAGCGCGCACCGGCCGCATCGCCGGCGTGGAAGCCTTGTTGCGCTGGCATCATCCACGCCTCGGATTGCTCAGCGGCGGAGAGTTCATCAGCGCGGCGGCCGATACCGGACAATTGGTGACGATAGGCGAATGGGTGATTGGCGCCGCCTGTGCGCAGTCGCGTTTGTGGCGCGATTCGGGGATGGATTTTCCGACGCTGCCGATTGCGGTCAATGTCGCGATACCTCAAATCTATGCCGACCTGCCGGAAGTCATCGAACGCCAGTTGCGCAAGCATGGCGTTCCGCCGTCCAGCCTGCAGTTGGAAATCACCGAATCGCTGGTGATCCGCGATGTGGAAAAAGCGACCTCCGTACTGAAGGAAATCAGCGAGAGCGGTATCACGATTGCCATCGACGACTTCGGTACCGGCTATTCGTCGCTGTCGGTACTGAAAGCCTTGCCGATCGATATCCTCAAGATCGATCAATCCTTTGTTCGCGATCTGGGCAAGGACCTCGGCGACCATGCGATCGTGGAAGCCATCGTCAACATGGCGCGCGCTCTTGCCCTGCGTGTCGTCGCTGAAGGCGTCGAAACCCATGAACAACTGACCATCCTGCGCGAACTCGGCTGCGACGAACACCAGGGCTATTACTACAGCCGCCCGCTCCCGGCGCAAGATTTCACCGCGCAGATGCTGCACATCAATGCCGCCTGATCCCCCTGATTCGCCCCACTTAAGAAACGCCCCATGGATATGAGAACCGAAACGCATGACGAGTTGGACGTCAAGGTATTGCTTGCCACCTTAAGAGCCCTGAAAAAGGGCGACTTCTCGGCGCGCATGCCCGCGGACTGGACCGGTCTCGCCGGCAAGGTCGCTGACACGCTCAACGAGATCATCGAGACGAACCAGAGCATGGCCGAGGGCATCACCAACGTAAGCCGGGTCGTGGGCCGCGAAGGCCGCCTGACCCATCGCGCATCGATGCCCAATCTTTCCGGCGGCTGGGCCACGATGGTGAAATCGGTCAATTCGCTGATCGATGACCTGGTGCGGCCGACTAATGAGATGGCGCGCGTGATCGGTGCGGTCGCCAAGGGCGATCTGTCGCAAACCATGTCGCTCGATGTCGATGGACGTCCCCTCAAGGGACAGTTCCTGCAATCGGCCACCACGGCCAATACCATGGTCGACCAGCTTGGCTCGTTTGCATCCGAAGTGACGCGGGTGGCGCGTGAAGTGGGTACCGAGGGCAAGCTGGGCGGCCAGGCCAACGTGCCGGGCGTGGCCGGTACCTGGAAAGACTTGACCGACTCGGTGAACTCGATGGCGGGTAACCTGACTTCGCAGGTGCGTAACATCGCGGATGTGACGACCGCGGTGGCGAACGGCGACTTGTCGAAAAAGATTACGGTGGACGTGCGCGGCGAAATCCTGCAGCTCAAGGACACGATCAACACCATGGTGGATCAGTTGCGTTCCTTCGCTTCCGAAGTGACGCGTGTCGCGCGTGAGGTGGGCACCGAAGGACGGCTAGGCGGTCAGGCCTATGTGCCGGGCGTTGGCGGCACCTGGAAGGACTTGACCGACAACGTGAACTTCATGGCGTCGAACCTGACTGGTCAGGTGCGTAACATCGCGGAAGTGACGACCGCGGTGGCAAACGGTGACTTGTCCAAGAAGATCACAGTGGACGTGAAAGGCGAAATCCTGCAACTGAAGGACACCATCAACGTGATGGTGGACCAGTTGTCTTCGTTTGCATCCGAAGTAACGCGAGTGGCGCGTGAAGTGGGTACCGAAGGCAAGCTCGGCGGACAGGCACATGTGAAAGGCGTTGCCGGCACATGGAAGGATCTCACCGACTCGGTGAACTCGATGGCGGGCAATCTGACTGGGCAGGTGCGTAACATTGCGGATGTGACGACCGCGGTGGCGAACGGCGATCTGTCGAAAAAGATTACGGTGGACGTGAAGGGCGAAATTCTCGAACTGAAAAACACCATCAACGTGATGGTGGACCAGCTGAACTCATTCGCATCCGAAGTGACCCGGGTGGCGCGTGAAGTCGGTACCGAAGGCCGCCTGGGCGGCCAAGCCAACGTACCCGGTGTTGCAGGTACCTGGAAGGACTTGACCGACTCGGTGAACTCGATGGCGGGCAATCTGACCGGGCAGGTGCGTAACATCGCCGACGTGACCACGGCGGTGGCGAACGGCGATCTGTCGAAAAAGATCACGGTCGACGTGAAGGGAGAAATCCTTGAACTGAAAAACACCATCAATACGATGGTGGATCAGTTGTCGTCGTTTGCATCGGAAGTCACGCGCGTGGCGCGTGAAGTGGGTACCGAAGGAAAATTGGGTGGCCAGGCTTATGTACCCGGTGTCGGTGGTACATGGAAAGACCTGACCGATAACGTGAATTTCATGGCATCCAATCTCACAGGCCAGGTGCGTAACATCGCGGACGTGACCACGGCGGTGGCGCGCGGCGACCTGTCGCGCAAGATCACCGTCGACGTGAAAGGCGAAATTCTTGAACTGAAAGACACCATCAATGTCATGGTGGACCAGTTGTCTTCGTTCGCCTCCGAGGTGACGCGCGTCGCGCGTGAAGTCGGTACCGAAGGCAAGCTGGGCGGACAAGCGAATGTGCCCGGCGTCGCAGGCACCTGGAAAGACTTGACAGACTCCGTGAACTCGATGGCGGGTAACCTCACGGCACAGGTGCGCAACATCGCGGACGTGACTACCGCTGTCGCGAGTGGCGACCTGTCGCGCAAGATCACGGTGGACGTACGCGGTGAAATTTATGAATTGAAAAATACCATCAACGTGATGGTGGACCAGTTGAACTCCTTCGCCTCCGAAGTGACGCGGGTGGCACGAGAGGTGGGTACCGAAGGCAAGCTCGGTGGACAAGCACAGGTTAAGGGCGTAGGCGGCACCTGGAAAGATCTGACCGACAACGTCAACTTCATGGCATCCAACCTGACCGGTCAGGTGCGTAACATCGCGGAAGTGACGACAGCGGTGGCGCGCGGTGATCTGTCGAAAAAAATCACCGTCGACGTGAAGGGTGAAATTCTCGAACTGAAAAACACCATCAACGTCATGGTGGACCAGCTGTCGTCGTTCGCATCGGAGGTAACGCGTGTTGCGCGCGAGGTCGGCACCGAAGGCAAGCTGGGCGGACAGGCGAATGTGTCCGGTGTGGCCGGCACCTGGAAGGACTTGACCGACTCGGTCAATTCCATGGCGGGCAATCTGACTGGCCAGGTGCGTAACATTGCCGACGTGACCACGGCGGTGGCGAACGGCGACCTGTCGCGCAAGATCACCGTCGACGTGAAGGGAGAAATCCTTGAACTGAAAAACACGATCAACGTGATGGTGGACCAGTTGCGCTCGTTTGCCTCCGAGGTGACACGCGTGGCGCGTGAAGTGGGTACCGAAGGCCGTCTCGGCGGTCAGGCAAACGTTCCTGGTGCGTCCGGGACCTGGCGCGACCTGACCGACAATGTGAACTCCATGGCGTCGAACCTGACCGGTCAGGTGCGTAACATTGCGGCCGTGACGACGGCGGTGGCGCGCGGCGATCTGTCGAAAAAAATCACCGTGGACGTGAAGGGTGAAATTCTTGAATTGAAGGACACCATCAACGTGATGGTGGACCAGCTATCGTCGTTCGCATCGGAAGTGACGCGCGTGGCGCGTGAAGTGGGTACTGAAGGAAAACTGGGCGGGCAGGCACAGGTCGAAGGCGCGGCCGGTACCTGGAAGGACTTGACGGACAACGTGAACTTCATGGCGGCGAACCTGACCGCGCAGGTGCGTGGTATCGCCGGTGTGGTGAGTGCGGTAGCGAAAGGCGATCTCAAGAAGAAGCTGACTGTGGCTGCGCGCGGTGAGATGGCGACGCTGGCCAACACGATCAACGAAATGACCGATACGCTGGCGGTGTTTGCGGATCAGGCCACCACGGTGGCGCGCGAAGTCGGTGTGGAAGGCAAGCTCGGCGGACAAGCAAGCGTGCCGGGCGCATCGGGTACCTGGAAGGATCTGACCGAGAACGTCAATCAGCTCGCAGCGAACCTGACCAACCAGGTGCGTGCGATCGCGGAAGTGGCGACCGCGGTGACGCGCGGCGACTTGTCGCGCTCGATTCAGGTCGAAGCGCGCGGCGAGGTGTCCTACCTCAAGGACAACATCAACGAGATGATCCGCAACCTGAAGGAAACCACGCAAAAGAATGCGCAGCAGGACTGGCTGAAAACCAATCTTGCGCGATTTACCCGGCTGCTGCAAGGCCAGCGCGATCTGCAAACCGTGTCGGCCCTGATTCTTTCCGAGCTCGCGCCCCTGGTCTTTGCCCATCACGGCGTGTTTTACATGATGGACTCGGCGCAGGAAGATGCGCATCTGCATCTGATCGCGAGCTATGGTTTCCGCTCCACCAACAACATGCCGCGCTCGTTCCGCCCTGGCGAAGGCCTGGTCGGACAATGCGCACTGGAAAAGCAGCGCGTGTGGCTGACCAATGTGCCGCGCGACTATGTCGTCATTTCATCCGGCCTCGGCGCCGCGCCGCCGACCAATATCGTGGTATTGCCCATTCTGTTCGAACAGCAGGTGAAGGCGGTGATCGAGATCGCTTCGCTGGAACGGTTCACTGAAACCCACCTGAACTTCCTCGACCAGTTGATGGAAACGATTGGCGTGGTGCTTAACACGATTGAAGCAAACAGCCGCACCGAAAGCCTGCTTACCCAGTCGCAATCGCTGGCGCAGGAACTGCAACAGACCAATCTGGAACTGGCGGAAAAGGCGCGCCTGCTGTCCGAGCAAAACATCGAGGTCGAACGCAAGAATAGCGAGGTCGGACAAGCCAAGCTGGCACTGGAGGAAAAGGCAACCCAGCTTGCCTTGTCGTCCAAGTACAAGTCGGAATTCCTTGCCAACATGTCGCATGAATTGCGTACGCCACTCAACAGCCTGCTCATTCTTGCGCAACAGCTGTCCGACAACCCGGAACATAACCTGTCCGAGATTCAAGTTGAATTCGCAAAGACGATTTATGGTTCGGGTAGCGACTTGCTGACGCTCATCAATGACATTCTCGACCTGTCGAAGATCGAGTCGGGTACGGTGACGCTGGAAATGAGCGACTACCGCTTCGAAACCATGCGCTTGTATGTCGAGCGTACCTTCAGCCATATGGCCGAGGCGAAGAAAATCCAGTTCTCGGTCGAACTGGACGACAATCTGCCGACCGCGATGCGCACCGACACGACACGTCTGCAACAGATCCTGAAAAATCTGCTGTCCAATGCGTTCAAGTTCACGTCGCATGGCCGCGTCTCGCTGCATATCGGCGTTGCGGCAGGCGGTTGGACCAGTGATCATCCGATCCTCTCGCAAGCCGAAGCCGTGCTGGCGTTTTCGGTGACCGATACCGGAGTCGGGATTCCGACGGACAAGCTGCAGCTCATCTTCGAGGCCTTCCAGCAAGCCGACGGCAGCACTGCCCGCAAATATGGCGGTACCGGCCTCGGCCTTTCCATCAGCCGCGAGCTGGCCCGCCTGCTGTCCGGCGAAATCCGCGTCGAAAGTGAGGTCGGCAGCGGCAGCACGTTCACGCTGTATCTGCCGTATTGCTGCGACAGCCTTACCGAAGACAAGGATCGACGTCCGCTCGCATTGCCGGCGCCGGTCGATGACGATACACACCTCATCGACCATGAGCCGGAAAAGGCCGAAGTGCAGCCAGCGGTCCTGGACAGCGACGATGACAGCGAGCTGCCGTTGGACGATCGGGCACTGGTATCGCCGGGCGACCCGGCGGTGCTGATCGTTGAAGACGATGAAGAAGTCGCGCGCGCCCTGCTCGATCATGCACGCGAGCATAACTTCAAAGGCATTGTGACGCGCCAGGCGGATTCTGCACTCGCCTTGACCCGCGATTATCTGCCGACCGCCATTCTGCTCGACCTGGACCACGCGGAAGCCGACGGTTTCACCGTGCTCAACCGGCTCAAGCGCGATCCGGGTACGCGCCACGTACCCGTGCATGTATTGTCGGTCAGCGATGTGCGGGAGCATGCATTGCGCAATGGTGCATTCTCTTATCTGAAAAAGCCGTGCAGCATGGAAGACTTGCAGCAGCAACTGTCACGCATCCAGGATTACGTCACCAGCGACAAGCGGCACCTGCTGGTGGTGGAAGACGATACGCTCCAGCGCGAGTCGATTGTCAAACTGATCGAAGGAAACGATGTGCATATCGAGGCGGTCGGTACCGGGCAGCAGGCGTTGCATCAACTGCAACGCACGCCTTTCGATTGCATGGTGCTGGACTTGCGGCTGCCGGATATTGACGGCTTTGCATTGCTGGAGCAGATCAGCAGCGATCCTGCGCTGAAAGACCTGCCTGTCGTGGTGTACACGGCGTCGGAACTGTCGCCCGAGGCAGTGGAGGATCTGCAACGGCTCGCGAAGACGGTCGTGCTGAAAGATGCCCGCTCGCCGGAAAAGCTGGTCGCCGAGACCGCGCTGTTCCTGCATCGTCCCCACGCAAGCCTGCCCGAGCAACAGCGCAGGATGCTCGACGATGCGCATGCATCCGACACCACGCTTGCGGGCAGAAAGGTATTGATTGTCGATGACGACTTGCGCAATATCTTTGCGCTGAGTTCGGTGCTCGAGCGCCAGCATATGAAGGTGCTGTATGCGGAAAACGGGCGCGATGGCATCGAAGTGCTGCACTCCGATCCATCGATAGAAATTGTGCTGATGGATATCATGATGCCGGAGATGGATGGCTACGACACGATGCGCGCGATCCGGCGCATTCCGCACTTCAAGTCATTGCCCATCATCACGCTCACGGCCAAAGCCATGAAAGGCGATCGCGACAAATGCATTGCGGCCGGTGCTTCGGACTACATCACAAAACCCGTCGATGCGGCGCAGCTGCTGTCGCTGATGCGGGTGTGGATGCCGGGCTGAGCATGAAAAAAGGCAGAGGGCGATGCGCTCTGCCTTATCCATCCAATAATGACGTGTTTCAGCTGCGCATGCCGATCGCCTGATGCTTTGCAGCGGCAAGCGCGACCGCTGCGGGCCTCTGCAGCTTCTGTCTGCCCGGTGTGATGTCGATGGATTGTGAGAGCGCAGTGCGTGACGACGCTGAGGTCGTGCTGAGATCGAACGCGGCGACCGTCTGCCCGAGAGCGGCGGCACGGTGCTGCATCGCCGATGCCGCTGCCGCGGCTTCTTCCACCAGGGCGGCATTGTGCTGTGTCATTTCATCCATTGTCGCAATCGCGCGATTGATCTCTTCGATGCCGACGCTCTGCTCCTGGCTCGCTTCGGTGATCTCGTTCATGATGTCGGCCACATGCTTGACCGCTGCGACGATTTCTTCCATCTGCCTGCCTGCATCATCGACCAGTGCATTGCCGCTCTCGACCTTTTTCACCGAGTCGCCGATCAGATCCTTGATTTCTTTTGCGGCTTGCGCCGAGCGTTGCGCCAGCGTGCGTACCTCGGATGCGACCACCGCGAAGCCGCGTCCCTGTTCGCCTGCCCTGGCCGCTTCGACGGCGGCATTCAACGCCAGGATATTGGTCTGGAACGCGATGCCGTCGATCACGCCGATGATATCGACGATCTTGCGCGAACTATCCTTGATGGAACTCATGGTATCGACTACGCGGCCGACCACTTCACCGCCCTTGACCGCGGATTCCGACGCGGACTGCACCAGCTGATTGGCTTGCTGTGCGTTTTCGGCATTGTTCTTGACGGTCGAGGTCAGTTCTTCCATCGACGACGCGGTTTCTTCCAAGGCGCTGGCCTGGGATTCGGTACGCGTCGACAAGTCCGCATTGCCTGCCGAAATTTCATTCGACGCCACGCTGATTTCTTCGGTACCCGCCCGAACCTGGCTCACGATGCCGGACAAGCTTTCATCCATTTCCTTGAGTGCCTGCAGCAATTCGCTGGTTTCGTCCTTGCCCTGCACCTGAATTTGCGCACCCAGCTTGCCTGCCGCAACACGCTTGGCCACGCCGACCGCGTCGCGCAAGGGCAGCGTGATGCTGCGCGTGGTGAAGACGGAAAGTATGCCGCCGATAATCACGGTCAGGATAGCCGTGACAAGCAAAACGGTCGTCATGCGCCGGCCGGATGCGTCGGTTTCCTGGATCAGTCTGTCAACCGCCTGCTGTTGCATGCCGACCAGCTTGTCGATCTCGACAATAGCCTTTTGGTTAAGCGGATCGATGGCCGATGAAATTACTTTGCCGGCGGCTTCGTTCGCATATTCCTTGACCTTTTGAATCGCTTCCTGGAATGGCGCCTCGGATTGCTTGTTGAGATCGGCGATGGTTGCGACGATCGCTTTTTCTTCAGCGGTCAGTCCCAGGGCCAGCAGCTTTTCCTGGGCTTCCTGGAAGCGCTTGCGCTGAGCCTGCGCCTTGCCTTCTTCGCGTTGCATGTCCGGCGTCGTGTATTGCAAGCCGACGTTGCGCATGGCGATTCCGCCTTCGAGCACCGCACCGCGCATGGCATTCGCCAGTACCGCCTTGGCGTTGGCGTATTTCATTCCATCGCTCTGGACTTGGCGTGCTTTCGCGCTGATGACGATGTCGGCACCCAGCACGCAAACGAGCAACACAAGAATAATGCCGAAGCCAATACCCAGCCGCGTACCAATTTTCACCGTACGTAGATTCATCTTTGTCTCCCAATCCTCTTGCCTGCTGCGACGGTCGCGCCTGCCAGGCTTAAACCTGGTCGATTTAGTTTGAGCGCCGTTCCCTGGGTCGGGAATCGGACCGTCGCATTGGCCCGATTCACCGCTGCCTCACAGTCGCCTGCAAGCGTGCGTAAAAACCCAGCACGGTCAGTGTAGTCCACAACACACATATTTTCCAAGCAGCAATTTCTTCGGCTGATTTACGTTGGAAAATGCTGTATGGATATTGAACGGATAGCCGTTCGGCCTGAACGCAAAAAATCCCGCCACAAGACGGGTTTACGAGTCGGTGGGAGCGGATAGATGCTTAATCCACGGAGCAGCGGCCAATCACTGCTATTCATTGCCTGTTTTTTATACAGCAAGCATGTAATGCCCAAAATCCCGACATAAAGAGGAATGTTGCGCCACCGCGTCATCGGCGGTGGATTTCATTAAAAAGATAACAACGCGCAGACTCCTAGAGCAACGCCGCGTAGACCAGGTTGCGAAAGAGCTGACGATAATGATCGCGCCGCTCCGGCGCCTGCATCAGCAGGATCGCAAGCAGTTTTTCCTGAGGGTCGATCCAGAAATAGGTACCTGCCAGGCCGCTCCATGTGTAATCGCCGACCGAGCCTGGCATGGCCGCCATGCCAGGCGCAGTACGTACCGCGAAACCCAGTCCGAATCCATAGCCGGGGCCTGGCAAGTAGTTCAAGCCCTGCTTCACCGCCGGCAGTTCGTCCAGATGATCGCTTGCCATCAGGCGCACCGAGTGCCGTGACAGGATGCGCATACCGTCGAGTTCTCCTTCGTTGGCAAGCATCTGTGCAAAGCGCAGATAGTCATGGACGGTGGACATCATACCCCCGCCCCCGCCAAGGAAATTCGGACGACGGCGCGGCTGGTTCAGACGAACTTCGGCACCGGTGACGGGATCTTTCGCAAAGGCTTCGGCGATACGATGATGATGCTCCTCCTCGACCCAGAAGCCGGTATCGCGCATGCCCAGGGGACGCAGGATGCGTTCGGCGAGAAACCGGTCCAGCGTCATGCCGGATACGCGTTCAAGCAGCACGCCGAGCACATCGGTCGAATTGCTGTATTCCCATACTGTTCCGGGCTGAAATTGCAAGGGTAGTTGGCCGAGCGCCTGGATGAACTCGTCGTTGCTCAGGCGCGGATGTCCGACTCCGGCCTTGAGGTATTCGGCCTTGACCAGCGAATCGCCAAAAATGCCATACGTCAGTCCCGAGGTATGCCGCAACAAGTCCTGAATGGTGATCGGCCGATGCGCCGGCTCAAGCTCCAGCGTCCGGACGCCATCGACATCGACACGTTCACGGCCGACCTGCATATTGCCCAGTTCCGGCAGATAGGTCGATACCGGATCGCTGAGCAGAATATTTCCCTGCTCGATCAGCATCATGACGCCGACTGAAACGATAGGCTTGGTCATCGAATAGATGCGGAAGATCGTATCGAGCCGCATGGGCGCGCCGGTAGCGGGATCCTGCACGCCCAGCGCTTCTTCATAAGCGACCTTGCCGTCGCGCGCGATCAGCATGACAGCGCCGGGAATGTGCCCTGCGTCGATGTCGGTCTGTATGCGTCGGGTCAGTGCGTCCAGGGCGGACGCGGAAAAACCTTCATGTACAATGCGGTGGTTCATTGGCTTGCCATCCAGTTGTTATACCAATCCGCACGACTTTCAGCGCACGGCTGCCGCGCCTCTGGAAAATCAAACGATCGTTTTTTATTTTAATCGATTCACTGCCAAGTAGTCTCTATTGGCTACACCAGGCCGTCATCATGCTCTTTCAATCCAAGGAACCGGGCAGTTACCGACCTATGCCTCTCCCAGTCCCCAGGGATAAATTCAATCGTTAGTACGGGCATTTTCATTCGCAAGACCAGTGCATCGCAAAGCTCGGCGTAGTCCGCCCAGAATCCATGCATTCCGCCTATTCCCTTGAGCCCTTCACATTTCGAGTACCAGGTGTTCTCCAGATATCCGGAGACTTGATTGGTCCAACCCTCTCCGCGTAGCTGCGATACGTATTGCGAATGCTGACGGGCATCTTGCGGACGCAGGTACACCATTCGGGGATTCAAGGGCGCCACGATCTCCTCGAAACGACTAAAGTAGTCCCCGATAGCCGGCAGCCCGATCTCCATCATGAAACGTACAGTGGACTGAAACGCGCTTCCCTCAAGGATATGAATGGTATCGTCACTAACACAACGATCGACAAACCGGGACCAGGAGCGCAGACACTCCTCGATGAAATTTTCGCATCCGTTCCTGTGTATTTTTAGCGACGCGGGATGCACGGGGTGGTCCACAGCCTCCTCCAGAAACCATGTCGCACCGTACCCGGATTGTCTCGCAAGTACGCAAAGATACTCTGCCATGGTGCTTTTGCCCGCACCCGGTAATCCCTCAATCAGCCACATTTTCAATAATCTTATGCACAACCGATTTGTTGCATCAGCTGTTGCGTCTCCTTCAGTTTCCGACTGTAGCCTTCCATTGTTCTTGCATCCCCGCCGGTTCGTTGAAGGGATTTGATTTCCTCGATCTTCATTGACAGGTCAGCGCATGCGGGATTTTTTCCGCCTGTTCTTTGCCTGATATCTGCTCCCGAAGCAGACACATTGGTCGGTACTGCCTTTGGCTGAATGCGATTGTCGACAGGCTGGCTATCAGCTGTGCCTTTAAGCGGTTTGGATGCCTCGATGAGGGCTGCATAGCGCGCCTGACGCTCCTTCTCTGCAATGCATTCGTTTTCTATTCTTGAACGTACCTGCGCTGCGGTTCCTCGTTCACCATAGACCTCTTCTATCAAATTCCGCCGCGCCGAATTCGATGCCTGGCTCAAGGCCTGCTCCAGCGTCAAACCTCCTTCACGTTGCCATACGATCTTTTGAGCATCGTTACCGCGTCGAGAACACGCTGCATCGGCAGCGCCGGATTCCGCTTCTCTCGAACTCGTCGAAATTCCTTTTATCGTTTCCAGTTTTCCGTTTTCGCAAGGACGGTCCTGATAGGCATTGCCGCACTTGAATAGGGATTGCGCGAAAACTGAACCGCTCGGACCATACATGACGATCAGCGACAGGATCAAGACGAATGGTTTTACAGGAAGTGTTTGCATATATGGCGGGTAAACGCGCTTGGTGTCTACTCTATGGTTTTAATGAAGGGATGTGGAAAGCAGACTTGTATGCTGCCATGCTCAAACAATGTGAGCAATACTGCATCTATGGGATAAGCCTGAAGATATTTGTGAATGGATCGACACATTGGTCGACCATTTATTGAGGATAAATGCGATTGCCTATCGTGGCCGCTGCCGAACGTCGCACCGAATGCAGGATCGAGTAGGGGGTGAGATCGCCCTCACCGCCCTCTCACACCACCGTACGTGCGGTTCCGCATACGGCGGTTCATTAATCAAACTGGAAGCGCTGCCGGGTGCCCGGCAGCGAAACCAAACCTAGTGTGTCAAAGAAGCGTTTTGGAAACGCATCGTTCATGTGGCTGGCGCCGGCGTTCCACCATGGGCCACGTTCATTGCTTGCCGATTTCCATGCCCGATGTGCGGTGAGGCCCCTTTGCTGCAGGCGCCGGTTACGTGTCGCCGGATGTTTCCATTGACGCCATAACAGGCACCGCAGCTTGCGACGTATCCACCCGTCCAGCTCTTGCAGCACACCTTTTACCTCGGTCAGCCGGAAGTACGACATCCAGCCACGCAACACTGGGTTGAGTGCGGTGATCGTGGCGACGAGGTTGCGCGAGGCATTTCCGACGACGATTTCCCGCACCTTGTCTTTCAGCCGCTTGATGCTGCTGTCGGCGATCTGCAGACGTACCTGCTTGTGTCTCGTAAAGCTGTAGCCAAGAAACTTCCTGTGCCAAGGCCGCGCCACGGCGCTTTTCTCCCGATTGACCCGAAGCTTCAGTTTGCACTCCAGGTAATCGGTGATTTCTGCCATTGCGCGCTGTCCTGCCTTTTCGCTTCCAACATAGATATTGCAGTCGTCGGCGTAGCGGCAGAACCGGTGTCCCCGGCGCTCCAGTTCACGGTCAAGATCGGTCAGCAGGATGTTCGACAGCAGTGGTGACAGGGGCCCACCTTGCGGTGTACCCTCCGTCCTCGCGCTGACGATCCCATCGGCCATCATGCCCGCTTCGAGGTAGCGCCGGATCAGTTTCAAAATCCGTTCGTCCTTGACCTTGCGTGCTACCCGCGCCATCAGGATGTCGTGGTTCACACGGTCGAAGAACTTCTCCAGATCGAGGTCGACCACCCAGCGGCGGCCTTCCCGGATATAGCCTTGGGCTTGCTGTACCGCTTGCCATGCATTGCGGCCCGGGCGAAACCCGTAGCTGTGTTCGGAGAATCCGGATTCACATTCTGGCTGTAGAACTTGCAGCAGCGCTTGCTGGATCAGTCGATCCAGCACCGTCGGGATGCCCAGTGTTCGTATTCCGCCGTTCGGCTTCGGTATTTCCACTTTGCGTACCGCGCGGGGCAGGTATTCGCCTGCCAGCAGTGCTGCCCTGACCGCTGGCCAGTGTTGTTGCAGCCATGACTTGAAGTCGGCCACGGTCAGTCCATCGCCACCCGCAGCTCCCTTGTTCCGCATGACCCGCTCATACGCTTGCCAGAGGTTATTACGTTCGACCACGGCCTCCATCTGCCACGGCCCTTCCGCTTTCGTTTGCCCATCCGCCGCCGTGCTTGCCTCGGCACCCGGCACGATCCACCGCAATTTCCGATCGCTTCCTTCCGTGTCTGGCGCAGTTGCCTGCTTTGTTGCGTCGTCGGCTTGCATCGAGGTCGAATGTCCTACTCGCGTTGTTCATGTTCAGGCCTTCGGCAGGATTTCTGGACTCACCGTCCCCGTCCTCGCCTACTATGCCCTCTGCTGACTTCTGCATAAGCATCCCGTCATCTCGCGATGCCGGTAGCACAATGGCACGTATGCAGATCTCCCCGGGTATTGCGCACCCACCTTCACGCTTATGCCTGTCGGATCTACCCCGCAGCCTTCCGGACAAGTTTCGGGCTTCGACGGTAGATGACGTCTTACCCGGCTGCGTTGCCTCCTATCCGCTTCCTGTTCGTCAGGCCAGCGCTTTGCCTTCGGCTTCCTTCAGATTCACAGTCGCCCGCGACACCCTTGCCGTTCAGCTAGCTCTTCCCCTTGTCGGGTGAGCAAAGGACTTTCACCTCCAAGTGAGTGCGCCCTGCCGGGCGCACACCAAAAAAAATGGCCCGAATCCGGGCCATTTTTTATTTGAACGCGACTTTTACATGCTCGGACGCTTCTTGCGTGCCTTGGTATTGCTCACCGCGCCACCTTTCGCCTTGACCAGCACGACCGACGCCTGATTGCCGCGCGACTTGCGCTGGGCAACGCGTGGCGCCGGTTTGGCAGCAATCATCGGTTCGCCAGTCAGCAAGCGCTGCACGTTTTCGGCGTCGACCATGCGCGCCGCACTTTCCTTGGCATTGAGCAGCACCACAATGACGCGCTTGCCGGCTGCCTGGAAACGCATCACCAGGCAGCGGCCTGCTTCGCGAGTGAAGCCGGTCTTCGATAGCAGGATGTTCCAGCCGTCGCGGCCGACCAGGCGGTTGGTATTGTTGTACTGCACCATGCGCCCATTCATGTCCATCAAGTCACCGGTTTCGGTACTCATCTGGCTGATTTCCGGATAAGCGGAGGCCGCCGCAGCCATTTTGACGAGGTCCACGGCAGTCGAGCGGTTATACGGCGACAGTCCGGTCGGTTCTTCGATCGCGGTCTGGTGCATGTTGAGAGCAACCAGCTTATCCTTTACTGCGGCGACAAATCCAAGATGACCGCCCGGAAAGGTGCGCGCCAGAGCGGCAGCCGCACGGTTATCGGAAGACATCAGCGACAGTTCAAGCAAAGCCTTCCGCGACAGCACGACGCCAACAGGAACACGCGAAGAACTATGCTTGAGCGTATCGACATCGCTCTCGTCGATGCTGATCAGTTCATTCATGTCCAGCCGGGCGTCGAGCACCACCATGGCGGTCATCAATTTGGTCAGCGAAGCGATCGGCACCACATCGTGTGCATTCTTCTCGAGCAGGACGGTACCGGAGTCTTCTTCGAACACCAGCGCATGCTGGGAACTCAACGGAACCGCAAATGCCGACGCTGCCGTGCTCAGCAGCAGCGTCATCAGGGTTTTTTTGATCATGTAGGCCACAGTAAAAAAGGTTGTACTACGGCACTAATCATAGCTGCTTAATGAATGGCAAGGTTTGCTAAAAAGCATTGAATTGAATAAATATTTTTAAACGTTGCGAATGCGTCTTGACCACTTTTCAACCTCGATCCACAGCGCTCGCCCGGCCTGGCCGACGGAAGCAGCGGCTTCCCGATACAATCGAGCGCATTCCCCCTTTCCATTCCTGAGGATTACCGTGACGTCTTCCGCTTTTCCACCGTGCAGGGTGCTGGTCGTCGGCGCCGGCGCGATCGGCAGTTTTTATGGTTCTCTGTTGCAGACGCAGGGCGCGGAGGTATCGGTCGTATGCCGGTCAGAACGCGAAGCCGTGTCCCGGGACGGCTTTCATATCGAAAGCAAACGCCTGAGCGACCGTGTATTCCGGCCGGCGCAGACGCTGGGCAGCGTCGCGGACTACCAGGGTGGGCCGCCGGATTTCCTGATCCTCAGTGTCAAGGTGGTGGAAGGAACCGACCGCGCCGCGCTGATCCGCGATGCGGTGGGGCCGCAAACCGCGATCGTGCTGATCGAAAACGGCGTGGAAATCGAAGAAGAGATCGCTGCCAGCTTTCCGGACAACGAGTTGATCAGCGCCCTCGCCTTTGTCCAGGTCAGCCGGGTCGGGCCGGGCAAGGTCAAGCACTTTGCCTACGGCGACCTGACCTTCGGCAATTACCCGTCCGGCCTGAGCGAACGCAGCCGGCAGCTCGGCGCCATGCTCGATAGCGCCGGGATAAAAAGCACACTGACTGAAGATGTCGTGACCGGCCGCTGGCAGAAGTGCCTGTGGAATGCGGTCTTCAATCCGATTTCGGTGCTGGGCGGCGTGCTCGACACCGGCCATATCCTGTCCGGCGCGGAAGGAGAAGCATTCGTGCGGCGCGCGATGCAGGAAGTCTGCGCGATCGCGGCTGCTACGGGGCATCCTTTGCCGCCGGCCCTCATCGATCAATTCATAGAAGGCACGCGCAAGGCGCCGCCTTACAAAACCAGCATGGCGCTGGACTATGAAAACGGCCGCCCGATGGAAACCGAAGTCATACTCGGCAATGCGGTACGGGCGGGACGCCGGGAAAAGGTGGCAATCCCGGCCCTGGAAAGCCTGTATGCGCTGATGAAGATGGTCGAACTCAAGCAGGCTTCGTCATCGACACCGCAGGGCTGAAAGTTACAAAACCGTCTACTTCCGGAATTCGCCCAGTCGTACAGTGAGAGGCTGTCCCTGGCTCGCCGGCAGGCTGTCAAAACGATCCTGCATCAAGCGGTCCAGCATGTCTATGCGTGCGGACGGCGCGGGGTGCGTCTTGAAGAGCAGTGAAAATTCTCCATCGCCCGGGTTCTGCGCCTGCAGGGTTTGCAGTACGGAAGGCAGGCCGAACGCATCGTAGCCGGCACGCGCGGCGATCACGACGCCGAGGCGATCCGCTTCGAACTCGTCCTCCTTGTCGAGGCCGCTTGCATACAGTTTGCGTCCGACATTCATCAATGCATTGCGTGCTTCCGTGTTGCCGCCCTTGTTGGCTGCGATGACAAAGTCCCCGAGCAAGGCCATGCCGGCATTCTTTTGCACTGCCCGCAAATGATGCTTTTTTAGCACGTGCCCGATTTCATGCGCGAGTACGCCAGCCAGTTCAGCTTCGCTGCGCATGCGTGCAAGCAGTCCACGGGTAACGAAAATATAGCCGCCTGGTGTAGCGAAAGCATTGAAGCCGGCGTCGTCCAACACGCCGAAAGTCCATGGCAGGTCTGGCCGTTCAGTCTGCAGCGCAAGCCACCGGCCCAGTGTATTGACGTAGCGTTGCAGTGCGGGATCGGCAACCAGGGGCTTGGCTCCGAGCAGGGTGGCAGCGAATTCCTGGCCGATGTGCACTTCTTCGGATTCATCCGGCTCGCGCGATGCCTTGGTCAGATTGCTGACGGTGTTGCCGATGTTGATTCCCCCCAGCTTGTCGCCGATCTTGCCCAGTCCCGGGAGCGAAAACGGCAGTTGCGCACTGGCGGTCACCGCCGTTGCGGCAAATGTGAGGCCGACGATAGCTTTGACAATGTGGCGCATCTCAGCTTCCCTCCATGTTGCGTGTGGCGGCCGTTTGCGGCTCCGGCAAGTAATCGACCTTGAGCGGCGACAGCTTGCTGCGATCGGCAAACGCCTGGGCGGCATTGCGATCCGTGCTAAAGCGCTGGGCCTTGTTCAGTTCGGCGGGATTGGCTTGCGCATGCTGCAGATCTTCTTCGGACAGGCCGCGCACACCGGTGGTAACGGTCGCGGTGTTCGACGTGCGTCCGGACGATAGCAAGCTGTTGAGCGCACCGAGCGGATTGCCGCTGACCGGTGCGGCGCTGGGAGCGGCGGCCGAATTTTCCTGCTTCAACGCGAGCATGCGTACCCAGCCACTTTGGCCAGCCGCGGTCTTGACCTGGGTCCATGCGCCTTTGCGTGCAATGACCTCGACCCTGGTGTTTTCGGGCAGGCTTGCCACGCTGCTTGCATCGGACTGAGCGTGCGACTGCAGGTCGGTCGCGCGGCTGGTCAGCGCGGATTCGGCGTACGCCATGCCGGACGCCAGCATGGCAGCCAATGCCAGAGGCAGATATTTCATGCGGTTTTTCTCCTTGGTTCAAATAGCTCGACGGCTGCCAGGCGCCCTTTCACCGCAAACGCGCCATGATGGCAAAAATCCGTCTCATCCTGTACGCCCGCCGCGCGCATCGTGTCCTCGGTCACGAGCACGCGCGCCACGCCCTTGGTCAATCCTTCGACGCGGCTGGCAAGATTGACGGTGTCGCCAATCGCGGTGTAATCCAGTTTGCGTTGCGCGCCGATGAACCCGACCACCGCAGGGCCCGTATGCACGCCGATGCCCACATCGAAATCGCCGGTGTCGGAACCTTCGGCGGCCAGTTCCTGTTTGAATTCAATCAGCACCTGCTGCATTTCCAGCGCCGCTGCCACCGCGCGCCGCGCATGCAGCGGGTCTTCCAGTGGTGCGCCCCAGAATGCCATGATGCAGTCGCCGATAAACTTGTCGAGGGTTCCGCCATGACGGAACACCACTTCCACCTGCCGTTCGAAATAACGGTTGAGCAGCTTGACCACTTCCTGCGGCGGGCGACTCTCCGACAGCGTCGTGAAGCCGCGAATATCGGAAAAGAGCACGGTGATATCGCGGGTACGGCCGGACAGGCTTTCGACGGTTTCGCCCTGGTCGATGATCTGTCGCACCACATTCGGGTTCAAGAAGCGGCCGAACAGCGAGACTGCCTGTTCGCGCGCACGTCGTTCACGCAGATAGCCGGCAAGGGCCGCGCACAGAAAACAAATCCACGCAAACACGAGCGGTGTGACGACCGGCAGCAGCCAGCCGCCCGCAAGCGCCGCATCGGCGGTCATTACCGCAGCAAGGGAAAGCGTGACCAGCAATGCCCCCGTCAGCATCGGATGCAGGCGGCGGGAGAAAGCTACGGCGGCCAATGCGATCAGGACCGCTCCCAATACGAACGATGCAATTTTCGGGGCCGGCGTCAGGCTGCGGTCAGTGACAAGGTTATCGATCGCCACGGCGAGGATGTCGACACCCGGATAACCCGTATCGAGCGGCGTCAGATGATGATCGAAGGATCCGGCGGCCGATGAGCCGATCACGACGATCCTGTTGCGAAACAGTTGATCGAGCGCACGCATTTCATCGGTAGTCAGGGTCGGCCGCTGTTCGGTCAGCAAGCGGTACAGCTCGCTGTAGCGCAAGCGCTTGTGACCTGCTTTCGGCCAGCGCATCATGAATTCCGCCTGTGCCGGAATCCGCCTACCGAATTCGCTCGCCACCCGCGCCGGGAGCGATGGAAGGCGATAGCCGCCAACCTCCGTATGCAAGCGATAGCGGCGTAATACGCCGTCTTCGTCTTCGATACTGTTGACCAGGCCCAGCCGCCATGCGGATTGCTCGATTGCGGCCGGCAACATAAGGGCTGCACGCGCATCGGGATTGCCGCTCGCGATGCCGAAGGCGGGTGCGAGGCCATGCAGGGAATTGCCTGATGCATCGAGCGATGGATGCGCCCGCACCGCGGACAAGAAAACATGTGGAGTGGCGCGAATCGCCTCGGAGAGACGGGCGTCGCTCTTTGGCCGCTTCAAGTCCCTTTCTGCAAACGCGATGTCGAAGACAACGGCGCGCGGTGCAAATTCTGCCAGCCCTTCCAGCAGGTCGGCATGGATTTCACGCGGCCATGACCACAGGCCGGCAATGTCTTGCATGGCCTCGAGGCTGGCATCGTCGATATCGACAATGACGATGCCCGGATCGGCGGCATAGTCTGCGGCGTGACGGCGCATGAATACATCCGACAGCCGCAGCTCGGTGGTCGCCAGCGTATGAACGGCGAACATCTCCAGCGCCATCAGCCCGATCAGGGCAAGCGCAAGAACAGAATGCCGGGACAGCGCCCGGTGCCGGAATGGTGAAGTCGAGAAGAGCTGCATACGGCAGCACCTCCCGCGCCGCCGGATATATATTGATATAAAGCAATATTAACCGGGTGCGGAAGGAAGTGCCACCCGAACCGGCATAAGGCGGTCGCGGTGGCCCGCGCCGCGTTGTTTGGACGGCCATAAAAAAACCCCGGCGCATGCCTGCGTCGGGGTTAAAACAGCCTTCGAGGAGAAGTTGATGATGCCGAAATGGCTCTAACGGTATTCGCGCTGCCTCAGCCACTTGGTGGCGATCACCTTGACGCCGCGTGCGACCGGCTCGCCGGCGTGCAGCGTCTTCTGGTCGGGATTGCCGTAATGGTCGGTATTAAGAAAGCAGACAGCGGAGCCCTTCTTGGGCTGCACCTGCAATCCGATATTCGGGAAGGATGTGCCGCCGCCCTCCTCCACCTCGCTGAGGTACATGATGATGGTCGCGACCCGCTGCCCGCCGCGCTCGAGATGCTTGCGCGGCCCGGGTGACGCCGCATCGAACCAGTCGTAGTGTGGGCGGTATTCGTTATCTTTCTCGTAACGAAGCACTTGCAAGCCTTCGCCGTTTTCCACCGGCCAGTCGATCAGCGCCGCGAGGCGGTTTTCGATGCGCGACACCAGTTCGCATTCGCCGCGCTGCAGCATGGCGCCGCGACTGCTGCGATGGGCATGCACTTGAGTACTGCCGTCGCGGTCCGACACGACAGGCGAACGCTCAAGCCGGCTTTCGGTATAAGCGATCATCGCATCGCATTCTTCATCGCTCAGCACATTGCCGAACAAAACCACGCGCGGCGCTTGGAGCGAAAGCAGTACCTGCACCTGACGATCAAGCGCCTGGATGGTATTGGATGCGCCATCCAGGCGAGGCATCGGTTGAATGGCGGGAGCTTGCGCCTGTCCGTCGCCGCTGCGATGCAGCGCTTCGTCGATCGCTGCCCGTGCAAGCTGCCCGTCGAAATGGCCATCGCGGACCATGATCGCGGCCATTTCGTCCGGATGGCAGGAGCGCGCCAGGTTTGCATTGATCCATGCCTGCCATTCCTTTGGCAAAGCAACAAGTGCGGAATTCATCATCATCATGCTAAGTATCTCTCGCGTTAAACATTACCGCGCATGACAGATCTGCAAGATTGCTTGCCGCCTTCGCTGGCGCTGCCTTACGGGTATTTCTGTGACGCAAGACTCCCTTAATGGTTCCTCATGAGCATCAATTATCCTTACTACGCTTGCAAGTTGTATATCGGGAAAAGGATGAATTGAAAGGTCAGCGAAAAAACATGAATTTAAGACTTTTCCTACGATTAAGAACTTGGTATTAAGGCATCAGTTTTTGCCACGGTGTGTTTATTCTCCAGTGTGTTGCCCATGTATCAGGCAGCACCAGGGATAACGCGCCGATATCGGTGACCATGGTGCCCAACCCCGATGGCGTGATCGTCACGCCGTCCGTCAGTGCAGGGAAACGGCTTTCGACTTCCGCCTTTACCAGCGGCGCAAGCCATTCGCCGTGATGCACCCACACGCTGCCGCCGATCACAAAGCGTCTTGTGTCGAGCGTCGCGGTCAGGTTATACAGCGTCCGCCCGAACCATTTGGCCGCCTCGGCCGCAACCTGTCGCGCATCCGTTCTACCGTCACGCGCCGCATTGAACAGGTTCGCAGCCGTCATGTTTAACCGGTTCGCAAGATTGCGACCGGATATCAGACTTTCGATATCGCCCCGGTTGCCGCATCCGCAGACCGCATCTTCCTGTTCATTCATCAGCATGTGGCCGGCATGCCCGGCATTGCCATGCTTGCCGCGCAACAGGCGGCCGTCCACGCACAGGCCGAACCCGATCCCGGTGCTCCAGGTGACATACACGCAATTGGGTTCGTCCTGCACTGCGCCGAAAGCGCGCTCTCCCGCGAGCGCGGCGACGCAATCATTTTCGATGACCACGCGCGAATATTTTTCCCGTAACACTTGTTCCAGCGGCACGGTTTTCCAATCGTTCGGAAGATCGTTAGCCTTGGCGCCCGCGCCGCAGATATTCGGCGTCGACAAGGCGAGCAACCCATCCTCCAATACGAACGGGCCGCATGAGGCCACGCCGATGCTGTCGATCCGGTCGTCGGGGATACCGGCTTGACGACAGGCTGTTTGCAGAAGTTCGATGGCCTTTTCAGGCAGTGCGCGCCGGGTACCCGACTTCGGGGTCGGCGCCGTGATCCGTGCGAGCGGCCCTTCCGGTCCCGCCACAATGGCGGCGATCTTCGTGCCGCCGATATCCAGCGCGCCAATGTAGTGATCCTGCATAATTGCTCCGTTTCAATGCGTTTCAATGCGTCTCAATACGCCTTATCCCAGGCAATGCTAAGCCTCGATGCGCACTGGATCAACCCTACCATGCTGTAGGTCTGCGGAAAATTTCCCCACAATTCTCCGCTTTCAAGCGATACATCTTCCGCCAGCAATCCCAGGTGATTGCATTTCCCGAGCACATTTTCGAACAGCTTGCGTGCCCGCTCGGTTTCGCCCATTTTGGCGAGCGCAAGTATCCACCATAAGGTGCATACAAGAAAAGCCGACTCGGGCCGGCCGAAATCGTCTTCCTCGTCATATCGCAACAGAAAGTCACCGCGACGCAAATGCTTTTCCACCGTATTGACGGTGGCGACAAAGCGCGGATCATTAGGTGCGAGAAACTGGAACTCGGCCATCAGCAAGAGGCTGGCGTCGACCCGGTCGCCCTGAAAGGTGGACACAAAACTGCCGATCACGGGATTCCATGCAGCCTCGCAGATATCCTGATGAATGTCCTTCGCATGCATGGCCCATTGCGTCTGCCGTTCGGGTAATCCAAGATGGCCGGCGATCACCGCAAGCCGATGGCAGGCAGCCCAGCACATGATGCTGGAAAAGGTATGTACCCGCCGCGAACCGCGCAATTCCCAGATGCCGGAATCGGGCTGCCGGTAACAGCGCACCGCTTGTTCACCGAGACGTTCCAGGTCGAGAAACATGTGCCGCCCGGCCGGACGTTCAAGCCGGGTATCGAAAAACGCCTGCGTACTGGCCAGCACCGCTGCGCCGAATACATCGTTCTGTACCTGACCGTAGGCGAGGTTGCCGATCCTTACCGGCCCCATCCCGCGATAACCATCCAGGCCGGGGGCAATGCGCTCTTCAAGCACGGCCTCGCGCCGTATGCCATAGACCGGTTGCAGCGGCGCATCGCGACTGTCGGCGATGATGTTGAGAATATAGTCGAGGTAATGTTCCATGGTCCCGGTCGCGCCAAGACTGTTGAGAGCATTGACCACAAAGTAGGCGTCGCGCAGCCAGCAATAGCGATAATCCCAGTTGCGGCCGCTGCCGGGCGCCTCGGGAATGGAAGTCGTCACCGCAGCGACGATGGCGCCGGTGTCGTCGAAGGCATTGAGCTTCAGGGTAATTGCCGCGCGGATCACGACTTCCTGCCACTCGAAAGGGATGGCAAGATTGCGCACCCAGCGATGCCAGTAGGCGCGCGTCTTTTCATAGAAGGAACGGCCTACATCGTGCGCCGCGCCGTCCACCGTTTCATCCGGTCCCATCAACAGCGTCACGCTTTCATGCAGAAAGAAGGGACGCTTGTCGAGCACCGAGGTCAGCGATGCATCGGTGGTCAGGCGCATCGATTGCGACAAGCCGATGTACGACACATGATGCGCACCGGAGCGCGTTTCGGCGCGGCCGTCGCCGTAGCCGACCGCCGGAGCGACATGCAGCGTGATACGCGGGCGCCCGGCAGTGCGCCGCACGATGCGCACCACCATTGCCGGCGCAAACATCCGACCATGCAGATAGAAGCGCGGGGCGAAATCCACCAATTCTATGCCATTGCCGCCGCTATCGCGCATGCGCGTTACCAGAATGGCGGAATTGCGCTCATAGTACTGATCGATCGCCACCACATCGTCGAGCGTGACACCAATTTCGCCAATGGCGGCTTCCCGCTGTTCGGACCGCAGCAACGAGCAGCATATGGGATCGCTATCGAAATAGGGATAACACCACCAGACGATAGACCCGCGCTTGTCGACCAATGCGCTAGTGCGCGAATTGCCGATCAAGCCGAGGTCAAGCGTCGTCATGCGCGCTCCGCTGCGGGCCGGCCTGCAAGCCGGACAATCAATTCATCCAGCAAACGCAGAATGTCGCGCGGATAAGGCAGGAAAAAATCTGCCGCGCTTTCCGCAGAGTGTTCGATACGCACCGATAACACCTCGGGTCTACGCATACGGAAAACGTCTTCATCCGTGACATCGTCGCCGACATAGAGCGCACCGGCCGCATCACCGAGTTCCATCAGGCGCAGCAAGGCACTCCCCTTGTGGCAAGCATCCTGCGCCAGCAGATTGAATACGCATTTCCCGGCAACCACACGCGGCGCAGGCGACAGGCCGGCAAACAAATTCTCCAGCTGTCTTGCGCTTTGATCCACATCCTCCACCTGGCGGTAGTGCACGGACAATGAATAGCGCTTGTCTTCGAGCTGGATGCCGCGATCGAACTCAGGCTTTGCCAATGCAAGATCCAGTTGCACGCGCCAGGTGCTGCAGGTCGCCTCGTGCTCGGCGGCGAGCCCTTCCCAGCCGGGTACGCCTTCCAGGCCATGATTGCCGACGACAAAGTCAGGCTTGAAACCCAGGCGTGCACTGATATCGAGCACCGAGCGCCCGGTGATGATGGCAACCGGCGCAAGCTTTGCCAGTACCAGCAGCCTTTCGCGAATACTGTCCGGCAAGCGGGCTTCATCCGGAATCGCCACGATAGGCGCCAGGGTGCCATCGAAATCGAATGCGCACAACATGTGGCCGTTCACAAGCTTGTCGAGGCGTTTGACGCCTGCGTCTGAAAAAAGAGGTCCCATGTCTACACCACGCGACGCAAGGATTTGCGGCTGTGCGAGCGGATCTTGCTCATGATCCTTTCGCGCTGGCGCAATCGCGCGGCATCGAGCAGCATGCGGCCCGCCCAGCGGTAAATATTGAAATCCTTGACCAGCGAACGCATGCTGCGCATCCGCTCGGACTGTTCCGCCTCCGGCATGGTGAGCGCGCGGTACAGCGCGTCCGCACTTTGCTCGATATGGTAAGGATTCACCATCAGCGCTTCATGCAACTCGCGCGCTGCCCCGGTGAACTGGCTCAGCACCAGGACGCCGCGATCGTCGTCGCGCGCCGCGATGAATTCCTTGGCAACCAGATTCATGCCGTCATGCAGGCTGGTGACCAGGCAGGTTTCCGAGGCCCGATAGTAACGGGTCACCTGTTCCGAATCGTGGTGTTCGGCTTTCAGGATGAGCGGCTGATAGTTGCCGCTGGCGAAGCGGTTATTGATCCGCTGGACCAGGGTGCGTACCCGTGTCTCGAAGTTCTGGTATTCGTCCAGCGAGGAACGTGTCGGCGCGGCGATCTGGATCATGGTGAATTTGCCGACCAGGTCGGGATGCAGTTCCAGCATTCTTTCGATCGCCTGAAAACGTTCGATGATGCCCTTGGTGTAATCGAGACGGTCGACCCCGACGGCCAACAGATGATTAGCAGGCAAGCCATGTTCCTCGCGTATGGTCTTGCGGCATTCCGCCACCGAGGGTTGTTCACTGTTGGGCTCGGGCCAGGCAATCGAAATCGGATAATGTTTCACCTGCGTCAGCTTGCCACCATACGAAATCGTTGACGCTTCGTGTTCGATGCGTGTTTCCAGATAACGGTCCACCGTTTCGAGGAAATTCTTGCAATGCAGCTGGGTATGAAAGCCGAGTATGGTACTGCCCAGCAAACCTTCAAGAATTTCTTCACGCCATGGGCAAATGCCGAAGGATTCGGGATTGGGCCAAGGAATATGCCAGAACGTGATGATCGTTGCTTTCGGCAACTGTTCCTTCACCATGCGCGGCAACAGCGCGAAGTGGTAATCCTGTACCAGTACGACAGGATCGTCGGTGCGGGCTTCCTTGACGACTGCATCGGCAAAGTGCTGGTTTACCGCTTCGTACTGTTCCCAGTCCGATGAGCGGAAGACCGGGCGCACATGGGCGATATGACAGAGTGGCCACAGGCCTTCGTTCGCGAAGCCGTAGTAATAGCCTTTTTCTTCTTCTTTCGTCAGCCATACCCGGCGCAGCGTATAGCTGGGATTGGAAGGCGGCACTGCGACGCGGTCGTTGCGGTCCACGGTTTCCTTGTCGGCGGACCCGCTGCCGTGCGCAATCCAGGTGCCGGAGCAGGCACGCATGACGGGCTCGACCGCCGTCACCAGTCCGCTCGCGGGACGCTGCACCTCGATACCCTTGCGGGTGCGCGCGTGCAGATACGGTTCCCGGTTGGATACGACCAATACCTCATCGCCTGCCAGTTCTTCATGCAGCAGTACGCGCAATTTTTCCGGTGTCCACAAGTGAGTGGGATCATCCTGGGTTCGACGTTCGATGTTGAATTCATGCAGCATCGCGCGCAAGTCACCTTCCAGCGAGCGGATTTCCGGCGCCGTCGAATGCTGTTGCTGCGAATGCGGTCCGAGCTGGCCGCGTAAAATTCCCTTGACCGATGCGATCCAGTCGCGCCAGCTCAGATGGGCGACGAAGACCGTGATCATGGATATCACGATTGCCAGCAATGTAAACAAGCCGATCACATACTTCTTGGTATCGGCGCTGCGGCGCTCGATGAAGCTCATGTCGTGCACCAGGATCAGCTTGCCCAAGGCCTGGCCTTCTGATTCCAGCAGACTGTCGGACACATGCAGCGAACCTGGAGGCAGAGATACCAGCGATTCCTTGCGTCCGTTCTTGGGCAGCTCGGACCGGCATCCCAGTGAGGCGGGATAGGTATTGGTCTTGTAAAGCAGATTGCCCGCCGGATCGCAGAATGCGATTGCATATAAGCGTTCATCACGCAAAGCGCGGTCGAACAACTGGTTGATACGTTTCTCGGATTTCTGTGGGATATATTCAAACAGCGGTTCCTGCAAGGCATTGGCAAGCGACTGCGATCTTGCATCCAGATCCCGTACGAACCAGCGCAAGGTCAGGTTATCGACGAGTGGCACAACGGCATAGGCAATCAGGCCGAGCACCATGGCAAGAGGAAGGACAAAACGAAGTGCAAGCTGGAATAGTCTAGATGGCATAGTCTCTTCCAAGAATCATACTGCCGTAAGGCAGCGGCCGTTTATTCACTATCCCGCAGCGCTTTCATCAACAAGTGATTCGGCGATCCTGATACCCGTGACAAGGCATTCCATTCCTTGCCTGAAGTGTAGGACAGGCAGGGAAGAAACCGACAGCGTTAGACAGGAATATCATCGATATGGCAGGAGATGGACAGGCTTTGGTCCGCGCAAGGCAGACAACACATGTAAAAGATCATGCGGAAATGTAATAGTTCCTGCTTTTGCGCGCGGGTAAACTCTTGATGTGTCGAGACAGCAGATAAAGCGGTGGTTATCCGGCCTGGCTCCAGCGTTTCATGCAACCGCGCTTCAAAGACTGGCTGCATCACGCAGATCACGCAGACGCCAGCCTGGGCTAAGAAGTACCCATCCTGACAGCAGTCAGGTGAAATGGCCGCCGCGTCACCGGCAACGGCCATTGCAACGGTTGATAAAGCTTGATCTCAGCTTCCGTAGCGCTGGCGTATCAATCGTCTTACCAGCATCTCGGTTTCCTTGGTTTTGTCCTGTCCCTGTTCATGCTCGAACACAACTGTATGTTTCGACTCGTGCCTTGCAATACCTTTGTCATCAGTGACGGAAATTACGGCCATCAGTTTGCCGGGTTCCACTTCTTCCAGTTGTGCTTCTGCATGCCAATGTCCTACGGTATAGCTCAGGGTCTGCATTCTGTTTCTCCAGTATTGACGGGTAGAATCTCCTTCGTATTGCGGTTCGTTACGCATGTTTCAAGTTGCCGCCAGATAGGTATTGCACATGCGCACGCGACCATTTTCTACAACGCTGCCGTGATCACAGCGACACGTTAAACATTTCACTCCAATCGTGCTGCACAGTCGATGATTGCGCTCAAGAACTGCACATATTGATACTTGTCTCGCATCAACACGCAAACAGACGCAGCAAGCACATTCACTGACTGTCTGCCTGCATGAGACCTCGCAGGACGCTTGATGGCGATCGTCAATGCAAGGCCAGTGAACGTCGATCTGCCAGCAGTGTTCTCAATTCTTCAATCGGAACCGGGTGACTGAACAAGTAGCCTTGCATCTCATCGCAACCGTTTTCGCGCAGGAAGGAAAGCTGCTGGGAGTTGGATACCCCTTCGGCGATAACACTCATCCCCAGGCTATGCCCCAGCGAAATCACCGCGCGGGCAATGATGGCGTCATTCGGATCGGCCCCGATGTCGCGTACAAAAGATTGATCGATTTTCAGGTGATCGACCGGAAAACGTTGGAGATAGCTGAGACTGGAATACCCGGTGCCAAAATCATCTATCGCGAGACGCAAGCCCATCGCCTTCAATTCCCTCAGGACGCGGATCGCGTCTTCCGGGTTCTGCATGACGAGGCTTTCGGTCAATTCGAGTTCCAGCGAACCCGGATCCAGTCCGGAAGCCGACAAGGCTTTGCCGATCAGATGCATCAGCGTCTTGGGCCGAAACTGCCGCGCCGATATGTTGACCGCAACGCGCAGGGAAGGCAGTCCGGCGAGCAGCAATTCGCGCGAATGCACACAGGCAGTGTGAAGTACCCATTCGCCGATAGGTACGATCAGGCCGGTCTCTTCCGCGAGCGGAATGAAGGTTGATGGCTCGACGAGCTTTCCCTGTTCGGACTTCCAGCGCAGCAGCGCCTCGACGCCGACCACCTGTCCGCTCTTGAGACTGACCTTGGGTTGATAGTGGAGGATAAACTGGTCCGCGGAGAGCGCCTGGCGCAATTTCGATTCAAGCGACAATCTTTGTTTGACACGCACATTCATCGAAGGCTTGTACATCTGGAAATTGTTCTTTCCTTGTTCCTTTGCGCGGTACATGGCGGCGTCCGCGTTCTTGAGCAGGGTATCGACGTCTGTGCCGTCCTTGGGGTAAAAGCTAAGCCCTATGCTGCAGCTGACAAAGAATTTATGTCCCTGAATTTCAAACGGCTTGTCTATCGATTTGAGTATGCGGTTCATCAGGACGTTGATCGCACTTTCATCCTTGCGGCCAAACAATACGAACGCAAATTCGTCGCCGCCGTAACGGGCAATAGTGTCAGTTTCCCGCAGACAGTCCACCAGGCGGTGGGCAACGGACTTGAGCAATTCGTCGCCGATGGTGTGACCGAGGCTGTCGTTGATGAATTTGAAGTTGTCGAGATCCAGAAAGCCTATGGTCATGCAGTCAGCGTTACGCTCCGCCGTTGCGATGCCATGCCTGATGCGGTCCATCAATACATTGCGGTTCACCAGTTCGGTCAGCGGATCGAAACTCGCTTGCCGTTCGAGCTCATGTTCGTAATGCTTGATCGCGCTGATGTCGTTGAGCACGCCAACGAAATGCGTCACCACGCCATATGGATCACGCACCGGCGCAATATGCATTTCATTCCAGAACAGCGTACCGTCCTTGCGATAGTTACGCAGGAGCGCCGACACTTCCTGCCTTTGCGCTATGGCATTGCGCAGCACTGCGATGCCCGCCTGCTCGGTATCGCCGGCCTGCAAAAAGCGGCAATTGCGGCCGATGAGTTCGGCGACGGCGTAACCGGTAATGCGCTCGAACGCCGGATTCGCGAACTCAACCTGGCCATCCAGCCCAGTGATGACGATCGCATTGACGCTCGCCTGGATCGCACGATCCCTTAGTCGCAAGGTCTCTTCGGCATGTCGCCGTTCGGTAATATCGACGCCCAGTCCGGACACGCATATCTTCCCTTCCAGATCGATGCGCACGCCGCTGAACAGGTAGGGAATGCGCTTTCCGCTCTTGGTAGTCAACTCTGCTTCGATGGTCGCCCATCCGTCTTCAAAAACATCGTGAATGCGTGCGGCTACCGCCGCCTTTTCCGCTTCTGCACCAAAAAAATCCGATGGATTGATGTTCCTGATTTCTTCCTCGCTGTAGCCGCTGACCGTTTCAAGATTGCGGTTCCATCGCAAGTAACGTCCTGCCTGGTCGAACACATAGAACACGCCCGGCAAGCTGTCGATGACCGACTGCAAGTCCCGCGCCTCCGCGGTACGCGATTCGATCTGCGCCTGCAGCGACAGATTGGTTCGATGCAGGGCTGCGGTACGCTCTGCGACGCGCTCTTCCAGTTCAGTGTTCAGCCGACGCAAATGCTCTTCCGAACGACCGAGGTGAGCAAGCGCCTGTTCGACTGCCTTCATGTTCTTGCGCAACTCGAGTTGTGCCACGACTTGCCTCCCCAGGATACCGAGGGCGGCATATTGCACCGAGGTCAGCTTCCGTTCACGGTGATCGAGAACCGCAAAGGTACCCACGATCTGCCCGTCGCGCATCGTCAGCGGCGTACCGGCGTAAAAGCGGATATGCGGTTCGCCGGTGACGAGCGGGTTGTTCATGAAACGCGGATCGGCACATGCATCGGGCACGATCAGCATGCGCCGCTCTACGACAGCGACGTTGCAGAACGCGATTTCTTTTGGCGTTTCCCGCATTTCGATGCCGAAGCGCGACTTGAACCACTGCCGCTTATCGTCGATCAGCGTCATCAGCGCCATCGGCGTATCGCAGATACTTGCGGCAAATCGCGTAATTTCGTCGAACCGTGATTCCGGTTCGGTATCGAGAATATGGCATTCGCTAAGCGATTTCAGACGCAGCTTTTCATCCGTATTGCCGATCAGGTTCATGAATACTCCTGGATACCGGTGAACAGGTGTGCGCCACATGGCAAGGCGCTGCCGCAGCGACCAACCTGATTCGATACACCCATATCTGGATTGTTCACCCCATCGGGGCGAGCTGTGATCCAACACCGGGCTTTCAGTCCATGATAGGCATGGGATTCATGCAAGGCATGCACCATGAAGTTGCCTGCTTGCGACCGGTCAACGGATGTGTGATTGCCATGCCGTTACGCATGATGCCTTGCGGTACCATTTGTATACTCAAGTAGTCACGTATGCGTGTAAGCTACACCCATGCGCACACGACAGGACATGCGCAGTCATTTAATCAAGAAAAGAACTTATCAACTATGGATCATTACGTCGTCGATACCCTAATTTCTCCTGAAGGTCGTCTCGAAATCCTGTCCAAAGCCGAAGTCGCGCGTCTGCTCGACAACAGTCAGGGCGGTCTGTACACCGTATTCCGCAACTGTTCGCTCGCCGTCCTGAATTGCGGAAACGCCATGGACGACGGAAAGGAACTGCTCGAACGCTACAAGTCTTTTGATATCAGCATTATTCAGCGCGAACGTGGAATCAAGCTCGATATCAAGGGTGCGCCGTCGAACGCTTTCGTCGACGGCAAGATGATCAAAGGCATCCATGAACATTTGTTTGCGGTACTGCGCGACGTCATTTTCGTCAATGACGAAATCATGGATAACCCCACGTTCGACCTGTTGTCGACCGAGGGCATCACGGACGCGGTATTCCATATTCTCCGCAATGCCGAGGTCCTTCGACCCATGACTACTCCCAACATGGTTGTCTGCTGGGGCGGCCATTCGATTTCCCGCGAAGAATACGATTACACGAAGAAGGTCGGCTATGAACTGGGCCTGCGTTCGCTCGATATCTGCACCGGCTGCGGACCGGGCGCAATGAAGGGGCCGATGAAAGGCGCGGCCATCGCGCATTCGAAGCAGCGCATCGGCAATGGACGTTATCTCGGCTTGACCGAACCCGGCATCATTGCAGCCGAGTCGCCCAATCCCATCGTCAACGACCTGGTCATCCTGCCGGACATCGAGAAGCGGCTGGAAGCATTCGTGCGTACCGGTCACGGAATTGTGGTTTTCCCGGGTGGTGCCGGCACCGCTGAAGAAATTTTGTACATCCTCGGCATCCTGCTGCATCCGGAAAACGAAGTGCAGCCGTTCCCGCTCATCTTTACCGGCCCGGAAAGCGCGCGCGAGTATTTCGCCCAGATCGACCAGTTCATCGGATTGACACTTGGACCCGACGCCCAGCGACGCTACAAGATCATTATCGACGATCCGGTCCTGGTTGCGCAGGAAATGCAGAACGGCATCAAGCTGGTGCGCGAATTCCGCAAATCGCGCAGCGATGCCTATTATTTCAACTGGTCGCTCCGAATCGACCCGGAATTCCAGAAACCCTTCATGCCCACGCATGCCAACATGCGCAATCTGCACTTGCACAAGAACCAGGAAACACACCTGCTGGCGGCCAATCTGCGGCGCGCGTTTTCCGGTGTGGTGGCAGGCAATGTGAAGGATCAGGGAATCCGTGCGATCGAGGAATATGGCGTGTTCGAAATCCATGGCGATACCAGCATCATGGAACCCATGGATGCCTTGCTGGCATCGTTTGTCACGCAACACCGGATGAAGCTGCCGGGCAAGCAGTACAACCCTTGCTATCGGATCGTCAAATAACCGCGGTGGTCACGTTATGGGGTGAGATTGGTATTCGCTAGAGCAGTTTCAGTCTGACTTGCCAGGCGAGGCCGAGGCGATTTGCCTGCGGAACAAGGCGCGACGACGCGACATGGCGAGCCATGGCAAGGAGAAGCAACGCGGTGCCGCGGGCAAAGCGTCCGGCATCGACGGTACAGTCAGGCTGAAACTGCTCTAATATCCATGCCCGTCGTCCTCACGAAAGTGGGGATCCATGAGCCGCTTGCTTAACGCAGCGACAGAAATCCCGATACTCGCAGTGCGACGTCGGCATGGGTACCCGCTTTCGCGGGCATGACGGGAAGAGGCAAGCGGCGCGATGTATTGCCATATCCGCATGCAAATGCCGCTAAGCCGTGTCAATAAAATTATTCAGCAGCGGATTCAATCGTCCGCGCGGCCGCTGGACGCTGGCTTATACCGACATGTCCTGCAGCTTTCCCGCCCCGAACAACAGCGACTCAACCGCGCGTTCGAACACCGGCGCATACTCCAGCGGCAGCACCATTTCCTCGCGCAGTGCGTCGAGCAGCGAAGCGAAACTGAACAGGACAAGACCGGCGTCGTTCTCCTGCCTGAACAGATAGAGCGAACGATGGGTGCTGATCCAGACCAGCTGACCCGGCGTGCCGGCGCCGTCGTGCATGAACTGGACACGCGTGCCAAGCAGATAGGTTTGCGCGAGAAAATCCCGATCGGCTGCAGATGTGCCGCCGATACCCGCATCCAGATGCTGCCGGGCCACGACACCGCGCTTGCCGAATACGTCTTCGATGACCGACGCCCGTGGTTGCGGTGGATCGGCAAGGCTCCAGGTAACCCTCTCCCACGACACGACAAGCCGCGCAAACGGCTGGCGGAGTTCGTCGAGTGAAACCGTTTCCGCATCCTTCGTCTTTGCGACACCGCGCAATACCTGAGTGTGCAGTTCGATCAGGGTATCGAGCATTTCCTTGGCTTCATCATCCGGCAACTGAATCAGATTGAGCGCATCGCGAAAGCGTTTGACCAGCCCTGGCAACATTCGCATCAAGGCAGCGCGGTCCGCCGGATTCTGCTTCTCTTGTATGCTCCACAACAACTCGGGCAAGACGTTGCGATACTGCTGAGCCAAGCTTTCGGGCCCATCGGCAGAGGTTCTGCTTTCCACATCCTTCCACGCCGCATGCACCAGCACATGCGGCCATACGCGGATGACGAAATCCGAAATCCGTTTGTCCGCGTTAAGCGGCAGCAGCACTTCGCACAGGGCATCCATCGTATTGCTGAGCAGGATGCTGAATTTTTCCGCCGCCTCGACCGCCTCGATTGCTTGCGTTGCCCGGCTGTCGTCGTGGCGCACGAAATCGACCAGGAAGCTTTCGAACTGCTGCAGGGTGTCGGCAAAGATCGACACATCGGCGTCGAATTCGGCCAGGATGCGGCTGACGATACGATCGAATTCCGCAGCCAGGCGGGCGCCGTCCGGCGAAGCCGGATCGACCGATACCGCCGCCGAACTCATCCGGTTCAGCAGGAGCCGGGCCGGATGGGTTTCGTCGTGCATGAGTTCCGGTTCGATCACCGCTGCCTTGAGAATGGGAATCTGCAGACGCCCGATGTGCCGCCGCAGTTCAGCAGGAATCTGTTCGTCGTCAAGGATGATATCGAACAGCATTGCCACCACATCGACCGTCATCCGCTCCATCACCGACGCTTTTTGCAGGTCCATGCGTTCGCATACCTGCGCCAGCCGGGGCGGCGTCGCGTTCGCTTGCGGGGTGGGCGCTTCTTCCCGCGCGGCGGCGCTCTGGTAATCGCTTAGCTGGCGCACCAAAGAATTGACTGGCGCGACCGGCTCGCTTCGGGCTCTTGGCGGCTCGCTTCCAGGCGGAAAAAAGGATCGGGAGGGAACAAACATCTTGCGTAGAAAGTCCTGCACCGTCGCCGGATTTTCGCCAGACACTGCACCGGGTGCTGCTCCTGCGTATGCATTCATGCCGGCCGGTATGTTCTGCATGGCTTCCAGTATGCGTTGCAGGCCCGGCATGAGTTTCGCACTGAATTGCGCTGCAGCGTCATTGCCAGCGCCGGGCGCGCCGAAATAGCGCTGGGTATGCGCATGGCGCGATCGCTGCATGGTGAACTTGCCGCGCAGGCCCGAGGCTTCGAACACGTCGCGGATGGATTGGTAATAACCCGGAAGATGCGGCACCAGCGCGTTGGCGATGTGATCGAACAGCATCCGCGAATTAGCTTCGTCGGCCGCGGTTTCCTTGATGGCTTCGTACAAGGCGCGTGCCAGCAGATAGGGGCGAAACGGATTCTCGCGCTCTTTCGCTTCGTGGTGCCCATGGATCTGGGCAATGATCACATTAAGCCGGCCTATGCTTTCCTCGTTGGCATCGCGCATGCGCTCGGCCAGGCGTCCGACTTCAATTTGATGGTTCACCGCTTCGTCGTCGATGAGCGATAGCTCGTCGGCGGTAAGCTTGCGCATGCCCGGCCGCAAATCAACGAACATGGTCTGCATCGCCCGCTCCAGGCTGGCTCTGAATCGCGTATCTATGCAACGCAGAAAAACGTTGCCGTCCTGCCGGATGAAATGGCGTACGCCGGTCAGGGCGGAGTGGTCCAGGCCGGACCTGGCCTTTGCCAGAGTTTCAACAATATTCTTGTCGGCGTCCTGCATTGCCCGCTGAGCCGCGGCGAGAAAGCCTATCTGTGCACGGTCCTGTGCGGACTGAAGAAGACGCTTGTATTCGGTTTCTGCCATACCGATGCTTCCAGGAATGCAATGCCTCTATATTATTCGCAATTCTTCCCGAATAGCAGCCTGTTTTGGTAGAACAACCCTTGCTGTTGACAATCGTCCTCAGTTGACATTTTTAGTCGGGAACGAGCAACGCCAGCTGATCGGCTTCCAGGAAGGTCCATTCGCCTTCTTCCAGCCCAAGGCCATCCAGGCTGAGGCGGCCTATCATGGTTCTCTGTAGCGCCTCGCAATGGTTGCCCGCCGCGGCCAGCATTCTCTTGACCTGATGGTATTTGCCCTGCTCCAGCACGATTTCGATACGATGTTCATCAAGCTTTTTGCAGGACACGGCGGCCAGCGGCGCCGGCTCGTCATGCAATTGAACGCCGCCCAGCAACTGCTGCACCAGCGCATCGGTGACCGGCGCGTGGGTGGTCGCCGTGTACAGCTTCGGCACGTGCCGGCGGGGAGACGACTGGGCGTGGATGAAGGCGCCATCGTCCGACATCAGGAGCAGGCCGGTCGTATCGTGATCGAGCCGTCCAACCGGCTGAACGTCGCGCCAGGTAAATTGTTCGGGCAACAATGTCAGTACGCCGGGATGGTGGCTGGGTTTGCGCGAGCATTCGAAATTCGCCGGCTTGTTGAGGGCGATATAGACATGCTCCCGATAGTCCCAGGTTTCATCGAAAATCGTGAAGGACAGGCCGGCGGTCTCGAAACCGGCGCGGTAATCGGTGATGACTTCGCCGCCCACGGCCACTTCACCATCAGCGATCAATTCTCGGCACCATTTGCGGGTGCCGAAGCCCTGCGATTGCAGGATACGGTCTAGGCTCATTTTGCTCATGGCGGAACTCTACCAGAAGCGCCCGCATTCGACGTTGCCTACGTGACTACGGCCCTGTACAACGGTTATTATCATGGCTAATCTTTTACGGGCTTCACCAGCCAGTTTCCATGCCAATTGCGCACGAACCTCTTGTCGACGCGGGCCATGCGGATTTCCTGCAGTGCGGGATCTCGATCTGCATAGGCGCCTGCGACCGCGACCTGACACCGACGCTGGCACGCGGCACCGGTTGCCGCGTGGCGCCGGACCGGCGCACCGTTACGGTTTTTCTGTCCGCCACCCAGGGCGCGCTGGTGCTGCGGGCGGTGCGCGACAACGGCGTGATATCGGTGGTGTTCAGCCAGCCCTCCACCCACAAGACGGTGCAGCTCAAAGGCCGCGATACCGCCGTGGCGGGTCTGCAGCCGGGCGATGCCGACATCATCGGCCGCTACCGCGACGCATTCGCACGCGAGCTTGAGCCGCTGGGCTTCGGCGAAGTGCTGATCCAGACCCTGCTGGCGTGTCCGCCAGCCGATCTGGTCGGCCTGACATTTACGCCTTGCGAAGCGTATTCACAGACACCCGGGCCAAAAGCCGGCGAACCGCTGAAGGCGGATACATGACGCTCAAAGTCGACGCCATCCGCGAATGCCTGGAAGGCGTGATTCCGGGAACGATGGCGACCGCCTCGCCGGACGGCACACCCAACGTCGCCTATCTATCCCAGGTCCAATTCGTCGACAGCGACCATGTCGCGCTGTCCTATCAGTTTTTCAACAAGACGCGGCAAAACATCATGGCCAATCCTCGGGCCGCGCTCATCGTAACCAATCCGGTCACGGTCATGCAATACCGCCTGTCACTGGAATATCTGCGTACCGAGACTTCCGGGCCGCTGTTCGAAAGCATGAAGGCCAAACTGGCCGGAATCGCTTCCCATACCGGGATGAGCGGCGTGTTCCGCCTGCTCGGAGCCGACGTATTCCGGGTTCATTCGATCCAGCCGGTGCCGGGACAGACTTTGCCTGCGCCTCCGCCGCATCGAAACCTGTTGTCGGCGCTGCGCAATTGCAGCGAACGCCTGGCCGCCTGTGCCGACCTGGAAAAGCTGCTTGCCGAAACTCTGGCTTGCCTGAAGCAACAGTTCGGCATCGAGCACACGATGATCCTGATGCTGGACCAGGCAACCCGCCGCCTTTACACGGTTGCCAGCCACGGTTATGACGCGTCGGGGGTCGGTTCCGAAATTCCCTTGGGCGAAGGCGTGATCGGTGTCGCCGCGCGCGAGTGCACGCCGATCCGGATCAGCCACATGAATGCCGAGTACGGCTACAGTCGAGCGGTGCGCGAAAGCACGGCGGGGAGCGACTGGGCCTCGGCCCTTGAGACGGAAATTCCATTACCCGGCCTGCGCGCGCCGCGCAGCCAGCTCGCGGTTCCCATCGTCGGCGGTGCGCGGCTGCTGGGCATCCTGTATGTGGAAAGCCCGCAAGACCTGCGGTTCACGTATGACGATGAAGATGCGCTGGTCAGCCTGGCACGGCAACTCGGAATGACGATCCATCTGCTGCAGATGGCGGCGGATGCCTCCGAAGAAACGTCGCATCCGGTGCAGGCCGCGACGCGGCCACATGGCCTGCCCCTGGCCGTCCGCCACTTCGCCGGCAACGACTCGATCTTCCTTGGCGACGATTATCTGATCAAGGGTGTCGCGGGCTCGATTTTCTGGACCTTGCTGCGTGACTATACCGACAAGGGACGCACGGAATTCACCAATCGTGAGCTTCGTCTTGATGGCCGCATACGCTTACCGGATGTCAGCGACAATCTGGAAGCACGCTTGCTGCTGCTGGGCAAGCGCCTGGTTGAACATGAAGCCGCGATCCGTATCGAAAAAACCGGACGCGGCCGCTTTCGTCTGCGAGTCGATCGGCCGGTCCATCTGCGTGCCGAGTAATGCCTGCAGGAACGAGGCATTCAGTCTTCATTCAGTCTTTCTTAAAACTTCACTCAATAAATCCTAAAAATTTCTTAAGCTGCCGCCCGAGTGGTTTCTGCACGCTGCGGCGCAGTAGACTTCGTCCCCATCGCGAATAACGATTCACATGGAAGGACGACCATGAGCCAGATAATCCAGGATAGCCGTGCGGTATCGATGCTGGAATGCATGATGCTGATACGGGCTTATGAAGAAAAGATCACTGCATTGCAAGCCGCCGCCGGGGGCGCGGGAACCTGCACATCGGTCGGTCAGGAAGCATCGGCCGTCGGCGTGGTGCGCGCGCTCAGCACAGACGACCGCATTCTCACCAACCACCGCAGCGCCGGCCATCTGCTGGCGCGCGGCGCGGACCCAGGGCGCCTGTTTGCCGAAGTCATGGGCCGCAGCACCGGCTATTGCAAGGGCAAGAGCGGTTCGCTGCATATCTCGGCCAAGGAGCTGGGCGTATTGCTGACTTCGACCATCGTCGGCGGCGAACTGTCGCTGGCGACCGGGGTCGCGCTGTCGATGTCCATGCTCAAGCAACCGGGTATCGTGGCCTGCTTTTTTGGCGATGGCGCAGCCTGCGAAGGCATTTTCCACGAATCGCTCAATCTGGCCTCGGTATGGAAGCTGCCCATCCTTTACGTGTGCGAAAACAACCAGTGGCAAGCCTATGTTCATCGCAAAGAAACCATGATCGGCGACCATGTGAGCGCATGGGCGAAAAACTATGGGATGGAAAGCCGCACGGTCGACGGCAACGATGTCGAAGCAGTGCATGCCGCAACCCGCGAAGCCATTGCACGCATTCATGAAACCGGCAAACCCTATCTGCTGGAAACCTATACCTACCGCCTGCGCGGCCATTTCGAACCGGACGATCAGGCGTATGTCGCTGCCGACGAACTTGCGCAATGGCGCGAGCGCGACCCGATCGCGCAAATGCAGCAAAAGCTGATCGCGCGCGGCGAAATCAGCCCCAGCGACATCGCGCAAATGGAAGCCCGGGTCGCCAAAACCATCGCGCAAGCCGCCGAGTTTGCACTCAACTCACCCTTCCCGGCCGCGTCAGAATTGACGACCGACGTTTACGCTTAAGGAGCCGCGCCATGTCCCAGATCACCGTCAACGAAGCGATTACCCAGGCGCTGGCCGAAGAAATGCGGCGCGATCCGCGCGTACTGATGTTCGGCGAAGGCGTCGCCACCAAACGCCAGGACCTGCTTGCCGAATTCGGCGGCCAACGCGTGCGCAACACGCCGCTGGCCGAAGGCATCATCGCCGGCACCGCAGCAGGCGCTGCCGCAACCGGACTGCGTCCCGTGGTCGATCTGCTGTTTGCGCCCTTTCTGTGCTTTGCCATGGATGAGATCGTCAACAGCGCAGGCAAGCTGCGTTACATCTCGGGCGGGCAGTTCGCATTTCCGATGGTCGTCATCGCGATGACCGGCAGCGGATGGACCGTGGGCGCGCAGCACAACCACAATCTCGAGGCCTGGTTCGTCCACAGTCCCGGCCTGAAAGTCGTCATGCCTTCGAATGCAGCCGATTTCAAAGGCCTGCTGAAGTCGGCGATCCGCGATGACAATCCGGTGCTGTTCTTCGTCGACATGGCGCTCGGCCATGTCCCCGGCGAGGTGCAGGATGACGAACAGTTGGTCCCGCTGGGGCGGGCGGCGATCGCACGCGAAGGCAAGGATGTCACCATCATCTCCTACGCGAAAATGGTCAATACCTGTCTGGAGGCAGCCGAACAGCTTGCGGAGCAAGGCATCTCGGCCGAAGTGATCGATCTGCGCTCGCTCAAGCCGCTGGATGAAGAAGCGATCCTGCGTTCGGCACGCAAGACCGGGCGGGTCCTGATCGTGCATGAAGCGAGCCGCATGTGCGGCGTGGGTGCCGAAGTCAGCGCGATCATTACCGAGCATGCCTTCGATGCCTTGAAAGCGCCCATCATCCGTCTGACCGGTCCGGATGCGCCCGCGCCGTCGAGTTATATGCTGGAGCAGGCTTTCATGCCGCAGCCGGATGCGGTCGTCGTCAGCGTCGCAAAGCTGATGGGCCCGATTGCGCTGCGCGGCCACGCTCGTGAAGCCGTCAATGCCTGATCACTTCATCTTTACCGTCATTACACAAGAGGATGCCATGCAAACCACTACCCCCGCCCTGCCCGCCTTTTCCCGTGTAGGAGTCATCTGGCTCAAGCTCGCCGTGGTCTACCTGATCATCGGCGTCGCAATGGGCATCATGATGGGCGCAAGCAAAAACTTCGCGCTGCGACCGGTCCACGCCCACGTCAATTTGCTCGGCTGGGCGACGATGGCGCTGGCTGGCCTGATTTACAGCGTGTTTCCGGATGCGGGTGAAAGCAAGCTGGCACGCGTTCACTTTTGGCTGGCCAATATCTCGCTTCCGGTCATGGCGGTTTCACTGTCTTTTGTCGTCACCGGCAGTCGCGGCCTGATACCGGTGCTGGCGATGTCGGAAATCGTCGCCGCGCTTGGCATTGTCGTTTTTGCAGTCAATATTTTCCTGAATCTGAAGACGCGCTGAATCGTCCTTTCAGCTTCCAGTTTTTGAGAATCGGCGGATAAGACAAGTTTGTAGATGCGATGCGGTGCCGGGAGGTCGGGAACCAGACGGCATGCGGATTTGCAGGGAATCGTCGCGATCCATATCGCAGATGGCACAGCGATTGCATTACCACTGCAAACGGCGGCGACGCCCTGCGGCCAGCAGGACTTCACCGCTCCAAGCAAACTCTGACAGGTCCGCCGACATGATTCCCATACTCGCCCAATCGCCCGCCCCCACATCGCACCGCCAGGAAATGAGCACCCGCTGCTCGGCCTGCAGCATGCATCAGATCTGCCTGCCGACGGGACTCAAGGAAGCGGACATGGACAGGCTGGACCAGATCATCGGCCGCCGCCGCAAGGTGCCGCGCGACACCCATCTGTACCGCGTCGGCGACCCATTCACCAAGCTGTATGCGATTCGCCTCGGTCACTTCAAGACACATCAGGTCAACCCGAACGGCGACCAGCAGGTGACCGGCTTCCAGATGGCCGGCGAATTGCTCGGCATGGATGCGATCAGTACCGAGCGCCACCATTGCGACGCGATTGCGCTGGAAGACAGCGAAGTCTGCGAGATTCCGTTTTCGCGGCTGGAAGGCCTGTTTGGCGAAATGCCGCCGCTGCTGCATCACTTTCACAGGATGATGAGCCAGGAAATCACGCGTGAACAAAGCGTCATGCTCCTGCTCGGCAACATGCGTGCGGAGCAGCGCTTTGCCGCTTTCCTAACCAATTTGTCGTCGCGTTACTCCGTACGCGGTTACTCGTCGACCAGCTTCCAGTTGCGGATGACGCGCGAGGAAATCGGCAACTACCTGGGTTTGACGATTGAAAGCATCAGTCGGCTGCTGTCGAAGTTCAAGAAGCGCGGATGGATCAAAGTCAGCAATCGCGACCTTGAACTATTGGAGCCAGGCATGCTGAAGGCGGTCGCCGCAGGAACGCAGACCTGTGCCTAAACATCCTGCGGATGCGGCGGTCAGAACGGCAATTTTCTGTCGTTCGGCACCGCATGCAGATAACAAGTCAGCATGCTCGCCAGCGAGCAAAACGCCCAGAAGCAGAAAAAGCCTATTGTGTAAACCGCAAGCGGCGGCACGTCGATATGCGTCCCGACCAATGCAAGATCATGCGGATCGAACAAGGAAAAGAAAAAGCCTTCCGCAATAATGGCCACCAGAAACGACGGCCATAACACCACCATGATCAATCTTGTCATTCCGGCATCCTCCGTCTTGCCCGCTGTCCTGCTGTTAAATCGGCACTGTCGATTTCCATTCCGGCTTTAGCAAAAAAGATGCGGGCTTCCCGAAAACGGGAATCCATTCGTAAAACCGGGAATGACGACAACCTCATCTGGACGTCTCCGCGGCAATCTGTATCGAACGCTGCTGCGGCCAGTTCCATGTCTGATGCAGCCGCCAGTCGCGCTGTTCGCTTTCGATCAACACTTGCCAGCGCGCCATGTCCAGCATCGCCAGACTCGCTTCGAATGTTCCGCCCCCGTCCGGCTGCACCAGCAGGCTGATGTCTTTTTCCGGCTGGGTCGAATGCACCAGCTTGATCGATAGCCGGCCGGATGCGGACTCGCCCAGCCCGAGCACGGAGCCCGACAGTTTGCCGGCCGCCGCGTCATAGCGCAGGGAGGCGTGCAAGCCCATGTCGGAGGCAATGCGGTCGCGCCGCAGATCCTGGTTGATGGCCTTGCCTTCCTTGTAATAGTCATCGACCACCAGCGCATCCTGCCGGGTAAAGGCGATCCAGGTGGTATGGATTCCCGCGATCACGACCAGCGCCGGTCCCAGCATCAATAGCCACGGCCAGCGATGGGTGTACCAGGGGCGCGCTTTCGCGGCGGATGTTGCGCGTGTCGTATTCATTTGCATTTCGATGCTCCTCGTTCAACGCGGTACGATAAATACCGCTTCTTCCTTCACCCGCAGATTTTCGTCGTCGATTGCCACGATCTCGAACGCGATCTTGTTCGCCCCCTTCTCGCCTTTTCCATGTCCGATGCGCACGCGCACCGGAACGCCGCGTGAATCGGTTGCCGCGAGTTCCACCTGGTCCGGACTCGCCAATGCGATCGAATCGATTCCGCTCACCGAAATACGAAAGCGATGCTGCCGTTCGTCGGTATTCATGATCTGCAGCCGGTACACGTTTTCGATCATGCCTTCTTCCACTTCGCGGCCCATTGCGCCACGGTCGCGAATCACATCCATTTTCAGCGGCGTGCGCATGAATAGCGAGCCGGCGCACAGCGCGACGATCACGAACAGGATTCCACTGTAAATCAGGATGCGCGGCCGAAATGCGCGCCGCCGGATTTCAGCCGCGCCCAATCCCTGAACCATCGCATTCTCCGTCGCATACCGGATCAGGCCGCGCGGCGTGCCGATCTTGTCCATCACCATGTCGCAGGCGTCGATGCAGGCGGCGCAACCGATGCAGTCGGCTTGCAGGCCGTCGCGAATATCGATCCCGGTCGGGCAGACCTGCACGCACATCGAGCAGTCGATGCAGGAACCGAACGCAGCGCCTGCAGCCTTCCGGGTGCGTGCTCCGCGCGGTTCGCCGCGTTGCGCGTCGTAGGTGACGGTCAGCGTATCGCGGTCGAACATCGAGCTTTGAAAGCGTGCATACGGGCACATGTACTTGCACACCTGCTCGCGCATCCAGCCGGCGTTGCCATAGGTGGCAAATGCGTAGAAAAGAATCCAGAACCATTCCCATGGACCGAACGTGACGGTCGCGACTTCGCGCAGCAGCGTATGCGTCGGCGTGAAGTAACCGACGAAGGTAAAGCCGGTCCACAACGCAACAGCTCCCCATGCCAGATGCTTGGATGACTTGCGCAACAGCTTGTCGACGCTCCACGACTGCTTGTCGAGGCGCATGCGCGCGCTGCGGCTGCCTTCGATCTTGCGCTCTATCCACATGAAAATTTCGGTGTACACGGTTTGCGGACAGGCGTAGCCGCACCAGAGCCGCCCCGCGACTGCGGTGAACAGAAACAACGCATACGCGCAAATGATCAGCAGCAGCGCCAGATAGATGAAATCCTGCGGCCACAGCACGATGCCGAACAGATAGAACTTGCGCGCGGCCAGATCGAACAGCACTGCCTGGCGATCGTTCCATGACATCCACGGCAAGCCGTAGAACACGATTTGCGTCAGCCATACGCATGCCCAGCGCCAGTTTGCATACCATCCCTTGACATCGCGCGGATAGATTTCCTGGCGCGCCTGGTACATCGTGACGACAGAAACCTTGACTGCAGGTTCGCTCATTGCTTTCACTCTTGTTTGGTTCGGCCGGGAATCATTTCCCGGCCATGCACATCCGGTTTTTGCTTACCTCTCGGGGATCAGTGCCTTTTCATTCGACAGGCCCCAGACATAGGCCGCCAGCAGATGCACCTTGCCTTCGCCAAGGAATTCGTCGAAGGCCGGCATGGTGTTGTTGCGGCCCTTGCGTATGGTTTCCACCACCGTGTCCGCGCTGCCGCCGTAGAGCCAGATTTTGTCGCTCAGATTGGGAGCGCCAAGCGCCGGATTACCCTGCCCGCCCGGGCCATGACATGCCACGCAGGATGTGAACTTTTCCTTTCCGAACGCAACCTTGATCGGGTCGGAGGTCGCGCCGGACAGGTTCAACACGTAATGCGCGACGTTCTCGACATCCTTGTCCGATCCCAGGGCAGCGCCCATCGGCGGCATCACGCCATTACGACCCTTCATGATGGTGGCCTTGATCACCGCCGGCTCACCGCCATACAGCCAGTCCTTGTCGGTCAGGTTGGGATAGCCCTTGTTGCCGCGCGCATCCGAGCCATGGCACTGGGCGCAGTAAGTCATGAACAGCCGCTCGCCGATCGCACGCGCGTGCGGATCGGCGGCGACGGTTTTCAGATCCTGGCTCTGGTACTTGTCGAAGATAGGTCCGTATTCCTGATCAGCCTTTTTCAGCTCGGCCTGATACTCGCCGGTGGACTCCCAACCGAGTTTTCCCTTGAATGAACCAAGGCCTGGATACAGCACCAGATACGCAATGCTGAATACGATGGTGATATAGAACAGCCACATCCACCAGCGCGGCATCGGATTGTTCAGTTCGGTCAAGCCGTCATCCCAGCTGTGGCCAGTGGGCTTTGCCTCTTCACCCTCGGGGATGACAATCTTTACCTTGGCCTGCGCCCACAACAGAACCGCGCAACCGGCAATGCCGAGCAGGGTCAGGATGGCGACGTATGCGCTCCAGAATCCGCTTGTAAAGTCAGACATGCTTGTCCTCCGCTGATCTTTCGCTCGTCTTGCCCCCAGTCTCGTCGGCGAAAGGCAGATTGGCTGCCACGGCGAAATCATCGCCGCGACGTGCGCTGTATGCCCACCAGACGATGCCGACGAAGCTCAGAAAGCTCAGCACCGTCACCAGGCTGCGTGCATCAAATAGAAATTGCTCGATTGTCATGATTACCTCTTTGCCTTGATCAGAATGCCCATGCCTTGCAGATAGGCGACCAGCGCATCCTGTTCGGTTTTGCCTTCGACTTCCTTCGCCGCACCCGCGATCTCTTCATCGGTATAGGGATGGCCCAGCTTGCGCAAGGCCTGCATCTTCGGCACGACAGAATTCGGATCGATCTTTGTAGTCGCCAGCCATGGATAGGCGGGCATGTTCGATTCCGGCACCACGTCGCGCGGATTGTTCAGGTGAGTGCGATGCCACTCATCGCTGTAACGGCCGCCGACGCGGGCCAGATCCGGACCGGTGCGCTTGGATCCCCACTGGAATGGATGGTCGTAAATGAATTCCGACGCCACCGAGTAATGGCCATAGCGTTCAGTCTCGGCGCGGAACGGGCGAATCATTTGCGAGTGGCAGTTGTAGCAGCCCTCACGCACATAGACGTCGCGGCCAGCCAGGCGCAATGCCGAGTAAGGTTTCAGGCCCGCGATCGGCTCGGTGGTCGATTTCTGAAAAAACAGCGGAACGATTTCGACCAGACCGCCGACACTGACAACCAGCACCACCAGCGCGATCAGCAACCACGGGTTTTTCTCGATCCATTCATGTGAAAACTTTTTCATTACTGCTCCTGATTCAGGCATGCGCCGGCGCAAGTGAAGGAATACGTGCGGTAACCGCTTCACCATCGCGCACCGTCATGAAGGTGTTGACCGTCATGAGGATCATGCCGCCGAGGTAGAGCAGACCGCCGCCGAAGCGGATCACGTAATAGGGATAGGTAGCCTTGACCGATTCGACGAAGGTGTAGGTCAACGTGCCGTCGGCGTTGACCGCGCGCCACATCAAGCCCTGCATCACGCCGGCAATCCACATCGCGGCGATGTACAGCACGATGCCGATGGTCGCCATCCAGAAATGCATTTCGATCAGGGGCGTGCTCCACATCTCGGTCTTGCCAGACAAACGCGGCAACAGGTAATAGATCGAGCCCATGGTGATGAAACCGACCCATCCGAGCGCGCCGGCATGTACGTGACCGACGGTCCAGTCGGTGTAGTGCGACAGCGCGTTGACGGTCTTGATCGACATCATCGGACCTTCGAAGGTCGACATGCCGTAGAACGACAGCGACACGATCAGGAACTTGAGGATGGGATCGGAACGCAGCTTGTCCCATGCACCGGACAGCGTCATCACACCGTTGATCATGCCGCCCCAGGAAGGCGCCAGCAGGATCAGTGAAAACACCATGCCCAGCGATTGCGTCCAGTCTGGCAACGCGGTGTAGTGCAGATGGTGCGGACCCGCCCACATATACGTGAAAATCAGCGCCCAGAAGTGGACGATGGACAGGCGGTAGGAATACACCGGCTTGTCGGCCTGCTTGGGAATGAAATAGTACATCATGCCCAGGAAGCCGGCGGTCAGAAAGAAGCCCACTGCGTTATGGCCATACCACCACTGGATCATCGCATCCTGCACGCCGGCATAGGCGGAATAGGATTTGCCAAGCGAGACCGGAATCGCCGCACTGTTGACCAGATGCAGCAGCGCGACCGCCAGGATGAAACCACCGAAGAACCAGTTGGCGACATAGATATGCGGCACCTTGCGCTTGACCAGCGTGCCGAAGAACACGATCGCATAAGACACCCATACCAGCGTGATCAAAATGTCGATCGGCCATTCGAGTTCTGCATACTCCTTGCCCGAGGTCATACCCATCGGCAGCGTGATTGCCGCTGCCACGATGACCGCTTGCCAACCCCAGAAAGTGAAGGCTGCCAGCGCATCAGAAAACAGTCGGACTTGCGCGGTGCGCTGTACAACGTAATAGGAAGTTGCAAACAATGCGCAACCGCCGAAAGCGAAGATCACCGCATTGGTATGCAGCGGGCGCAGGCGGCCGTAGCTCAGCCAGGCGGTGTCAAAATTGAGAGCAGGCCAGGCGAGCTGTGCGGCGATGAAAACGCCCACCAGCATGCCGACCACTCCCCACACTACAGTCGCAATCGCGAACTGCTTCACGACCTTGTAGTTGTAGTTCAGTGATGTATCCACGTACGATCTCCAGGGTTGCTAACACGATGAAGGGAGAGTACGAGTTCGAACCTTTAAAAACCTTGACCTGAGTCAAATTGGTCCAAGTGGTATCACGTAGGTAGAACAGAGTGGCATGCGTGACGCGAACGCACAACGACATCAAGAACTGCGTTTTGTTTTTTTCGACGACACGGGCGCTGCGGCGTGCTGTTGCACGCTGTCGTCATCCTGCAGTACGCGCATGGCCGGACCGACAAGATCGTCGAACTGCCCGCTGTCCGACGCGCGGAAGAACAGCCATATCGTGAAGAACACGACAATGACGCTCATGGGAACGAGAAGATACAGTGCTTCCATGTTGATTAGATTGTTTGCAATTTGACTGTGCGATTCACCCGCGGCTGTCTACGGTCCTATCATCTCCCTACTTTTCCCCGTCATCCTCGCGCAAGCGGGGATCCATTGTGAGGTCGCACTTCCATAATGCTAGCGAAAGAACGTCCATGCGGAAACGGGTTATGGATCCCCGCTTTCGCGAGGATGACGGGATAAGAGGCGGGAAAGAGACGACCGCACGGTCTCGCATGCGAGCGCCTATCGGAACTCATGCACCTATCCTTGCACTTACGGAAGCACGGACAGAATGCGGCAGAGCATCTGCATCGCTGGCGCTTGTAACGACCACACCTGGCTGCCTTATTCTGCGCAACCGCAATGCATTCACCACAACCACAGCCGAACTGAGCGACATGCCTATTCCCGATAGCCATGGATTCAACCAACCCACCGCAGCTGCCGGAATGGCAATCGCGTTATACAAACTTGCCCAGGCAAGATTCTGCCGAATCACCGCCATCGTCTGCGAAGCCGCCCGCGTCGCATCGACCACCGCGCTCAGCCGGCCTGCCAGCAGTACAGCATCCGCATGCGTCTGCGCCAGCGCCGCGCCGCTGCCCATGGCAAATGACACATCCGCCGCGCGCAGCACGGCCGCGTCATTGATTCCATCGCCCACCATTGCCACGATCGCACCCTTGCCCTGCAGCTCCTGCACGAAACGCAACTTGTCTTCGGGCAGACATTCGCCATATGCCGAAGCTATGCCGAGTTCCCGCGCAATCGAAGTGGTGATGCCCTGCCCGTCTCCGCTTAACAGAATCACTTGCTTGCCAAGCCTCTGAACATGTCGAATCACTTCCAAGGCATCGTCACGCACCTGGTCTGCGATATCAAATCGCGCCAGCCATCCTTGCTCGCTGCCCAGATAGACCGAAGTCGCATCATCGGCCGGTGTATCGTGCAAGGGAATGCCCGTTATTTCTTCTACATATGCAGCCGAGCCTATGCGGTATCGCGCTGCGTCTATCCTTCCTTCAATACCCTTGCCGGCCATGCTCTTGACTTTGTCGGCAAACATCGTCGATGCATGAGCGGATTCCTGGCACGCAGCCTCAATCAATGCATGGGCCAGCGGATGCGCACTGCTTGCTTCGAGCGCATTGGCAATCTGCAAACAGACAGTGCGATCCGCAGTGCCGAGGATTGCAACGTCACGCAACGCCGGTTTTCCGCCGGTCAGCGTTCCAGTCTTGTCAAAAACCATATGCGTAGTCCGGTGCAGCGTCTCAAGCACATGCGGCTGTAGCAGGAGCACGCCTTGCCGCAGCAGGCGATCGGTCGCCGCCGCAAGCGCGCTTGGCGTCGCCAGCGACAGCGCGCAGGGACAAGACACCACGAGCACCGCAATCGCGATCGGCCAGGCGCGAGCGAGGTCGATCCACTGCCATGCGCAAAACACGAGCAGCGCAAGCAGCAGCAACGCCGCGACGAACCATGCGGCCACTTTGTCGGCCCACATCGATAGCGCAGGCTTTTGTTGTCCCGCGCGTTCGATCAACTTGACCAGTCTGGATAATGTGCTGTCAACGGCGGCCCTGGTCACGCGCACCACCACCGGCTGGCTGGCGTTGATGGCGCCGCCTTCCAGCATATCTCCGGGCTGCCGCGCCTGCGGCTTGCTTTCACCGGTCAATAAGGAAAGATCAATCTCGGTGCGCCCTTCCAGAACGACACTGTCCGCCGGAATGGCTTCGCCGGGTTTCACCAGCAGCACATCGCCTTCGAGCAGGCGCGTTGCGGGAACCGTTTCCGGATCGCGGTTGGCCGGATACATCGGCAGGCGCGTTGCCGCAGCCGGCAAGGCGCTTTGCAATTTATCCAGTGCGGATGATGCATTTTTGCGCGCAAGGAATTCCAGATAACGGCTGCACAGCAAAAGAAAGATGAACATCGTGACCGAGTCGAAGTACACATCGCCCGAACCGGACAAGGTTGCGATCACGCTGCCGCCAAACGCTGCGCCGATGCCAAGCGCAACCGGTACATCCATGCCCAGTATCCGATGCCTCAGGTCGCGCCATGCGCCGGCGAAAAACGGCTGTGCTGAATACAGCACGGCGGGAATCGTCAACAGCAGGCTGGCCCAGCGCATCAGCGTTTCCATGTCCGCTTCCAGCGTGCCGTCGGTTGCCAGATAAACCGGGACCGCATACATCATCACCTGCATCATGGACAGACCGGCAATGAAAAGCTGACGAAAAAGCGCCTTGCCGGCGCGCTGCAAATGCACGTCATGGATGGCGGCATCGAACGGATAAGCGAGATAACCGACCTCGCGCAGCGCGAGCAGAATATCGCTGGGTTTGCAGCTGTCGCCATTCCAGCGAACATGCAGTTTTCCGGTCGCGACATTGAGGTTAAAGGTCTCAATTCCGGCGACAGTCGCAAGCCGGCGTTCGATCAGCCATACGCAGGCGCCGCAGCGTATGCCGTCGACGCAGAACAGCGCGTCCCGGCTAGCGGATTCGGAGGCAGGCGCATCGCAGCCGGTGGTGTATTTCCGGATGACTTCCGGTGCGTCATACAGTTGCAGTTCCTCCGGGACCAGCACAGTTTTCGCGCCGTTCGCAGAGTATCCATCGCGACTCAGGTAATAGTCGGCCAATCCATTGTCGACGATGGTCCTGGCGATCGCTTCGCAGCCGGGACAGCACATGGCCCTCGTGCTGTCGGCGACCCGTACCGACCATGTCGATCCTGGCGGAACGGGCAAGCCGCAATGAAAGCATGGCAAGTCCTGTGCAGCGAATGAAGCGGAAAGCGCGTCCATCATTGTCCTGTGTTCACGCCATGGCCGGCTGAGGGCGTCATGCAAAACACATCGGTCCACGCCGCAGGCACACCATTCGCCGAACGATACATACCCAGCAATCCAAACAGCAGCACCACGACGCCGCCGGCAATGCGTACGCGCCTATCCTGCACCAGTCTGCGCAGGCGAGATCCGAATACGCCGATTGTCAGCAGTGCCGGCAGCGTACCGATGCCGAAAGCCAGCATCAGTTTCGCGCCGTCCAGCGCCGATCCGGCGAGCATGGCGCCTGCCAGCATGCTGTAGACCATGCCGCATGGAACCCATCCCCATAAGGTGCCGAGCGCAAACGCCTTGCCCAGGCTATCCATCGGCAGCAGGCTTTTGGTGAAAGGCTGTATCCGACGCCAGACATGGCGACCCAGCGCTTCGACGCGGGTCAGTCCATGCCATGCATCCATCAGGTACAGGCCGAGTGCAACCAGCATCAGGTTCGCAAGCCAATACAGGATGATCTGTAGCGATGACATGAACGACAAGGCCTGCACGCCGCCGGCAATCGCGCCGACGATGGCACCGGCAAGTGCATAACTGGCAAGACGGCCGGCATTGTAGGCGACGACGCGTGCGGCATCGCGGATGTCGCCGGCACGCGTCATCGCCGTCCGCTGCAATGCGATGACCGGCACCACGCGGCGACGCTCAGGACCGGGAGCAACGGACAATGCGCTGACGATGCCGCCGCACATGCCTATGCAATGCACGCTGCCCAGCAGACCGACCAGAAAAAAAGATACAAAGGATAAGTCGCTCACTGCACGCCGTTCAAATGGTTTTGGAATACCGCAGTCGTTCGAGCTTCGCCTCCGGCTTTGCACCGAGATAACGGTCGAACACCATGCAGATATTGCGGATCAGGAGTCGCCCTTTCGGGCTGACCGTCAGCCAATCTTCATCCAAGCTCAGCAGACCGTCGGTTTCCAGCGCGCGCAACTGTTCAAGTTCAGTGGCGAAATAATTGGCAAAGGTGATCGGGTACGCCACTTCAAGTGAGCGGATTGATAATTCGAAATTACACATCAACATCTGGATGATGATCCGGCGCAGCAGATCGTCGACGCTTAGCTTTATCCCGCGCGCAATCGGCAGTTCACCCTGCTCTATGCGTTCGTAATAGGCATCCAGCGTTTTTTCATTCTGGCTGTATGTCGACCCGACGGCACTGATTGCAGACACGCCGCAGGAAATCATTTCCGCATCGGCATGCGTTGAATAGCCTTGAAAATTACGGTGCAGCCTGCCCTGGCGCTGCGCGACCGCAAGATCGTCATTGGGCTTGGCGAAATGATCCATGCCGATATAGACGTATCCCGCTGCGCTCAGGCGCTTGATGCATAGCGATAGCATGTCGAGCTTGGTTTCCGCATTCGGCAGTTCGTCTTCCGCGATCTGGCGTTGCGACTTGAACAAGGCCGGCATATGCGCGTAGTTATAGATGGAAATGCGATCCGGGTTTGCTGCGATCACTTTGGCCAGCGTCTGATCCATGGTGATCACGTTCTGCTTCGGCAAGCCATAGATCAGGTCGATGCTGATCGAGCGAAATCCCGCCTCGCGCGCCGCCTGCATCACGGCGAGAGTGGTCTCCTCCGGCTGGATACGGTTGACTGCCTTTTGCACTTCCGCGTCGAAATCCTGTACGCCAAAGCTGATGCGATTGAAACCTTGTGTGCGCAGTGTGCGGATACGCTCCGGCGTGACGGTGCGCGGATCGATTTCGATCGAATATTCGCCGGCATCATCGGTAGCGAACCGGAACCAGCGCCGCAGGTGCGCGAGCAGATCGCCCATCTGTTCATCGGAAAGATAGGTCGGCGTACCGCCGCCGAAATGCAGTTGCGTGACAGTGTTGAGATCGCCGGCCAGCTTGCCCTGCATATCGATTTCGCGCTTGAGGTAGGTAAGATATACCTCGGCCTTGCTACGGTTTTTGGTAATGATCTTGTTGCACGCGCAGTAGTAGCAAAGCTTGTCGCAGAACGGCACATGAATATAAATCGACAAGGAATTGCGCGAGCCCATGGCGCGCACAGTATTAACCGCCTGCAGATAATCGCCCATTGCGAACTCATCGGTGAAGCGGTCCGCAGTCGGATAGGACGTATAACGCGGCCCCTGGCGGCTCATCTTGCGAATCAGTGCGGCATCGAATTGCACCGAGGGGACAAGGGATAATGCTGTTGCGGCAACTGCCATGTTGAACTCCGGATCGGGCATCCAACCAATGGGACGCTCTTAACTGTTGCGCAGTGTACGAGCCGAGGCCGCTCTGCAACCTTGATCCAGGTCAAAATGCTCCAGATTGGAATCACGCCGCTGCATGAACAGTCGCTTGAAAGGCAGGGTCATCACCCGGCTGGCGGCCAGTGAGCAAAAATTCAATCAGATCTTTTACCGGACGAATCTGACTGCCGAACGGCAGCGGCTCCGCGCCCCGGAAAAACAGGCCGCGCCTGACATCGCCTTCCAATGCAAACGCCAGCCTGGTATCTATGCAGAACTGTCCAGCCTTTGCCATGCCATCGCGCAAACCGCATTGGTGCAGACAGTCGAAACCCACGGTGCACTCCTTCGGCCCTGCCTTGCGCTGCAGTTTCTCTTCCTTTTCCAGATAGTTGGCCAGCCATGGCGTTCGTACCCCGCGTGCCGGCAAACCTGCGACGCTCATGAAGGTGACAATGTCTTCCGGTCGTGCCCCGGCCAGGACTTTCTTGAAGTTGATATGCGCATCGCCTTCTTCGGAAACGGCAAACGCGGTGCCGAGTTGCACCGCACTCGCGCCCATTGCCAGCAGCTCGCTTAGCTGTCCATGAGTATGGATTCCTCCGGCGGCGATCAGCGGAATGCGCTCTCTCTCGATGCCCAGTTCACGAAATAGCGCGAGTGTCGCTTCCAGCACCACGGGGAATGCAAACTGCGGCTGGTCCACATCCTCCAGGCGAGCCGCGCCAAGATGGCCCGCGGCGTGACGCGGATTTTCGATAACGATAGCGTCTGGCAAGCGATTCTTGCGCATCCATTTCTTCAGGACCAGGGCAATGCCGCGCGCATCCGACAAGATCGGTATCAGGGCTACATCGGGATGGTCGGCGGTCAGTTCGGGCAGGTCCAGCGGCAAGCCGGCGCCGACGACCACGGCTTCGGCGCCGCTTTCGCAAGCTTGCCGCACATAGGCTGCATATTCGGCGACCGCGCGCATGATGTTGACGGCCACCATGCCGCCGCCTGCGGCAATGCGATTCGCCGCTTGTATTTCACGGTCGAGGGCGATGAGATTCACACTGTCGATCAATGCCTTGTCACGCGACTTGCCGGTCTGCGCCATCAGATCCGGATGATGCCGTCTCAAGTCGACGCTCGAAATCGTACCCATCGCACCCAGACTGGCAACAGTGCCCGCGAGTTTGTGCGCGGAGATGCCGACGCCCATGCCACCTTGCACGACAGGCAGCAAGGTTTTGCGCTTGATTGAGAACGGTTTCAGGTTGGTGTTCAGCACAATGGTCTTCCCCTGGTTAAGCGACGAGCGAATGTAGCAAAGGGGAAATTTAATTTGTTTGATCTCAGTCAATTTTTACCGGGCTGAAGTCAATACGCCGTAGAAGAAGTAAAAAGGGGTCATCTATATCGCAACCTGTGCAGGGCAAAGCAGTACCGAACCGTTTTAAACTATTAATGTCACTTTCTTAATAAAGGAATCGCATTGCGCTTGCCAGCATGCATTTCCGGACAGTTATGGAATATTGTTCTACTACACCACATGGGAGTTTTTTATTAAGGAGAACAGATTGACGCAGACTGCAGGCAGGGCGGCCCATCGCATTACCATCGTTGGCGGCGGCGCAGGCGGGCTTGAACTCGCGGTTCGGCTAGGGAAGAAATTGGGCAAGCACAAGAAAGCTGTGATTACGCTGGTCGATGCCGAACGCACTCATCTATGGAAGCCGCTGCTGCATCAGGTTGCGGCAGGCACACTAGACAGCCATGAAGACGAACTCGAATACCTTGCGCTCGCGCGCGATCACCACTTTACTTTCCGTCTGGGCCGCATGGACGGCCTTGACCGCTCGCGCAAGGAAATCTTCGTCGCGCCTACCTTCGATGAAAACGGCGAAGAAATCCTGCCGCGGCAATCTATACCCTATGACACCCTGGTCCTTGCGCTTGGCAGTCAGACCAATGACTTTGGTACCCCCGGCGCGCAGGAACATACCATCATGCTGGACTCGCCCGGTGCCGCCGAACGATTCCATCAGCGTCTGGTGAATGCCTGCCTGCGCGCGCAAAACAAGGCTCGCGCCCCTGGAGAAGGCCGATTCACGGTCACCATCATCGGCGGCGGCGCTACCGGTGTGGAATTGTCGGCCGAACTGCACATGACCGCAAAGATCGTTTCCAGCTATGGCCTGGCCAATTTCGATCCCGAAAAGGATTTGAAGATTGCCATCGTCGATGCTGCGCCACGCCTGTTGCAAGCCTTGCCGGAACGGCTTTCTATCGCGGTCGGCAACGAGCTGCGCCAGCTCGACATCGACGTTCATACCAATGAGCAGGTGGTCGAGGTGACGAAAGAAGGCGTACGCATGGGCAGCGGGAAATTCATTCCAAGCGGCATCGTGGTATGGGCGGCGGGAATCAAGGTGGCCGACTTTGTCAAGGAACTGGATGGGCTCGAAACCAACCGGATCAATCAACTGGTGGTCCATCGCACGCTGCAAACCACGCGCGACCCGTCGGTGTTTGCGATGGGCGATTGCGCGGCCTGTCCGCTGGACGAAGGCAAAACCACGGTACCGCCGCGAGCGCAATCGGCGCATCAGGAGGCCAATACATTAAGCAAGTCGCTCGCACGCATGCTTGAAGGAAAGTCATTGCTTGAATTCCGCTACCGCGACCACGGCTCGTTGGTCTCGCTTGGCAATTACAGCACCGTAGGCAGCCTGATGGGTGCACTCGCACGCGGCTCGGTTTTCATAGAGGGCACTATCGCGAAATGGATGTACTGGTGGCTGCACAAGCATCACCAGATTGTGGTCAATGGATGGTTCCGCACCTGGCTATCGACCTGGACCGACGCGATCAACTGGATACGCAATCCGCGCATCAAGCTGCATTGAGCCGGAGGCTAAAGGCATGAAAAACGCGGGGCACGAAGGCCCCGCAAACCAGGCGGCCAGGCGTGCGTCATGCCCGGTGCTTGCAGCACTGGAGGGAGAAAAATGAAAACAGCTGGCCGGCCTGCCGGAAGCCCTGCAGCTGTTACAAAGTTTAGAGCAGTTTCACCCTGACTGTACCGCCGATGCCGGACGCTTTGCCCGCGGCACGGCGTTGTCGAGGGGCCGCCGAGGCCTCCTTGCCATGGCTCGCCATGTCGCGTCGTCGCGCCTTGTTCCACGAGCAAATCGCCTCGGCCTCGACTGGCAAGTCAGGGTGAAACTGCTCTAGCGCGGCTCGCCGTGATGGCCACCGTGATGACGGCCATGATGGCGGCCATGACGGTGTTTGGTCTCTTCATCGAATATTTTTTGCTGTTCCGGCGTCAGCACCGCATAGAATTCCTTGGTCGCCGCGAGCCGCTCAGTCATGCGCTGCTCAGCCTGCTTCATCATGCCGAGCATTTTTTCCATGCGCTCGGGGGCCGTCAGCTTGTCGAATTCCGCCCGGTCCGGCCGCTGCGGGCGATCGGCAGGTTTCATCCGGGCGATATAGGTTTGCCATGCGGCTTCCTGGCTTGCATTCAGTTTCAGTTTGTCATGCAAGGCTGCCGCACGCTTTTCCATACGTTCGCGCATGCGTTCGGGCGAATGGCGTTGCTCGCCTGTGGCGCTCGTTCCTGCTGGTCCTGCGCCAGAAGCTTCCTGTCCCGGCTTTTCCGCATAGACAGCGAATGAACCTGCCGTCAGGCCCACCGTCAACAGTGCAGCAAGCAGACGTTTGCGAAATGTGGTCATGGTCTTTCCTTCCGATGTGGTTGTTCGTGCACTGTGCACGATTTCCATCTTGGCCTCTGGATGTATCGCGCCATTGTCGATTTGCAGCTTTGTTGTAGCGGCAAGTAAGCGATGATCAGACGTTTGTATCTTCGTGTATCCCACGCCAGGCAGGAAGCGTGCTCGATCGATGCATGAAACAGCACGATACAATTCGACTACATTCCCCCCGCCGAAATTGCCATAATCGAGTCCATGGAAAATCCCGCCCACATATTGATCGTCGACGACGACCACGAAATCAGCACCCTGCTCGCCGAATACCTGGAAAAGAACGGGTACAAGGCGTCGACTGCCGGCGAAGGCAAGGCCATGTCCAAGGCTCTGGAAACGCAACGCATCGACCTGATCGTGCTCGATCTCAACCTGCCCGGCGAAGATGGACTGACCTTGTGCCGCAATCTGAGGTCGCACTCCAGCATTCCCGTCATCATGCTGACTGCGCGGGGCGAACCGGTCGACCGGATTCTGGGACTGGAAATGGGTGCCGACGACTATCTGGCCAAGCCATTCGAACCGCGTGAATTGTTTGCCCGCATACGCAGCGTGTTGCGCCGAACCCAGGCGCTTCCACCTAATTTGCAAGCCGATGCCCCACAACAGATGCGTTTTGCCGGCTGGACAATGGATTTCACCGCGCGTCATCTGATCAATCCCGAGGGTGTGGTCGTGGCGCTCTCCGGAGCCGAATACCGATTGCTGAAAATCTTTCTCGATCATGCCAACCGCGTCTTGAGCCGGGACCAGTTGCTGAACCTGACACAGGGACGCGACGCCGATCCTTTCGATCGTTCGATCGACCTGCAGATCAGCCGTCTGCGACAAAAACTGGGCGACGATGCACGCTCACCCCAGATCATCAAGACCGTACGCAATGAAGGTTATGTGCTTGCGACGCTGGTGGCCAAGGAATGAAACAAGTGCTGCAGTCGATGACGACGCGGGTTTTCCTGATGCTGTTTGCCGGCGCCGTGCTAAGCACCGTTCTTTCGCTGGGCCTCGCATTTGGTGAACGGCAGCGGCTGATCGGCCAGTTCCGCGACTTTCATGCCGTCGAGCGTGTAGCGCAATTCGTGCTGTCGCTTGAAACGGTACCCGCACATTTGCGTGAACCTTTCTTTTCGGCGACGGCGGGAATCGGCATGCGCGCCGAATTGGCAGCGCCGGGCGAAGTCGTTGCGCCGCAACGGTCGGAGTTCGCCAGCCTGCTCGACAAGCGTCTTCCCGAGCATTATCAGATTGCATCCACCATGGCGCGGCCCACCGATTGCGCGCCGCCCGCGCACAGCGCTCGCAGAGGTTCCGGCGAGGCGCGCGGGCGCTGCGAAGCCTTGCTGGTCAGCCTGCACGACGGCACGCGATTGCGGCTATCGGTACTGCCGCCGCGCCCGCCGTCGATGCGGCCCCGTATCGATGTCGTGACCTACGGCGCACTGTTTTTGCTCAGTATCGGACTGGTCGCCATCGTTGTCGCGCGCATGGCGATGCGGCCGCTCAAACGACTGGCGCAAGCCGCTACCGACCTGGGAAATGATATCGAACGCGATCCCTTGCCCGAGCGCGGCGCCAGCGAATTGCGGCAGGCTGCGGTGGCATTCAATGCAATGCAGGCGCGCATCCGCGCGCATATCCGGCAGCATGCGCATATCCTTGCCGCGATCACGCATGACTTGCAGACGCCATTGACGCGGCTACGCCTAAGGCTTGAAAAAGTGGATGACACGGAGTTGCGGGAAAAACTGATCAGCGATCTGTCGGCGATGCAGGCAATGGTCCGCGAGGGACTTGATCTGGCCCGCAGCATGCATTCCGCCGAGGCGATGCGGCGACTGGATCTCGACTCTCTGGTGGACAGCGTCTGCGCCGATGCGATCGATGCTGGACAAGCAGTATCTTTTACCGGAACCACCGGCGTATCGCTGATGGCCCGTCCACTGGCATTGCGTCGATGCCTGACCAACCTGATCGACAATGCCGTGAAGTACGGACATCAGGTAACGGTGAACGTGAGTTACGACGCTACGAGCGGTAATGCACTGATTCAGATACAGGACAAGGGCCCGGGGATACCGGCGACGGAGATGGAAAAGGTATTCGAGCCATTTTACCGACTTGAAGATTCAAGGTCGCGCGAAACAGGCGGCACCGGCATAGGATTGACCATCGCCAGAAATATTGCCGAGCAACACGGTGGAACTATCCATCTTCAGAATCTGCAAGAAGGTGGACTTGAAGTCGCCTTGCGGCTTCCGGGCCAACGGGCGCATAAACCGTAATGAGTTGCCGGTGCTTGTGGCTTAGGCTGGTCCCATTCGTCGTCTTGATGATTTGCGCTTCACCACCGCCGCCGTAGCGCACCGATTGACGCAGGCGAACGGTGCGCGATATTGATGTAAAAATGGAAAATCGGCTGATCTTTTCATTGATTTCGTAAAAACAGACGAAACCCTGTCCTCAATAAGCGCCATTACAGCTGCGCCGCGCCCCACCCGCCGCCCAGCGCCTGGATCAGCGCCACCGCAGCGGTCTGTCTGTCGGCTTGCGCCTGGGCCAGCGCACGCCGCGCATTGAGGGCGGTCACCTGAGCATTCACCACTTCGGTATAACCAACCTGGCCGGCTCGGTAGCGATTGAGCATTTGCGCTTCGGCCTCGTCGGCGGCACGCGACGCCTGCTGGCGCAATGCCACCTGCCGCGCCAGCACTTGCGAAGCCGACAGCTGGTCTTCGACATCCTGAAACGCGGTCAATACCGTCTGGCGATAGCGCGCCGTAGCTTGCACATGCGCAGCACGGGCCGAGTCTACGCGCGCCCCCGTTGCTCCCGCATCGAAAATGGCTTGCGCCGCCGACAACCCCAGCGACCAAAGAGTTGACGAGGCGTTGAATAGATTGGCAACCGTGCCGGCAGCCGAACCGTAGGAAGCGTTCAAGCCAAGGCTGGGAAAATATCCGGAACGCGCGATGCCGATGTCTTCGTTGGCGGCGGCAACCCGCCGTTCCGCCGCAGCGATATCGGGACGGCGCTGCAACAAGGTCGAGGGCACGATTGCAGGCACCTCGGGCACGAAGTTTTTCCACGGCGTGGGCGCAAGGGCGAATTCGGCCGGAAGCTTACCCATCAGGACGGCGATCGCATGCTCGAGTTGCGCGCGCTGGCGCGCCAGCCCCGCTTCATCGGCCTGCGCATTGGCAAGCTGGGTTTCCGCTTGCAAGACATCGGTCTTGGGCGCAATGCCGGCTTCATAGCGATTGCGCGTGATTTGCAGCACCCGCTGATAGCCGGCGATCGAGTCGCGCAGCAAGCCGGCCTGCAAGTCCGTCAAACGCAAGGCAAAATAATTGGCGGCCAGTTCTCCCTGCGCGGCAAGGCGGGCCGAGGCCAGATCAGCGGCGCTAGCCTGCGCGCTTGCACTGGCATTATTGACGGCTGTACGCAGACGGCCCCAGACGTCGGGCTCCCAGCTGCCACCGATACTGACCTGATAGTTGTTGGACGTGCGTACGCCGGCAGCGACTGTTGTGCCGGTAGCGCTGCGGGCCGAACGCGCGGCACCGCCGTCGAGCACCACGCTCGGAAATAGCGCGGAGCGCTGCTCGCGCACGATGGCGCGTGCCTGGTCGTAGGCAGCCGCCGCTAACGCGATATTCTGGTTCGATACATTTACCGCGGTTTGCAGTTCATTCAGTACCGGATCATCGAATACCGCCCACCATTCTCCGCGCTCGCTGCCGTCCGCCGGACTGGCCGGCACCCAGCCCGGCGCTTCCTTGAATTGGGCCGGGACAGGCACTGCCGGACGTTCATACACAGGTCCGACAGCGCAGCCGCCAAGCACGCTGGCGATCGCAATAGCAATGGTGAGGCGACGGGGTAGGCGCATAAAAGTGTTCATGTCGAAGTGGGTGAAGCCGCGTCGATCCGGCACAAACCGGCTTCTGCCGGGCTGCGGCGACGCAATTTGTCGAGCAGGATATAGACGACCGGGGTCGTGAGCAGCGTCAGGACCTGGCTGGCAATCAGGCCGCCGATGATCGCCACTCCCAGCGGGCGGCGCAATTCGGAACCTTCGCCGAAGCCGATCGCTAGCGGCAGCGCGCCAAGTGCGGCGGCGAGCGTGGTCATCAGAATAGGCCGGAAACGTAGCAGGCAAGCCTCGCGTACCGCTTCGACCGCGTTCAATCCGCGCGAACGCTCGGCCTCCAGTGCAAAGTCGATGATCAGGATCGCATTTTTCTTGACGATACCGATCAGCAGAAACACCCCGATCAGCGCGATGATGGAAAACTCCATCTTGAACAATAGCAACGCCAGTACCGCGCCCACGCCCGCCGATGGCAGCGTGGTCAGCACGGTCACGGGGTGCACCAGGCTCTCGTAGAGGATGCCGAGCACGATATAGATGACGATCAGCGCCGCCGCGATCAGCATGGGCTGCTGGTTCTGCGACTCCTGAAAGCTGCGCGCCGCACCGGCAAAATTGCCGCGCACATTGGTCGGCATGCCGATTGCCGCCTCCGCTGCCTTGACCGCATCCTGTGCCGCGCTCAGCGTACTGCCGTCGGCGAGATTAAAGGAAATGGTGGTTTCCAGTTCGGCATCTTCGTGACTGATCGACGCCGGCGCCGGCCGTTCCGAAAAACGTGCGATACCGGACAGCGGCACCATGGTGGTCGGTGCGGTGCTCAAGGCTTGGCCGCTCGATGGATCGCGCAATGCGGGGTTGATGACATTGCTGCTAGCAGTTGTTGTGCTTGCCGAGGAAGTGCCGGTCGTCGCCGTGGTGGTTGCACTGGCCTTCACCGGTACATAGATATCCTTCAGCGCTTCCGGACTGCGCGCATACTTCGGCGACACTTCCATCACGACATGATATTGGTTCAGCTCATCGTAGATGGTCGCCACTTGTCGCTGGCCGAAGGCGTTATACAGCGCATTGTCGACATCGCGCGCATTGATGCCCAGGCGCGCCGCCGTATCGCGATCGACATCGACAAAGGTTTCCACCGCGTTTTCCTGCTGGTCGGTATCGACATCGATCAGTGCCGGCTGCTGCTTCATCGCCTCCGCCAGTTTGACCGCCCAAGTTTTCAGGTCGGCGCTGCTATCGCTCTTGAGGCTGTACTGATAGGTGGAATTGCTCTGCCGACCGCCCATGCGCAAATCCTGCACCGTGTTCAGGAACAGGGTGATGCCGGTGACCTTGGCAAGCTGCGGCCGCAGGCGTGCAATCACCGCCTGTCCACCCTCCTTGCGTTCGGACAACGGTTTCAGGTTGATAAACATGAAACCGCCACCGGCGCGCCGTCCGCCGGTGAAGCCCACGACAGTATCGACCGCGGGATCGGCGCGAATGATATCGACCAGCTGCTGCAGCTTGCCCTGCATCGCCTGAAAGGAAATACTGCGGTCGGCGCGCATGCCACCGCTGATCTGCCCGGTGTCCTGCTGCGGAAAGAAACCCTTGGGCGCTGCGGCGAACAGGTACACGTTCAGCCCGATCACGGCGACCAGGATGAACATGATCAGCGCTTGATGATGCAATGCCCAATCCAGGCTGTGTTCATAACCGCGATGCACCCAGCCGAAGCTGCGCTCGAAGAAGCGCGAAATGCGGCCTTGCTTGCGCGCCCCCTCGTCCTTGCCGCTTTCACGTTTCAGCAGCCACGCGCACATCATCGGCGTGGTCGTCAGCGAGATCACCATCGAAATCATCACGGCCACCGACAGCGTCACCGCGAATTCGCGGAACAGACGCCCGATCTGACCACCCATGAACAGGAGCGGGATGAAGACCGCAACCAGCGACACGCTGATCGACAGCACGGTAAAGCCGACTTCGCGCGCACCCAGCAGCGCCGCCTTGAAGCGGTCCATGCCTTGCTCGATATGCCGGCTGGTGTTTTCCAGCACCACGATGGCATCGTCGACGACAAAACCGGTCGCGACCGTCAATGCCATCAGGCTCAGGTTGTTCAGACTGAAACCGAGCAGATACATGACGCCGAAGGTTCCCAGCAGCGATACGACCGTTGCCACCGCCGGCACGATGGTGGCGCGGAAACTGCGCAGAAAGGCGCTTACGACCAGCACCACCAACACTACGGAAATCAGCAGCGTGAATTCGATTTCATGCAGCGACGACCGGATGGAACTGGTGCGATCGGACGCCACCTGCAATCGCACATCTTCCGGTAATTGCTCCTGCAGCTCGGGCAGGAGCGCGCGCACGCCGTCGACGGTCTTGATCACATTGGCGCCCGGCTGCTGGGTCACCAGTACGATCACGGCCGGCTGGCCATTGAAAAGGCCGACAGTACGGCGGTCTTCGACCCCGTCCACGACTTCGGCCACATCCTGCAGCCGCACCGCCGCATCGTTGCGCCAGGCCACGATCAGATTGCGATAGTCGGCCGCGGTCTTGCCGCCGGTATCGGAAGCCACGCCGGAATAGATTTGCAGCCGACGGCCGTTACCCTCTATCGCACCTTTCGGCCGGTTGGCGGTACTCGCCTGCACGGCGGCGCGCACATCTTCCATGCCGATGCCGTAGCGGTTGAGCGCAAAGGGGAGCAATTCGATGCGCACCGCCGGCAGCGAACCGCCGCCGATTTCCACGTCGCCCACGCCCGGCACCTGCGCCAGTTTTTGCTGCACCAGGTTCGAGACTTCTTCATAGATCTGCCCGGGCGAACGGGTGCGCGAAGTCAGCGCAAGGATGATCACGGGCGATGCCGATGGACTGACCTTGCGATAGGTCGGATTGCTCTTCAGCGTGGCCGGCAGATCGACACGCGAGGCATTGATGGCGGCCTGCACTTCGCGGGCGGCGGCATCGATCTTGCGGTTCAGATCAAATTGCAGGCTGATGCGCGTCGAGCCGTTGCTGCTGTTCGAGGTCATTTCATTGACCCCGGCAATGACACCGAGCCGCCGTTCCAGCGGCGTCGCCACGCTGGTGGCCATGGTATCGGGGCTGGCGCCGGGCAAGGATGCGCTGACCGTGATCGACGGGTAATCGACCTGCGGCAGCGGCGACACCGGCAGCACGAAGAAGCCGGCAATACCGGCCAGCGCAATACCGATGGTCAACAGGACCGTGGCGACCGGGCGGCGGACGAATGGCTCGGACAGATTCACGCTGCAACCTCGTTGGATCCGCGGCCGATCCAGCGCCGGCCAAGGCGGTCGAAGGCCAGATAGATGACCGGCGTGGTGAACAGGGTCAGGATCTGGCTGACGATCAGCCCGCCAAAGATCGACAGACCCAGCGGCCGCCGCAGTTCAGCACCCTCCCCCCAGCCGAGCATCAACGGCACGGCGGCGAACAATGCAGCGAGCGTGGTCATCAGGATGGGGCGGAAGCGCAGCAGCGCGGCTTGATGAATCGCTTCGCGCGGCGTTTTACCCTGGTTGCGCTCGGCATCGATGGCAAAATCGATCATCATGATCGCGTTTTTCTTGACGATGCCGATCAGCAAGATGATGCCGATGATGCCGATCACGCCCAGGTCCTGCCCGGTCAGCATCAAGGCCAGCAAGGCGCCGACGCCGGCCGAAGGTAAGGTCGACAGGATCGTCAGCGGGTGCACATAACTTTCATACAACACGCCGAGCACGATATAGACGCACACCAGCGCCGCGAGGATCAACCAGAGCTGATTGCTCAGCGAAGCTTCATAGGCGCCGGCGGCACCAAGAAAGCTCAAGGTCACGGCGGAAGGCATGCCAATATCCCGGGCGGCCTGCCGGATCGCATCGACCGCCTTGCCAAGCGACACACCGGGTGCGGTATCAAAGCCCAGCGTCGTTGCTGGAAACTGCGCGACATGCGTAATCTGCAGCGGCGCCGGACGCTCGGTCACGGTCGCGACTGCGGCCAGCGGCGTCGGTTTGCCGGAGCCGGTACGCAGCGGCAGCAAGCCCAGCGATTCGGGCGTGGTCAGCAGTCCCGGACGCGCTTCCAGGATCACGCGATACTGATTGGTTTCAGTAAAGATGGTGGAGACGATGCGTTGGCCGAACGCGTTGTACAGCGCCTCGTCGATCGATGCTGCGGTGACCGACAGGCGGGACGCGGTATCGCGATCGATCTTGACGAATGCGGCCACGCCTGTCGCGCCCGCATCCGACACCACGCTGCGCAGTTTGTCGGACATCGCCATGCGCTGCGCGAGCTTGTCGGCCCATTGCACGACGGTGGCATTGTCCGCGCCCTCCAGCGACACACGGAATGGGGTCGGTCCGTTCTCGGCATCGATGGTCAGGTCCTGGGTCGGCTGGAGATACAGTGTCAGACCGGCGATCTGGCCGACGCGCTCGCGCAGCCTGTCCATCGCTTCCTGCTGCGAACCGCTGCGATCGGATTTGAGATTGATGAGCATGCTGCCGGTATGCAGCATCGTGTTGTTGGCGGCATCGACGCCCACCACCGAACTGAGCGTCGCGACGTCCGGATCATCCAGGATGGCCTTCGCGGCTTCCTGCTGTAATTCGGCCATGCGCTGGTAAGACACCGATTGCGTCGCTTCCAGCCTTGCCCGCAGCTGGCCGGTATCCTGCACCGGGAACAAGCCTTTCGGTATCGCCATATACAGCAATACCGTCAAGGCCAAGGTCAGCAAGGCAACGATCAGCGTCAGGCCCTGACGCGCCAGTACCCAGTGCAGCGCATGGTCGTAGCGCACGATGACACCGTCGAACATGCGCTGCAGCCGGCTTTGCCGATGCGCATGGTCCGCGCCGTGCAGCCAGCGCGCGGACATCATCGGCACCAGCGTCAGCGACACTACGGCGGAGATCAGGATGGTGATCGACAAGGTGACCGCGAATTCGCGGAACAGGCGGCCGACCACATCGCCCATGAACAGCAAGGGAATCAACACCGCAATCAGCGATACGGTCAGCGAAATGATGGTGAAACCGATCTGCTTCGCCCCCTTGAGGGCGGCCGCCATCGGGGTTTCTCCCGCTTCTATGTAGCGCGCGATGTTCTCGATCATCACGATCGCATCGTCCACCACGAAGCCGGTAGCGATCGTCAGCGCCATCAGACTCAGATTGTTCAGGCTGTAGCCGAGCAGGTACATCGCGCCGCAAGTACCGATCAACGAAATAGGCACTGCCAGGCTTGCGATCACGGTGGCGCGCACGTTGTGCAGGAAGGCAAAAATCACCAGCACGACGAGGATGACCGCCAGCGCCAATTCTATTTCGACATGCTTGACCGAGGCGCGAATACCGGTGGTGCGATCGCTCAGCACATCGACCCGCAGCGATTCGGGCAAGCCCGCCTGCAATTCCGGCAAGCGGGCCTTGATCGCATCGACGGTCGCGATCACGTTCGCGCCGGGCTGGCGCTGCACATTCAGGATGATGGCGGGCTTCAAGCCTGCCCATGCGCCAAGCCGCACGTTTTCCGCGCTTTCGACGACCTGAGCGACATTCGACAAGCGTACCGGCGCGCCGTTGCGGTAGGCAATGATCAGGTTCTGATATTCGGCAGCGGTCAGCAACTGGTCGTTGGCATTGATGGTGTAGCTGCGCGTGGGTCCGTCGAAGCTGCCTTTCGCGCCATTGGCATTGGCAGCCGCGATTGCGGTGCGCAGGTTGTCCAGCCCCAGTCCGTAGGACGCAAGCGCCTGCGTATCCGCCTGGATGCGTACAGCCGGGCGCTGGCCGCCGTTCAAGGTCACGAGGCCGACCCCGGAGACCTGGCTGATCTTGAGCGCCAACCGTGTATTGACGATGTTTTGCACCTCGGTCAGCGGCAGCGTGTCGGAGGTGATGGCGAGCGTCAGCACCGGCGCGTCGGCCGGGTTGATCTTGACATAGACCGGCGGTGCGGGCAGGTCGGCCGGCATCAACGAGCCGCCGGCATTGATGGCGGCCTGCACTTCCTGCTCGGCCACATCCAGCGTCAAGCCAAGCCCGAATTGCAGCGTGATGATGGAGACGCCAGCCGCACTGGTCGAGCTCATGCGCTGCAAGCCAGACATCTGCCCGAACTGGCGTTCCAGTGGCGCGGTGACGGTCTGGCTCATGACTTCCGGGCTTGCACCCGGATATAGGGTCTGCACCTGAATGGTCGGAAAATCGACCTGGGGCAAGGCGGACAGCGGCAGGAAGCGGAAGCCGATGATGCCGGCGAGGACGATCGCGAGCATGAACAGCGACGTCGCGACCGGCCGCTGGATAAATGGCCGGGAAGGACTCATTGCATGATTTCCATTGTCGGTGGTTGAGCCGGGCGCATGTTGCCCGTCATTGGGCGGGCGCCTCGGCATTGCGGCGGCGGCGCTCGCCGGGCTGGCGCGCCTGGCCGCCTTCCGTTGCAGCGGCCTGCGTGCTGCCCGGGCTGGCTGGACTCTGGACCGCCGGTGCCGCGCCTTCGCCGTTGCCGCTACGCTCACCCGGGCCACGATTGCCGCCAGCACCGCGCGGCCGGTCGGTCGGCAGCGTTACCTTGGCGCCATCCTTGAGCCGGTCCGCGCCTTCGGTGATCACCTGCTCGCCGGGCTGCAGGCCGGACACGATTTCCATCTTGTCGGCCATGGCTTGTCCGCGCTTGACGGTACGTAGCGACACCGTGCGTTCCTTGGCATTGAGCACATAGACAAAATCGCCATTGCTTCCATGGCGTACCGCCGATACAGGCACGACCGCCGCGCCCTGTATCGTGCGCAGCAAGAGCCGCGCATTGACGAACTGACTCGGAAACAGCATCGACTTGGCATTCTCGAAACGGCCCTTGGCCCGTATTGTTCCGGTTTGCGTATCGACCTGATTATCAAGCGCAAGAAATTTTCCTGTATCGAGCACGGTCTGGCGATTGCGGTCCAGCACCGTGACCGTCAACCCGCCCGGGTCGCCGAGGCGGGAACGAAGCTCCGGCACCAGATCCTGAGGCAGAGAGAATTCCACATCGATCGGCGAGACCTGGGTAATGTCGGCTATGCCGTTCGTATCATTGGCGCTGACCAGATTTCCGACATCGACCGCCCGCAGGCCAACCCGGCCGCCGATCGGTGCGATGATTTTGGTATAGCCGAGATTGAGCTTGGCGACGCCTTCGACTGCACGATCGACGGCGATGGTGCCTTCGAGCTGCTTGACCAGCGCGGCCTGCGTGTCGACTTCCTGGCGTGCGATCGAGTCCTGCTCCAGCAAGGTCTTGTAGCGTTCAAGCAGCAGCTTTGCGTTCTGCAACTGCGCTTCGTCGCGCTGGCGCTGGCCGCTCGCCTGTAATAAAGCCATTTCAAACTGCCGCGGATCGATAGTGGCCAGATGCTGACCGGCGCGCACCGTTTGACCCTCGGTAAACAATACTTCCTTGAGCACGCCTGACACTTGCGGGCGCACGGTAGCGACCGCCGATGCGGTCACCGTACCCAATGCCTCCACCACAACGGGGATATCGGCCCGCTCTACCGTTGCTACGCCAACAGTGGTCGCCGGCGGACCGCGCCGTCCGCCGGGGCCGCCAGCGCCAGTCGCGCCATTGGAATCGGCCGGATGGGTCAGATGCCATGCGAGCCAGCCGAGAAGCGCAAGACACACCAGGGCGATGATGCTGCCGATGATCGATTTCCGCCGGCTGGGCTTGACGGCCGTGTGATAGACGGAGGGTTCGGCTCTTTGATCCATTCAGAATTCCTTGTAACTCATCAAGTATGACCCTGCGCGTCGGTTAATAGGGATTGATGAAATAAATTGCAATTGTTGAAACACTAGACGAAAGTAAGGCGCAGCAAGTCAACAAGATTACAGACAATTGATGTGCTGGCAATGTTGCCATTGGAATGTATCGGCGTGTTGTCCATGCCGGGCGGATTTGTATCGAAGTGTGGACCATCGACAAAGTTGCCCCGGTTTAAAGCTTGGCGGTCGATTGTAGAGACGATTGAAGATAATGAGCGACACGCCTGGCAAGCGTTCCCTTGCATGCCAAAGCGGCAAGAAATGAGGCAATGAATAATGGACTTGGTTAGAAAGAATCAGCCGGTGGCAGCATCGCTTCATGCATCGCGCTGCCCTCCTTGAGCAGGACACCGGACAACTGCAACTGCAGCGCGTGCTTTATCAGAAAAGCAAGCTTGTACGCCGCGGCTTCATACGACAAGCCTTCCGGTCTTACGTTCGAAATACAATTGCGTTCGCTATCCATGCGTCCGACACGCGGCTCATAGGTGAGGTAGATTCCCAGGCTGTCCGGCGAGCTCAGTCCCGGACGCTCGCCGATCAGGACGGCGACAATCTTTGCGCCCAGCATCTCGCCTATTTCATCTCCGAGCGCCACCCTGCCCTGCTGTGCAAGCACTACCGGCGTCGTATTCCACTCGAATGAAGTTTTCGTTCTAAGCATTTTCAGCAGCGGGACAGCATGTCTCTGCACCGCCGTCGCTGACAAACCGTCCGCGATCACAATGGCCAACTCCGTCGCACGCGGCGCCTGCGCCAGACGGCTTGCGCTGTCTTCATCCAGCCGGCGGCCGAGATCCGGACGCAGTAGATAGGTATGGCGGTTGTCGGCCTTGCTGTGTACTCTCAGACTTCGAAAATTCGCAAGCGCCAATTCCTGCTGCAAGGCATCGCAATCCAGCAGGCAATGAACGGCATCGCGTGCCTGAGCATGGGCAAGGCTGAAGCGCAGCAGTTCGGCGCACGGCGTGCTCGCACCGGCTCGTCCCAGCGCAATGCGGGCATTGGTAAGGGAGCGCAACTGTTGCCAAGGATCTTGCTGCACCAGCAATCCGGTCTGCTTTTTCATTGCATCCTCCGTTCAGGTACGGGCCAGCTGCAGCAAGGGATTTGATTCGGCAGGCGGCGACAGTCTTCCTCTGGCGTCCACGAGTTGCATGCGTTCAAGCCACTGTTCGAATTCCGGCGCCCGCTTCAGGCCGAGCAGGCTGCGCAGGTACAGGGCATCATGAAATGAAGTGCTCTGGTAATTCAGCATGATGTCATCGGCTCCCGGTACGCCCATAATGAAATTGACGCCTGCCGCGCCCAGAAGCGTCAGCAGATTATCCATGTCGTCCTGATCGGCTTCGGCATGATTGGTATGGCAGATGTCGCAACCCATCGGCACGCCGAGCAGCTTGCCGCAAAAATGGTCTTCAAGCCCGGCGCGTATGATCTGCTTGCCGTCGAACAGGTATTCAGGACCGATGAAGCCGACCACCGTATTCGTCAACAGCGGTCGCAATTCGCGCGCGACCGCATAGGCGCGCGCCTCGCAGGTCTGCTGGTCGATACCGTGATGCGCGTCGGCGGACAAGGCGCTGCCCTGCCCGGTCTCCAGATACATCACGTTATCGCCAAGCGTGCCGCGCTGCAGCGAGCGGGCGGCATCGTTGGCTTCTTTCAGCAGGGACAGCGATATGCCGAAACCGGTGTTGGCTTTCTCGGTGCCGGCGATCGACTGGAATACCAGGTCGACCGGTGCGCCCTGCTCGATCCCCTTGATCTGCGTTGTCACATGCGTCAGCACGCAGCTCTGCATGGGGATATCGAAACGCTGACGCAACTCGTCCATCATGCGCCAGAGCCCGATCATGGTATGCAAGGAATCGCTTGCGGGATTGATGCCGACCACCGCGTCGCCCGCGCCATAGAACAAACCGTCCAGGATGCTGGCGCCGATGCCGCGCATGTCATCGGTGGGATGATTCGGCTGCAGGCGCACAGCCAGATGTCCCGGCAAACCGATGGTATTGCGAAAGCGTGTGACGACATGGCATTTTTTCGCGGCCAGGATCAGGTCCTGATTGCGCATCAGCTTGCTCACGGCGGCCGCCATTTCCGGCGTGATGCCGGGCGCGCAGGCAGACAGCGCCGCGCTGTCGGTGCTGTCGAGCAGCAGCCAGTCGCGGAAATCCCCGACCGTCAGATGCGCGATCGGCGCGAACGCTTGTTGGTCATGGGTATCGATGATCAGCCGGGTGATTTCGTCGCTCTCGTAGGGGATCAGAGGCTGTTCGAGAAAACTGCTTAGCGGCACCTCGGCCAGCGCCATGCGCGCAGCGACACGCTCTTCGTACGTCAGTGCGGCGATGCCTGCGAGATAATCGCCGGATCGCGCCGGACTCGCCTTTGCCAGCAGCGTGGCAAGGTCGGGAAAATCGTAGCTTGTACAACCGATGCTGGTTCGGTATCCCATGCGACGCCCTCCATTTCAGTTGACAGGCGAACACGCGTTGCTTGCCTTGACAGAGAAACGTTACAGCAGAATATATGCCAATACAGTGCGTTTCATCGAATGTAGTGCACCTCCATGCAAACGCGAACACCTCGCCGTCCTTAATACCACCTTTAAAGATGCAAGAGATCTGCCTGATTGACTCAGGCACTCACCTGAAAACTGTCTTTACTGCCGCGCTTGACCGCATACATGGCGACATCGGCACGCTTCAGGAGTGCATCCTCATCCTCGCCATGATCCGGAAACACGGAAACGCCTATGCTCGCGGTGACGGTGTACGACACATCGCCTAGCACAATCGAAGCCCGCAATGCGGCGACCATTTTTTCCGCTAGCGCGCGCAGATGCTGCATGTCCCTGTGTTCCTGGATGATCACCACGAATTCGTCGCCGGCCAGTCGCGCGACAAAGTCGCTGTCGCGCACGCAATCGACCAGACGCGTGGCCGTCACCTTCAACACCACATCTCCGGCATCGTGTCCATGCACATCGTTGATCGCCTTGAAATGATCGAGGTCGATAAACATCAGTGCAAACTTTCGCTGATAGCGCCGGGCAAGCTGTATCTGATAGCCGAGGACTTGATGGAACATCATGCGGTTCGGCAGGCCGGTCAGGATATCGTGGCTGGCAAGGTGGCGAATACGCTCTTCCGCTGTCTTTCTTTCGGTAATGTCCTTGCCGGTGCCGCGATATCCCGCCGCATGTCCATCCTTGTCCCTGACAGGCAGGCCGCTGATGCTCAGATAACGTTTCGCGCCGTCGGTCCCGAGTATGCACAATACCAGTTCATGAAAAGGCATGCCTTCGGCCAGCAGGCTTTGATGCTCTATCCATTGATCGAGCGAGACATTATCGAAGGGCAGTTCCCACAAGGTTTTGCCAAGATAGTCATCCGCAACCATGCCCGTCTTGCCAAACACATCACCATTAATCTGCGTAAACCGGTAACGACTGTCCTGCTCCCAGTACCAATCCGACGACAGCTTCGTCAGATCGCGGAAACGCTCTTCGCTGGCCCGCAGCGCCGACTCGATGCTGCGCCGGTCCGTCACGTCGCGCAACATGCCGCGAAAGCCGGCCGGTTCTCCGCTGGCGTCGCGGATCAGGTGGATCGATCCTTCGCACATGACCTCTTTCCCGTTCCTGTGCAGCAGGCGCCAGTCGATCCCTTTTTTGGGGATCCCGCTCTTGAAAACCTCGTTGAAATTGGCGAACACATGCGCGGCATCCTGCGGCGAGTGATACCGCCGGTAGTTCACGCCGGCGATTTCGCTCATCGAATAACCAAACATGCGGCAGAACGCATCGTTGCACAGCATGAGCGCACCGGTGAGATCGACCTCGTAATACGCCTCTTCTATGCTTTCGAGGATGGACCGGTATTTTTCTTCGCTGGCGCGTACCGCTTCCTCAGCCAGGCGCCGCGCGGTTACGTCGCGCGAAATACCGCGGAATCCGGCCGGTCTGCCGTCAGTACCGATGATCAGCTGCATCGAAGTCTGGACGATGCAGATATTGCCGTCTTCCCTTTGTATCGCATGCTCGGTCAATTCCGCCGGCTGCCTGGTGCGATAGATCCGGTGGTATAGGCCGTAGACGTATTCCGCCGTGGCAACGTTCATGAAATTGCGGTAATTGAGCCGCAAGGCTTCGTCCCTGGTGCAATTGTGCTGGCGGCACAGCGCATCGTTGACGACGGTGTAATTGCCCTTCAGGTCGACTTCGAAGTAACCGTCATTCATGTTTTCGAGGATGCTGCGGTAGCGCTCCTCGCTCTGGCGCAAGGCATCGACCGCTTTCCGGCGCTTCAGATCACGGTCGAAGTTTTCCAGAGTAAAGACGATGTTTTGCGCCATGCGCTCGAGGAGATTGACGATATCATCGTCGAAGGCATCTTTCTCGCGCGAGTACAGAAGAAGCACGCCGATCGATTCGCCATCGCGCCGCAGCGGAATGGCGGCGCCGGCCGCCGCGCCTTCCTTGCCTGCCGCCATGCGCCAGGGCTTGACCTTGACGCGAGGATCATTGGGAAAATCATTGATGACACAGCTCTCGCCGCTACGATAGGCAGTGCCTACCAGCCCACGGCCTTCCACCTTGTCTTCGTCGAATGAAATCTGCAGGGGGCGCAGGCTATCGTGACCGATTCCGGCCAGCGCCGCGAATCGCGCCCATTCCGAGGAAGGGTCCGGCAGCAGCACCGACGCGCTGACGATCTGGCCGCTCCTGACTGCGACTTCGCACACCTGCTGATAAAGGTCTTCCGGTGTGGTGGCGTGCAGGATTGCATCATTGGTGCCGCTGATGGCAGCATACATCTGGCCCAGACGCACCGCGGCGCCTTCCGCCATGCGCCGCTGGGTGATGTCGCGCGCACTCGTCACGATCAGCCACCTGTCGTCGAGCATAATGGCGCGCCGCTGCAATTCAAACAGACAAGTGTTGCCGTCTCTGTCGCGTACCGTTTTTTCGGTAGCCGTACCGATACCGGTGGCAATCAGTTCATCGAAATCCTTTTCCAGCGTCTGACGATCGGACAACAGGAAGTCTTGCGGGCCGTAAGAGTTCAACTCTTCGCGAGAGCAGCCGATAGCCCGGCATGCGGTTTCATTGGCATCGATGATGCGCATGCTTGCACGGTCAATAATGAAAATCGGATCGCCCGAGATATCCACTGCCGCGCGGAAGCGCCGCAAGGCATTGGACTCGTGCCGGCGCACCGTGATGTTGCGCATGACACCCCGGTAACCGGCGAAGCGGCCATCGCCGTCCCGAATCGGCTCGCCGCTTGCGAGCACGGCGATCGCGTCGTCCTGGCCGAGCCACCAGGACCATTCGGCATCCCGGAATGCAGCCTGTTCCGCTCGTCTGCGTCGAAAATTTTCCCATTCGGGATCCGGATGCAGGGCTCCCGGAAGATCCCAGGGCGGATTGCCGACAGCAGCTGCCAGCATGTCGTCGGGTCGAGCCGGATCTGCCGCCAGGCGGTCGACACGGGTAAAGCGGCATTGGCTGTCGCATTCCCAATACCAGTCCGCAGTGAGCGCAACCAAGCTATCCATGTGTCTGTCTCCGCCCGTTATTCTCTGCCGGAGGCCGCCGGATATTCACCGGACTGCAACGGGTCATTGTTTTATGAGTGTCGAACCCAGGTCTGCTGGCGGGGCTTCAAGTCAGCGAAAACACACAGGAATGAAGCACACGGATCGGCCTGCACAGCGCAAGCGTCGTCAGCAGGCGCAAAACTTCGACAGTGGCATCAAATTGCCATATGGAAACAATAAATGCAATAGCTTGCGGAATTTATATCGTTTTAATTGGTGCCTTTTCATCTATGCCCCCACAGGGACGAGCGCAGCTCCATTGACCGGCCGCAAGATACGAATGCCGTACTACGTGCCAAATACGAATGAATTCATTTCTGTCGCTGTCGCCATGACCCATACCCAGTATGTAATCGATCAGTCCGGCAACGGAAGTCCGCCGTTCATATAACTTTCCAGCAGGCGCATTCCCTGTTTTCCCCTATTGGCATGGCATCACATCCTCGGCAAGCCCTCCGATTCCATATCATCGTCAATGCCCGCTCGGGCCGAATGGACGCGCAAAGCAAGTGCGCAACCATACGCAAGATTCTGGATGAGTGCGGCCGCGATTACATCCTGCATGTGGTGCACGATGCAAAAGCCTTGCGTGCAATCGCAAAAAAAACCGTGGACGAAGCACGGCGAGACGGCGGCGTCGTGGTAATTGCCGGCGGCGATGGCAGCATCAATATGGTCGCCCAGGCGGTACTGGGCAGCGGATGCACGTTTGCGGTCCTGCCGCAAGGAACGTTCAATTACTTTGGCCGGACGCACGGTATCCCGGAAGACCTGGAGCAGGCGGTAAGGGCCATGCTGATGGCATCCGTATGCCCGGTGCAAGTCGGCATGGTCAACAACCGGATTTTCCTGGTCAATGCCAGCCTTGGCCTGTATCCAAAACTTCTGGAAGACCGCGAAGTCTACAAACGTCAGCTCGGACGCAGCCGGCTCGTCGCCTTATGGTCGGCCATCGTGACGATATGGCGCCAGCACCGTAATCTGCGCATCAGGATCGACCAGGATGGCGAGACCCGCGATCTTCTTACGCAGACTGTCTTTGTGGGCAATAATCGTCTGCAGCTGGAACAGGTGGGAATTCCTCCGGCTGCGCAGCCCGGCGACGGCCGTCTCGCGGTGGTCACCCTGCGCCCGGTCGGCAAGTTTTCCCTGTTCGGTCTGCTGTTGCGCGGCGCGGCGGGAACACTGGATGCGGCAGACAGCGTCGACAGCTTTGCTGCCACCGACATGACCATCAAGCCGAGGTTTGCCCTGTCGGCCTGGAGCAAGGTCGCGCTGGATGGCGAAATCTTCTGGCTGCGAAGCCCTCTGCGGTTCAAGGTCGCATCCGAACCGCTACTTTTGCTTAAACCTGCGAACGCCGCTACCGGTGTCGCCGATGGATTGCACTATGGCCATGAAAACATTGATAAATAAACTGCTCGAATACACCCTGCGCCTGCTGCGCGGCCGCTGGGCCGATCTGGCCATTCTGTTTGCCGGTGTCCTGTTCCCCTTGTTCCTGTTCGGCGAGTTGGCCGAAGATGTTCTCGAGAAGGAGGCATTTTCTTTTGACCAGCCGCTCCTGCTACTGATGAATAGCCATTCGACGCCCCTGCTGGATGCGCTGATGGTGTTTTTTTCAGAGGCAGGCTCGATTCGTATCCTCGGCCCATGTGCGCTGGCGATCGCAGTCTTCCAGTTCGTGCATAAGCTGTGGGCCCGACTCGTGTACTGGGTGCTCGGCTTCGGCGGTGCAGTGCTGATCAATATCACGGCGAAACTGATCTTTACGCGTACACGGCCCGATCTCTGGATTTCTATTGCCCCTGAGACTTCGTACAGTTTCCCGAGCGGTCACGCGATGCAGTCGATGGCATTCATCGCGGCCTTGACCGTGCTGGCGTGGCATGAACGCCGGCGTTCGCTTTTGCTGCTTGCCGGCGGCATATTCGTGGTGCTCGTCGGCACCTCGCGCGTCTACCTCGGCGTGCATTATCCGTCTGACATACTTGCCGGGTGGACGGCCTCGCTGGCCTGGTGCTGCGGCCTTGCTATTATTCTGGGCAACCGACTCCGTCAACCGCGGGTGTGAATCAATCCCTTGCAACGGTCGCATTGAAAACTGCTCGTCAGGGCCAGTTCGATCATCGTGTCCACGGATTCGGCAGGCTTTGCATGGCCGAAGAACCAACAGAAGAGTTTGCGCATGGTCTTTCCCCTTGCCTTCGCATTGGACACCGCCCAATTCGCAGCAGGCGTGGTTTTATCCTAGTGTAAAAAACAGGCGCGGCACAGCATAAATCCTCGATAGTTGCAATTACGCAACTTCATCGTCGCCGGCCACGGCCGGGATAAAAACACCTTTTCTCCAGCATCGCTTGCAATATAAGGATAATCGTTCCCCCGGCGGCGCGGCCATGCGAATTCGGCAATAATCGCACCTGTATCCGCTTGTCTGCAACGGCTGGTATCGTCACCAGACAGTAAGCACGGATCCTAGAACATATCAATGGAGCTTATATGGACTTTTCCAATCAGACAGTTGTGGTGACCGGCGGTACCGGCGCACTCGGCATTGCTGTCGTCAATACCCTGCTGGACGCAGGGGCGCGTTGCGTCGTCCCGTACATTAACGACGCCGAAGCAAAAGCGCTCGCGCAACATGAACGCTTGCAACTGGTCCGCTGCGATCTGTCCGACGAAGCCCAGGTCGCAGCGCTGTATTCGGGCATTACCGATTTGTCGGCGTCGATTCATATCGCCGGCGGCTTTGCCTTTGCGCCGATTGCCGAGTCGGACAAGGAAGTGCTGATGCGGATGGTGAACATGAATCTGGTCAGTACCTATCTCTGTTGCCGCGAAGCGGTGCGTGCATTCGGCGAGCGGCAAGGGCGAATCGTCAATGTCGCGTCGCGCCAGGCGCTGGAACCGAGGGCCGGCAAGTACATGACCGCCTACACCGCCAGCAAGGCTGCAGTCGCCGCGCTTACTCAAGCCCTGGCGGCCGAAGTCGCACCGCGCATTCTGGTCAGCGCGGTGGCGCCATCCATCATCGATACGCCCGCCAACCGGACTGCGATGCCGGATGCCGATTACACGCAGTGGCCCAAACCTGCTGAAATTGCCTCAGGCATCGTGTTCCTGGCATCCGGTGCCAACCAGCTTGCAAGCGGCGCCATCGTCCCGATTTACGGAGCGGCCTGATACATCAGGCCAGCAAGCGTTACGGCTTGGAGTCGATGTATTGAGATCCCAAGCCGTGTCCGGCAAGTCAATGTTTGATTTCCATACACTGCCCGCCTGCGCAACCGCTAGTGGGTCACTTGGCAACGCATTATTGTCAGTAATCCTACTCGCCGCCAGCGCTTGTATCCGCCTTGCGAGGACGCCGTCCGCGTGGCGTTGACTTTCGTGCAGTTTTGCGTGGAGCATCCGAGGGTTCCGGTGGAGGCGTAACATCTTCCGCCGCTGGCGGCATGACAGCAGCCTCAGCAACCGTCGGCGCGGTCTCCCGTGCCTGCTCCGACACGACCTCGGCTTTTTTCTCCGCAGGCTTGCGTCCTCCCCGTCCCCGCCGCCGCGATTCAGGCTTGCCGCCAACCGTAGTTGGTGCATCAACAGATACAGTGGGCGTATTGGAGATTTCGGCGACTTCAGCCATGCTGTCCCCGGCGGCAGTCTCCAGCACAGTCGGTGCAGGCAAGGCTTCAACGGCTGGTTCTGCATTCAGCACGCCGCCGTTGCCGCGATAGACATAGGCGCCTGATTTTTCATCGCGGCCAAACTCGAGCAGACCACGACTCTGCGCTTCTTCGAGCAAGTTACCGAACGTCCGGAAACCGTAATAAGACTCGCTGAAATCGGGCTTGCGGCGTTTGATTGCTTCCTTCAATACCGATGCCCAGATCTTGCCGCTGTCGCCTCGCTCCGACACCAGGGCGTCGAAAGTTTCCACCGCCATGTCGATGGCCTTGGTTTTGCGCTGCTCGAGTTCTTCCTTGCGACGCTGCTCTTCGTCCGGTGAACGCCTGGCCGCAGGCTGCACCGTACGCGAATCGCGCTTGGCAGCTGCACGCCGGCTTTCGCGCACCAGATCGTCATAGAAAATGAACTCGTCGCAATTCGCGATCAGCAAGTCCGAGGTCGACTGCTTGATGCCTACTCCGATTACATGTTTTGCGTTTTCGCGCAGCTTCGATACCAGCGGTGAAAAGTCAGAGTCGCCGCTGATGATCACAAAGGTATTGACGTGGGACTTGGTGTAGCAGAGATCGAGTGCATCGACGACCAGCCGTATGTCGGCCGAGTTCTTGCCCGATTGACGCACATGCGGAATTTCGATCAACTCGAAATTCGCCTCATGCATGGTGGCCTTGAAGCCCTTGTAACGGTCCCAGTCGCAATAGGCTTTCTTGACGACGATGCTGCCCTTGAGCAGCAGGCGTTCGAGCACGGGCTTGATATCGAATTTTTCGTATTTTGCATCGCGTACGCCGAGTGCGACGTTTTCAAAGTCGCAAAACAGGGCCATGCTGACATAGTCTTGGGATGCTGCCATAAAGTCGCTTTCCAGGTAGTTCGATCGGAGCGGCATCCGCAGCGCCGGGTTTGCAGGCGCAAACTGCGGCGCGCTTGCGGTGCCCTTGATGCCTATGCATCATTGCAAACCATGCATCTTACGCTGTCATGACATAAATCTCCATCGCACCCAAAGTCGCAACCGGAATGCGGCATGAACGCATCTCACATACCAATTGATGACACGCCCTAGTAAAATGCCGGACGATACTCAATGCCGGGGCAAGAAATGCGTAACAATTTACAAGCAGGAATAGCAGCACCAACGATCGACTCTCCCCGGAGCGCAGCATGAAACTCAAAATGGCAGAAAGATCCCTGTTTGCCATCCTGCTCCGCTCGCCGTGGTGGATCAGTTTTGCAATCGCCATTGTGCTTGGACTGATCGCGAGCGTGTTACTTCCGCGGCAGTACGCTGCGCTCGGCCCGTCTGCCGGGTTTCCTTTCTTCGTGATCGGTGTGATCGCGGCCTGGAAGCAATGGCAGGCCCCGAGCGCGACGCGCATCGCTCGTGCCAGACAGGTATTTTCCGACATGGCCTGGCGCGATTTTTCCGGCGTGCTTGAACAGGCTTATATGCGCAAGGGATTTACCGTTACTCATTACGCCGGCAAGGGCGCCGACCTCGAAATTCTTGGGCCGAACGGTAAATCGCTCGTCAGCGGCAAACGCTGGAAGGCTGCCAGCACTGGCGTCGAGCCGCTGAAAGAACTGGCGGCAGCGGCAGATACCGCGTCGGCGCGCGCGATTTACATCACGCTTGGCGAACTGACCGACAATGCCCGTTCGTTTGCAAACAAAAAAAACATTGCCGTGCTGCGCGATAGCGACCTGGCGGAATTTCTGCCGAAATAGCAGCCGGAAATGAACTCGCGGAAGGCGGCCGCAACAACGTCGCAGCCTTCCTCCGCTCGGTCATGAATGCCAGCCGCTATGGTGATGGAAACAGTGCATGGACAAACCCATTGCAAAACAACTGTATATAAATACAGTAAAATCCATGCATGGCCAATTCCGAAAAACTCAAGCAATCCGGCATCGCGACCAAGGGTCGCGGCGCATGCTCGAATCCGCAAAATCGATTCGACTCCCTGAAACGGGAAGCTGTCGAACCTGAACCGTACAACGGCGTGACTGACGATGACGAATCATCGCCAAAGACCACCGTACAACTGCAAACGGCTCGACGCATCATCTCCATCAACCAATCGCCGGACATCCCCTTTGCGGCATCGATCAATCCCTATCAGGGTTGCGAGCATGGCTGCATCTATTGCTATGCCCGACCAAGTCATGCCTACCTTGGTTTATCTCCCGGCCTGGATTTCGAGACCAGATTGTTTGCAAAGGAAAATGCCGCTGAGATATTGGAAGCGGAACTTCTCGCACGGAATTACGTTCCCCAGAACATCGTCATCGGCGGGAACACGGATCCCTACCAACCCATCGAGCGCAAACTGAATATCACGCGCGCATTGCTTGAGGTCCTTGAACGCTACAATCATCCGGTATCGATCACGACCAAATCGGCATTGGTGACACGCGATATCGACATTCTGGAACGCATGGCATCCAAAGGACTGGCACGCGTGTATGTATCGGTGACGAGCTTGCGAAATGAAGTCTCCCGAACATTGGAGCCGCGAGCAAGCGCTCCGGCGAAGCGGCTTGCGGCCATCAAGCTATTAGCCGGCGCGGGGATACCGGTGGGCGTACTCGTCGCCCCCGTCATTCCGGCCATTACCGACGAAGAACTGGAATCTATCCTGTCGGCAGCGTCGGGAGCGGGCGCCAGTGCGGCTGCATACATTTTGTTGCGGCTGCCGCGCGAAGTCGCCGCTCTCTTTGCGGAATGGTTGACAGCGCATTACCCGCTGCGTAAGTCCAAGGTCGAAAAACTCCTCTCTCACATGCGAGGCGGTAAGCTGTATGACCCGGCATTTGAAACGAGGATGACAGGCACGGGCGTATTTGCCGACCTGCTGGCCAATCGTTTCCATCTGATATGCAAAAAGCTTGCTCTCAACCTGGAACGCCCGCCCCTGCGTACCGACCTGTTTGTACCAGCCGCTTTAGAAAAGCAGCTAAGCCTGTTTTAAAGACGTATCAACGTGCGGCGAAACGCGTTGCCACCATATGCCTGTCTGGCTTCGTCGGCCACCATGCGGTCGTCATTTTGGTATGCACTCTTAACAACGGAATTGATCTGAACGGACCCATTCCAGGTCGCGGCCACTTGCAACGCACCCTTACAGAAACATCGCCGTAACGCGTCGGCCTAAATAGGGCCGAGTTTAAACCGAGTACGTCGATAGCAGCCGTTCAGAATAAAATCGATCCGCAAGAACCCGGCACCGATACATCACTTGCTGTTCGTGCGGTTGATAGTCGGTATTCGTCCGATGTATCGTACTCAGGTTGTCCCAGATCAGCAGGTCGTTTTCTTCCCACTGATGGGTGTACTGGTACTCTTGCCTGGTCTGATGCTGAAAAAGAAAAGACAGCATGGCGGTACTCTCTTCTTCACTCCAACCATTGATACGGGTTGTAAACCCCGGATTTGCGTACAGCACTTTCCTCCGTGACACCGGATGGACTAATACTAATGGCTGGGAGATATTTTGGCTTGTTTTCCGGTGTACTTCACTTAACGACGCGCGTACCTCTTTATATCCCTGACGGCGCAAATAATACTGCTCAGGCGAGTGTACGGCCGTAGCACCTTCGATACGAGACTTGATTTCTTCCGACAAGTCCTCATAGGCCTTATACATGTTGGCGAAGTTCGTCGCGCCGAGAGCATGGCCATTACGCCGCGGGACCTTGAGCGCATAGGACAGGTTTGCAAAACCTCTTACTTCGCGGTGGCTCACGTCCGTATGCCATATTCCCCGCCCATTTGCCATTCCTGTGTTCACGCCGTCCTGTATGGTATTAGAGAGTATCGAAACCTCGGGTACATTGTCCGCTCGATGAGTGCTTCCTCTTTCAGGCATTTGCACCGTGCCAAATTTTTCTGCCACAGCTTTAAGCTGTGCTGCCGTTAGTCTTTGCGCTGGAAAACGTAGTACGCCATAGCGGCCGAGCGCCACCAGCACATCAAGAATCTCGGTCTCATGTAATGATTTTGAAAGGTCGATTCCTTTAATAACAGCACCGAGTGTCGCATCGTTTCTGCGAACAGCAAGCCTGGATTTAATGTCGATATTGTGCATTTTGTTTTACTAGCTTAGTGACCAGATCATCGATACAAGCAGCCTTAAGTTGTCCGCCTAAGAATGCTAAAAAAATAGTCGGAGGTCATATGCAATGTCGATACGATCCAGTAAAAAGCTCCCACTTGGACCCACATGCCAATTAAACAACGGTATATACCTTCTAATTACTAAAAGTACATTCGTATTGTATAACGACACTTTGTATTATTCAATAAAACACGCTGAAAGGAAATACTCTGCCGCGGTTCCATTTCGTACCACGACCGACTTATAAAATTCGGTGGATCATGTGGTGGAAAAAAGTACTGCGCCGCAGGAAGCCTAGGCCCTGATCTGGGTCTGCCTCGACGCATGCTCAAGTCGTTCAGCATGACCCACAATGTAATGTAGGCAGCAGATGGGAAGCTCCTGCGATTTCATCTGTCACGTAACGGGTCAAGAGTGGTTTAAGTTACACGAGCTTGACCGATCGCAATCGATTCGCGCTAATGTTAAGTACGATTCCCTGGTGACTCTTTTCTGACGGCAATCAGTAGGAGGCACAAAGGGCCTGCACGGTGTGCGGGCCCTTTTCTTTATACGCCGCTTGTTCTGAACGGATTGCGCTTTCACAATCCCGGAGGTTGCAAGCCGGGAACGCAATTGTCCATGCCTTGCCTAAGTTACAAGGCGCCACCTGTCTACGGTAAAAGGCGAGTCGAAAACCATACGCGCCAGACCTCAAATTTTTAACCCAACGCTGCATTAGATTTGTGCCCGATACCTCAACCAACCACGGCTTGAATGTGAATACTGCGGCCATCGTCGTATTGACGATCGTTGCGCTTTACTTTGGACGGGATATCTTCGTTCCTTTTGCATTGGCCGTGCTGCTGAGTTTCATGCTGGCGCCGCCGGTGAACTGGCTGCGGCGTACCCGTCTGCCGCGTAGCGCTGCGGTATTGCTTGCCGTTTCGTCGGCAGTTGCCATCATTGCCGGCATCTCGTTTCTGGTCGGAAGCCAGGTGGTCATCCTGGCCAACAATCTGCCGACCTACCAGAAGACGATGCAGGAAAAGATACGCTCGATACGGGATGCCGCGCCCGGCGGAGGTGCGATCGACCGATCCGCAGCGGTGTTTCAGGCGCTCGGCCGAGAGTTGTCGGAAGCTGCCGGCACCGATGGCAAAAAGCAGGATCCCTCTGCCGCACGGCAGAAAGAGCCGCTTCCGGTACGGATAGAGCCTTCCCAGCCGCAGCCGCTTGAAATCGTGCAAAACATTGCCGGCTCGGTACTTGGGCCGGTCGGCACCGCCGGTCTGGTGATCGTTTTCATATTTTTCGTGCTGCTTGCACCCAGTGATTTGCGGGACCGCTTTATCCGCCTTGCGGGCAGCGACCTGCATCGCACCACCGAGGCATTGAACGAAGCCGCAAGCAGGGTGAGCCGTTATCTTTTAATGCAGCTGGTGGTGAATGCGAGCTACGGCGTTCCCCTTGGTTTCGGGCTTTACATGATAGGCGTACCGGGCGCGTTTCTGTGGGCGCTCCTCGCTACCCTGTTGCGCTTCATTCCTTATCTGGGCCCGGTCATCGCCGCGATCTTTCCGGTGACCATGGCGTTTGCGGTCGATCCGGGATGGAACATGCTGCTATGGACGGCAACGCTGGTGATCGTGCTGGAGCTGGTCAGCAACAATATGATCGAGCCCTGGCTATATGGATCGAGTACCGGCATGACACCGATGGCCGTGATTCTTTCCGCAATCTTCTGGACGCTGCTATGGGGGCCGGTCGGTTTGTTCCTCGCAACGCCGCTGACGGTTTGCCTGGTGGTGATGGGGCGTTATGTACCTCAGCTGGCATTCATCGATGTGCTGCTGGGCAGCGACCCGGTCCTGTCGCCAGAAGAAAGGCTATACCAGCGCCTGATCGCCGGTAATGTCGAAGAGGCGATCGACATTGCCGAAACCGAAGTGAGCGAACATTCCCTGCTGGAGTTTTACGACCAGGTGGCCTTGCAAACCTTGCGCCTTGCCGAGAATTCACGCGAGCGCGGCGGCAGCAAGGAAGATCGGCAGAGCGTGGCCGAGGGGTTACGAACCATCGTCGAGGATTTGCAGGACGTGATTGCAAGGACGCCGGATGAAGACAACGGCCCGGGCGTACAACAATGGCTCGGCACCCCGGTTCTCTGCGTAGCAGGTCGAGGAGAACTCGATGCGGCTGCCGCGCTATTGCTGACCCATATGCTGGAGACACGCGGCATAGGCGCCAGGGTTGTACCCGCATCGATGATTGCTGCGGATGCGATTGGCAATCTCGATCTGGCCGGTGTCGATGTTATCTGTCTTTCTTATCTGAACCCCATGCCCAAAGCCTATGCGCGCTTTGTCTGCCGCCGGTTGAAGCCGCGCATCCGACGCGGCAAGATCGTTCTCGGCTTGTGGAACATGAGTAGCGGAAGTGCCGTGGCGGAAAAGCTCGCCGCCGAAGCCGGTGCGGATGCGGCGGTCACCAGTCTGGACCTGGCGTCCCACCTGATCGAGGATATTGTCCGACAGACAGTGGATCCCGAAATGCCGCCGCCCGCGCCCCTGCCCGCCGAGGAAATGGAACGCTTGCAGGCGCTTCAGTCCAGCGGCGTGCTTGCAGCGGACAAGTCCGCCCTGCTCGACCGGATCGCGCGCAGCGTCGCCGAAGCAGTGGATACGCCGATCGCTCTGGTATCGCTGATCGATGATACCCTGCAGTTATGGAAAGGCGCGTTCGGCTTGCCGGAAGAATTGCAGAAAACGCGGCAGGGTTCGCGCGACACATCGATTTGCACTCATGTGGTTGCCAGCAACGCGCCGCTGGTGATCGAAGATACCGCACGCGACTCCCGATTTGCTCGCAATTCTTTCCTGCGCAAGCATGGCCTGCGGTTTTATGCGGGCGTACCGCTGCGCGCGAAATCGAAACAGGTGATCGGCACGCTTTGTGTCATGGACCTGAGGCCGCGCACCCTGAGTCCACGGGAATTGAAACTGATGCAAGTCATTGCTGACGAGCTGATGACCGACCTGGTGCAGGAAATCGCTATTGCCATTGAAACGCAGGAGGTCGATACCGTGGAAGAAAATGCGCCACCAGTTGCGCCGGACGCCCGCGCCTAGGCCGATTGGTTCTCCAAACGTGCAGGCAGCCGCCGTGATACGCCTTCCGCATTCACTACAGCGATATCTGGAAACCCAGGCAAGCAGTCTGCTGTATCCGCATGCATCTTCAGCAGACGATTTTTTATTGCCGGCAGGCGAGCCCGCATTGGTTGCACCAGACTCGGTCTCGTGGCGCGTATTCAAAAACCCGGTAGCCTTGTTTATCGGCGGCATTACAGCGGTCTTGCTGGAACTTGCACATCCAGCCGTGCGCTCGGGCGTCTGGGAACATACGAGCTTTCGCAGCAACCCGCGTCAACGCATTCAGCGTACCGGTTACGCGGCGATGATGACGGTATATGGCCCGCGCAGCCGGACCGAAGCAATGATCGCCGCGGTTCGTCAGCGTCATGGTCAGATAGGCGGCGTCACACCTTCCGGCATGCCGTATCGTGCCGACGATCCGGCGCTGTTGTCATGGGTCCATGCGACGGCAGCGTTCGGATTCATGGAAGCCTTTCACGCTTATGTCGGCATGCTGGACGCCGCACAGCGCGAAGCTTTTTTTGCGGAAGGAAAAATGTCTTCCCGTCTGTATGGTGCCGACGATGCGCCCATATCGGAACAGCAGTGCCTGACATTGTTTGAAACGACGCTCCCCTGTCTTGAGCCCTCTTCCATCGTCCTCGATTTTTTGAATATCGTTGCGCATTCGCCCTTGCTGCCGGCGCCACTAGACCATGCACAAGGCTTGCTCCTCAAGGCCTCGATCGCCATTTTGCCGGCTGCCATACGCGAGCGTTTATGCCTGCCGGTCCACTGGAATTTGCATCCATGGCAAGCGGCGGTCGTAAGGCGCCTGGGAAGAATCGCCGAACGCATTCCGCTTGCATCCAGTCCGGCGACACTAGCATGCCAAAGGCTGGGCTTGCCGCATGACTATCTCTACGCGCCACGCGGCTTGAACAGCCTGTTATAGCGTCCGCAGTTCGGATGGATTGGCCGGATCTGCAAACGGCCCCCTGGTCTCCAGGCGCTCTTCAAATTCCGGATCCAGCTGGCCATGCGCCTTCAGATAATCCCGCAGTTCACGCTGCCACAGGCGTTTGTCGCTCAAGCCGGAATCGTCACCTAGCGTGTATGTATCCCGGTCGCCGAACAGCTGGTTGGCATCCACCGGAGACAGGCCGAAGATGCGGGCCATGATATAGGCGGGAGAGTCCTCCATCGTGGGCTTTCCATGCAGCAGCAACTCGCTTCCATCCTCGTTCAGCGATAGGCCGAACCGCATGAAATCCGGATGCTGGGCCAGCCAACCGACGGGAGAACAGACCGTACCGTGCTCAAGCGAATCGCCTTTCGCCGATCGCAGCTTGTCCAGCGAGATCGCGGTCTCGGGGATGCCATCAATGATGGCGTAAGCGTCCTTTAGTAATGCGAAATCAGGGCCCATCTCCATTGTCTATCCTCTCGAATAATTCAGTCTTCGGTCAATACGGCGGGATTGGCATTGCATGCCTTAGGGCCCGCGCAGGAATAAGCTGGGTGATTTGGCGGTCGTAGCGGGATGCAATGCAAGGGGGCCGCCGAGGTGCGCCTGATGCGCCGCAGTGCGAGCACCCTCGGCGGGCCCCTGACAAGCGGCGGGCAACGCCGCAGTGCGCCCGCTACGGCCAGCAAAATTGCCCAACTTATTCCTGCGCGGGCCCTTACATTACAATAGACCCGCAATTGACGACAGCAGTTTCGCGCGATCGTCCAGCCCGATACGCTGAAGATCCAGCGTGGTCGGGATCCGATTAACCCTGAGAAAGCGAGCAATACATGGCAATGGATGAAATCGACTATGAAATCTTCGGCAGCGACATGCAATATGTCGAGGTTGAACTGGATCCGGGCGAAGCGGCGGTCGGCGAAGCTGGCATGATGATGTTCATGCAGGATGGAATAGAGATGGATACCGTCTTTGGTGATGGTTCGCAGCAAGGCGGCCTTTTCGGCAAGCTATTGGGTGCCGGCAAACGCCTGCTGACCGGCGAATCATTGTTCACCACGGTGTTCCATAACGAAGGATCGCGCAAGGCGCGGGTGGCATTCGCCGCTTCCTATCCAGGAAAAATCGTTCCCGTCCATCTGTCCGAAATCGGCGGCACACTGATTTGCCAGAAGGATTCCTTCCTTTGCGCAGCCAAAGGCGTGTCTCTCGGCATTGCGCTGCAGCGCAAACTGGGCGCCGGCCTGTTTGGGGGCGAAGGCTTCATCATGCAAAAGCTCGAAGGCAACGGCTGGGCTTTCGTGCATGCCGGCGGCACACTGGTGGAAAAAACCTTGGCGCCGGGTGAGGTGCTGCGGGTCGACACAGGCTGCGTGGTGGCATTCCAGCCCCAGGTCGACTTCGATATCAAATATGTCGGCAAGATCAAATCCGCCGTATTTGGCGGCGAGGGCCTGTTCTTTGCAACGCTGCGCGGTCCCGGAAAGGTATGGCTGCAATCCCTGCCGCTGTCGCGACTGGCAAATCGCCTGATGATGGCCGCGCCTGCATCAGGCGGGTCCAGCAGCAGTTCCCTCCTTGGCGCGGGTGCACTGGGCGGCCTCGGCGGCTTGATGGGCGGTGACGACGATTGATGGAGGCAGCGGCTCACCATTTTCATGGCCGGCTCTTCAGCGCCGGCGCCCATGGCGCCGGCGTAGCCGTCACTGGCCGCTGGAGCGGCGAGACTTTGGTCCTTGATGTCCGAGGATCCTGGTCACACATTTCGGCAAAGGCGCTGCGGGTAGAAGCCGCAGGTTTCAATCTGGCGCAGTTGAGGCTTTCATGGAACGATGCCGAAGGTGAATCAGCTTGCTTCATTGAACAGCCTGCCGACAAGGAGTACTTTCTTTCGCACGCCCCAGCGAGCATCGGCACTTCCCTGCGTGCTGCACGAAAATCACAGCGTCATTTAAGTTCCCGCTTTGGCCTGGCGGTGTTTTTCTACGGCATGGTCGTGCTATTGCCGATCCTGATACTCGTCGCCTTCCTGCTCAACACCGACAGGCTTGCAGGATGGGTGGCAGACAAGGTGCCAGTGCGGTACGAAGAAAAAATCGGCAGCATGGTGCTTGCACAAACAAGAATGCGTTCCACTCTCGTTGAAAGCGGCGCGGCATATGATGCTGTCAAGACTATCGGAACAAAGCTGACGGCCGGTTCACGCTATTCCTATCGCTGGTTCCTCGCCAAGGAAAACGAAGTCAATGCATTTGCCGCGCCGGGCGGCGTCGTCGTTGTGTATGCCGGGCTGATCCGACAGGCAGCAAGTGCGGAAGAACTTGCCGGTGTGATTGCACATGAGGTCGCACATGTTGAACAACGGCATGGACTGACAAGTCTTGTGAAAAATACCGGCTTCATGGCCCTGCTCTCGCTCGCGATGGGCGACCTGTCCGGCTCGACCCTTGCAGCAGGTATTGCCAAGCTGACCGAGCTCAAATTTTCGCGCAACGCGGAAATCGATGCAGACAACGAGGGATTGAAAAGAATGCTTATAGCGGGCATTAACCCTGCTCACATGGCAAATTTCTTTGTCAGGCTGGCGCAAGACGAAAAAAAGGCGGTGCCGGCATTGCTGGCAACCCATCCTGCTTCGGCAGAAAGAGTCGCCACCTTGCGCACGCAGATCGCTGCACTTCCGGCACGCGATTACATACCGCTGAGTATCGATTGGAAAGCGGTGCAAGATTCGTTAAAGGCGCGCTGAACAAGCCTTCCTTTTTCCGATGACACAAGTGCGAGTCATCGGAACGATTTCTCTTTAGAGCAATTCCCGTCCGGCGTCAGGACGTTTCGTCCACATGCCGAACCCATTGCAACAACTCTTCATATTGAAATTCATTGGCTCGTGCGGTGAGCGCGTCGGCCAGCTCGGCGTCTTCGTGCCGGATAGCGGCAATAATGCCATCGATCGCATTCGTATCAAGCTGGCTTAGCGCATGCCGCAGCGCGCTCGTCAGGTGGGGCCGCAAACGCGCCAGCCCTGAAGCACTGAGCTGAAGGGATGCCGGCTGCACATCCTCGCGGTAAAGAAAGCGCACACCTAAATGCTTTTGCAGCATTCCAAAAAGATCAGCTTCGGCAAAAGGCTTGCGCAGGAAGTCATCGCATCCAGCGGCCAGGATATCGGCTCGCTCTTCCTCGAAACTGCTGGCAGTCAGTGCTATGACCACCGTCGCATGGTCCTTTTCCATCGCACGCAGGCGGCGTGTGGCTTCGCGGCCATCGAGCACCGGCATTTTCATATCCATCCAGATCAGATGCGGATGCCACGCCTGCCAGATATCCAATGCCTGCTGCCCATCTCCGGCCTCGCGCACCTCGAAACCGATAGGCGTCAACAACCGCGAGACCAGCTGCCGGGAATCCGGGCGATCGTCAACCACCAGGATGCGGTAGCACGGTTGGCCGGGCACCATCGCCGTCACCTGCCGTGTCGTATCTTCCATCGGCGCCACGACGTTAACGCCGGTGATCATGGCCGGAATGTCGAAGCGGGCCATAGTGCCGACGCCGACGCGGCTGTCAATATGGATTTCACCCCCCATCAGGCGCACGAAACTGCGACTGATGGTCAGTCCCAAGCCACTGCCTTCCTGCGCCTGCCGGCCGGCATGGGCTTGCATGAACGCGCTGAACAAATTGCCCAGCTCCTCCGCCTCGATACCGGGACCGGTATCGGCAATCACGAACCCTAACCGGCAGGCACCGGACACGGCAACGGTCGCATCGGCGCGAAGTGTGACGCTGCCTCGCTGCGTGAATTTGAGCGCATTGGAGACAAGGTTGATCAACACTTGGCGCAGCTTCACCTGGTCGGTGCGTACATAGCGCGGCAAATCGGCGCTGCGCTCGAAAAGCAGTTGCAGGCCCTTGTCGTCGGCCCGCAAGGCGAACATGTCCTGCAATTCATCGAGCATGCATACCAGATCGAAATCGCACTCGTTGAGCGTTGCACGACCAGCCTCGATCTTGGACAGGTCGAGTACCTGGTTGATCAGAGTCTGCAAGTGTTCGCTGCTGCGCCGAATGATGCCGATGTCTTCCATCGCTTCGCGCGGCAGTGCTGGCTGACGAGCCAGCAGGCGCGCGAAACCGAGGATCGTATTCAACGGCGAGCGCAGTTCGTGGCTCATATTGGCCAGGAACGTGCTTTTTGCTTGGTTGGCCGCTTCGGCGGCTTGGCGCGCCTGCCGTTCCGCTTCAGCCTGCTTATGTTGGGTCAGATCGAGCACGAATGCCACGCCTTGTTCCCGCGAGCCTTCGAACAAGGCAGCGCCGACCAGTACCGGCGCACGACTGCCGTCTTTACGCAGGAAAGCTTTCTCGTAAGGTGTGCAGGTTCCGGTGTTGCGGATTTCTTCCAGCGCCCGTACATCGGCGGCGCGGCAATCCGGCGGCGTCATATCGGTCCAGCGGTCCATGCCCGAGCGCAGGTCGGCGCTGCTGTAACCGACCATGCGCAAAAACGCGTCGTTGGCTTCGCTGATGCCCCCATGGAAATCCCAGAACACGATGCCGATGATGTTCGATTCGACCAGCCGGCGGATGCGTGCGTCGCGCTCGCGCAAGGTCTCTTCGGCCCGCTTGCGTTCCATGTTTTCCCGTAACAGATCGGCATACAGCAACGCGTTTTCCAGCGAAATGGCGGCTTGGCCGGCCAGCAGTTGCAATACCGTCAGCCGCTGCGCCGTGAACACATGGGTGGCCAGGCCATGTTCCAGGTAGAGTACGCCGACCAGTCGGGCCTGCCTCAGGATGGGCAGACACAATACCGACTGGGGGCGATGCTGGTCGAAATAGGGGTCGGTGGCAAACGGATTGGACTGTCCGGCGTCGTCCAGCAGAACCTGCTCGCCGCTGCGACGCACGTAATTCAAGATGGCAGAGGGCAATGCCAAAGTGGGAGCCGTCTTGCCCAAATGCAGCTGCACCTGTACGGCCTGCTGCATTACCTGAGCGTCGGCGACGGGTGCCAGGTCTTCGCCGCGCACCAGTAATAGGCAACCGGTCTGCGCTCCCGCATTTTCAAGCATGATGCGCATGAGCGTATCGATCAGCTCGTCCAGCACGATTCGTCCTGATATCGCCTGCGATGCCTTGGCAACCGACTGCAGATCCAGTTGCGCGATGCCCGCCAGCGGCGCAGTGTCCTTACGCGCAATGCGCACGCGCAACTGCGGATGGCGCTCGTCGAGCTGCGCCACCTTGCCGTCGGCACCCCAGCGTCCATAGCAGCGGCGTGCTTCCCGTATATATGTATCGGCAAACTCGTCGAACCCGCGTGTGCGGTAGAAGGCGGATGCGCATTCATAAGCGACACCCTCATTCTGGATGAAGCCGTTGTCATGGGCCGCTTGAATCGCCTGCCGGTACAGGTGCATGGCGTCGAGGTCCCGCCCTTCGATGCGGGCGATCTCGGCCGATACCAGCACCTGTTTGTCACGGAAAGTGGGTGGGTAATTCACGGCCCATTCGCGCAGCTGCGCCTCGTGCGCTATCAGGCGTTCACGCAATGCAGGCCGCTCGTCCGCAGTCGTCCTCTCGTATATCGCCGCCACCGACAGCGCGGCATAGTAATGGTAGTCCAGCAACTGAATCTGGCCGACCGAGGCCCAAAGAAACTCCTTCGCCTTATCGGCCGCTACGATCGCCATGGCGTAGTCACCCGCCAGATAGCGAGCCTGTAGTTTGAGTATGTTGTACCAGCAGATCAACATGGTCTGCCGCTCGTCCGTCAACTGCGACTCGAACGTCGCTTCGTCAAACTGCGCATCGCTGAAGCTGGACAAGGACGCAGTCCGGCCTTGCATCGCCGCGATGAAGCGCTGCTGGCCCACAATCAAATCTTCCATATCGCGGAACTTGGCTTTCCGGGTGAAAGCCAGGCCTTTTTCTACCTCAATTGACACAGCGTCGAGCGCATCGCCGCGCAACAGCATGTCTTCGACGAGATAGGAGCCGGAAAGGCAGGCAATAATCAGATCACCGGTCTTGACTGAGGCATGAAATGTGGTCTGGATGAAATCGATCGCTGTCGCGATCGGCTGCGTCCATGGGCTAATCCCGCCCATCGGTAAATAAACCTTCCCGCGGTAGTCAAGAAAGTTCTGCTTGTCGGCGATGGCGCAGGCTACCTGAGCGAAACGATATCCTTCTTGGTAACGGTGGAAGACCGAGCCGAGGAACACGCCGAACCAGGCCGTGCCATGCACGCTCCCGCCAGTGATTCCGTATTGCAAACTCAGGTTCATCATGCGACACAAAATCAAGCTTGCCAATTTTTCATCGATGAAATAGGCCGGACAAAACAGCACGGCAAACACCCGCATGGCGGCTTTTTTTTCCGGATCGGTCATCAGAGGCAAATCGATCAGGCTCTCGATCGTGCGCCCTTCGAGGTTGCGCCAGACCAGTTCGTATTCGGCAAGGTACTGTTCCATTGTCGGATGCGCCGGTAGATCGATGCCGAGCAGATTCAGCCAGGCGAGCGAGCTTTCGACCGCCTCCTTGTTCTGCGACAGCACGCCATGCAGTTCCACCTTCAAACTGTAGACGGCCGCCTGATCGGTGGCGGATGCACTCCTGTGCAGCAGCTCCGCAATAAGACGTTCGGTTTCGTTCAGATTGCCGCACAGGAATTCACACTGCGCGCGTTCCATCCATAAGCCATATGTCAGCGCATAGTGTTGGTTCCAGTCCGGCGGATCGAGCAGTGCCATGCCGGTCGCCACATACATGCATGCCGATGCATAGGCCGCCGATGCCTTGGTCTTGCGGCCCGCGCGCAGGTTGAGTTCCGCAACCTGGACCCTCTCGTCCGGGTCGGAAATGCATGCCACGCCCCGGTTGAGTTGGTTGATGACATCGAGCAGATGGGTAGTCATTTCGTCCGGCGCCAGATGCGCCACCAGCCTGCGGCCGATCTCCAGGTGCACCTGTGCCGGGTCCGCGTCGGGAATGAGGGCGTAGGCCGCCTGCTGGATACGGTCATGCAAAAACTTGCCGCCGCCCTGGCTGCACACGATCAGGTTTTCGTGCATGGCGGGCGACAGGTGTTGCTCGACCTCAGCCTGCGCATGCCCACCGGCCAACGCGAGATGACGCAGGTCAAACTGGTTGCCCAGGCATGCCGCACAGTGCAATGCCTGCTGGGTCGGCACAGGCAGTTGGCGCAGCTTTGCCACCATCAAATCGACCACGTTGTCGGCGAAATCCTTGGCTTCGATCTGCGCCAGTTCCCACTGCCAGCACCGCTTGTCGTCATTCCATCGCAGCAACCCTTCCTGGTGCAATGCGCGGAAGAACTGGATGAAGAAGAACGGGTTGCCTTCGGTTCTTTCAAACATCAGTTGTGCCAATGGCGCGCAGGAGGACACCTCCGCATGCAGCGTGTCGGCCACCAATTGGTTCAAGTGTGCAGGTGCCAAGGACGAAAGCGCGATTTCCGTTATGGCCGCCGCACCGCTGTCGTGGACAGTCTTGAGACAGGCACGCAACGGATGGGCCTCGCCCACCTCGTTGTCGCGGTAGGCACCGATTAACATCAGATAACGGGTATCCGGATGGGTCAGCAGATGCTCGATCAGCGTCAGGCTGGCGGCATCAATCCATTGCAAGTCATCCAGGAATAACACGAGCGGATGTGTTTCGCGGGCGAATACGCCAATGAACTGGCGCAATACCATATTGAACCGGCTCTGTGCCGCAGCCTGCCGAAAGTCCTGCACCGGCGGCTGTTTACCGATGATGCATTCGATCTGCGGTAAAAGATCGACGATGATCTGACCGTTGTTGCCGACTGCCTGCAGTATTTGCCGGCGCCATTCGGCGACGCGATCATTGCTTTCGGCAAGCAACTGCTGCACCAGTTCCCGCAAGGCCTGGATCAAGGTGGCGTAAGGGATATCGTGCGCATACTGGTCGAACTTTCCGGAGATGAAATAACCGCACTCGCGCGCGATCGGCCGCAGCAGTTCATGCACCAATGACGACTTGCCGATGCCGGAATAGCCGGCCACCGTGGCCAGCGTCGCCTGCCCGTTCGCCGCCGTGTGTTCGAATGCCGCCAGCAATTGAGCTACTTCGCGTTCTCGCCCGTACAGCTTTTGCGATATCAGAAACCGGTCGCTGACATCTTGCGTACCCAAAGGAAATGTCTCGATCCGCCCTGCCGACTGCCACTGTGCCAGGCAGCGCTCGAGATCGGCTTGTAATCCATACGCGCTTTGATAACGATCTTCCGGCAATTTGGCCAACAGACGCATCACGATATCCGATACGATCGGCGGAATGTCGGGCGCCACTTCGCATGGTGAAGGCGGCATGCGCGCGACGTGGCAATGTACCCATTCAAGCGGATCACCGCCTTGGAACGGGAGCCGTCCGGTCAGCATCCGGTAAAGCAAGACCCCCAGCGAATAGAAGTCGGTCCGATAATCAACCGGACGATTCATGCGCCCGGTTTGCTCGGGGGACAAACTGGCCCAATCGCCGCCGATCGCTTGATCCGCCACGGCATGCTGCCAACCCACGGTTGCCAGATCCAGGTCGAGCAGCAGGATGCCCGATTGCTGTGGCAGCAACAAAAAATTGGTGGCGCGTATGTCCTGATGGGTGACGCCCGCCGCATGCAGGCCGGCCAATATGCGCGCCAGTTGACACGCCAAGCGTAGGCAGACTGACACCTCAAGCTGATGTTGAGCCAGGAAGGATTCGAGCGATTCGCCAGCCACGTCCCCAATGACCATTGCCGGCCGCCCTGCTTCTTCCACCAGTGTGGCTGGTTTCACTACCCCGGGGATATTCAATGATTGCAGTAGTTCGTACTCGCGCCTGAAACGTGCCTTCTGCGCCGGCTGCAGCCTGACCACATCAAGCAGTTTCAACCCGACCGATGCGCCATCTTGCACACGCAGCGCGCGGTAGAGCGACGAACCTGCACTTGTACAGATGCAAGCGTCCATTTGGTATTGTGCAATCATGGCCTTTATCCCAAGAATCGAGTGTAAAGAAAACGGTAGGGTGCTTTCGATCGAAAACTAATTCGAGATGATGTTGATGGCGTCATTCCGTCGCCCTGCGGATTTAATGCGCTGCCCAAGCCCTTGCTTGATTATTTTATTGGCGACGATACGACCACATCCTGACGACATACTTACCGCCTAACCCAATTTTCCCGTGAGAGTGCCTCCCCGAGAGATATTTTCCGCCGTTGTCTCCATAGCATAACGAAAGGAAACGACCATGAACAGATTTACGGAAACATTGCAGACTTTGGGGCGTTGGCAATCGCAATGTGTATCGATGTCGACACATATTGTTTCGCTTATTGAAACAATCTATTGAGGAAGGGTCAGATGTGTAGTCATCAACGAGACTGCGAAGTAAAGGAATTCAACGTACAGATCGACTAAGTGCACTTGTTGAAGAATGTGCCGCCTAAGCGAATGATGACTGTCTTTAACGGGCTGAGATAACTTTCGATGCGCTTGCGGATCGAATTTCGAACGTCATTTCGACGTACGCTCCAACAGACACAACTACGCCGCCCGCGGTCGGCCGCGTCATCAGCCTGGCTAGAACCTGTTAAGGATCTTGTCCCAACATCGTGGCGGCCTTATTGAACATGAGGCAGACGAAGGCGACAAAATGCAGCCCAGCCAGGGTGTCAGTCAACCGCTCGTAGTCGAGCGCCAAGCGGCGAAAGCAGTGTCAGGATTATTCGTTCCGAAGCTGCCGCGCCGACACCGGATAGTGCTCCCCGAACAGTTCGATGGTGGATGTATCGGCTCGCTTTTCTTTCAACATCACGATCGCCCGCAGCCCATCCGTGTAGTACGGGTCATTCTCCGCATTGCGGCGCGGGGCCGTCTTGGCGGCGGCGCCCACGCCTTTAGTATAGGAGAGCCGCTGCGCCAGTTGCGAGGTCATGAGGTCTTGCAGCAGATAAAACCGGGCCTCATCGACCGAAGGATCGATTTCGTGCGTGGTGGGCGGCCACAACCGGCCCGACAGTTTCACGCCGACGTCGCGACTGATCTGTCCGGCCCAGACCGCCTGCCCGTGCCACGTCACGGGCGCCAGCCACAGCCGGAGATGGTTGCGCTCCGCGACGAGTTCGCGGATCTTTTGATAGGCGACGTCTTGCGTGCGCCCGAGGAAGCGCAGGTCGGACACGGCGCCATACGGCAGGCGGCTGCCGGACAGGAAGGCGAACACCATCTTCAGTGAGGCCGAGCTGGACATGACTTCCGCCAGGGTCCAGCCGCGCGAGGCGAGCGCAAGCCTAACCAGTTCAAGCGAACCGACGAGAACGAAATTGATCGGGTCGGCCTCCTGCCCCTCGGGGCCGATGGTGCAGCACGGCAATGTGGCCACGTAATCGATCAAGCCGGCGTCATCCAGATCCGGCAAGGTCTGGCCCGGATAAATCCGCCGTTGCGAAGGGACCGGCGGCCTGTGCAAACCGGGAACTTCCAGCACGAACGGAAAATCGCGGCGATGCCCCGGCGTCATGAGCTGCACCGTAACAGCCTTGAGTCCCTCTTCGACGCGCACGAAGATCATGCCGGAGGTCACGCTCTTCGGCGGGATGAGTACGGGCAAGGCGTTGTTTTCGACGCGCGTGACCAGTTCCTGCGGGGGATGCCGACCAGCGACGCGCCGCAGCACTTCGGAGGGAATGAAGTAGTCGTGGTCGATGGCGATTGGAAACAGCCAGTAGGAGGCCGTATCGTCGTTCCGGATGCGCAACCAGATCGGCTGGATACCGACATCGTGCAGCGATACCCCGAGCGCATCCCGGCTTTCCTGTGCCCCGAGAGCCGCCGCCGCGACGCTCACCGGACCGTCCTGGCGGATCACGGCGCGCGTTTCGGGTGGCGCCGGGTCGGCTTCGAACGGCCGTTCCACGGCGCAGCCCGCCAGAGTCATGGAGATGAGCAACACGATGTACATGCTTGGTTTCATGGCCGCTCCACAGCGATTGGCAGCATTGATTTGCCGGCCCATCCGGCTCCGCTTCAATTCATCGAGCTGCGGACCTTGTGCAGCATCGTATCCGCAGTATCGACGCGGATCAAGACCAGTCCCGGAGATTCGAATTAGACAATGATGTACAAGATCATGTTCAGCACGTTCGAACTCGAACGCGCCATTCTTGAGCCGATAGACATCATGTATTGACCTATCGCACCACCATCACGCTTGTTCAAGTCCCGAACGGCCAACAGGAATGCAGGGCCGGGTTTCATACCAGAAATGCCCGACCTACCTTAAAAAGAAGGCCATTATTTTATCGGTATTTCAATGTTGCGATGCGGCTTGACTAAAGAAAGCGCTAGCGCAATCTTGAGGGGTTCGTCACGCGCCGTAAATTGTTTTTTATGCGACGGGAGACGACATATAACCCTAACGCCAATATCAGGAGACGAAGCATGAAACACGTTAAGAAAGCTGGACAAGCCCCTTCTCGTCGCCGCTTCCTCGGAACCGCGGCCGCCAGCACGACGGCGCTTGCCTTCCCGATGGTCGCCACCGCGCAGACGGCTACACAATTCCGATTCCAGAGTACGTGGCCAAGCAAGGACATCTTCCATGAATATGCAAACGACTTCGCCAAGAAAGTGAACGACATGACCGGCGGCGAACTCAAGATCGAGATCTTGCCGGCAGGTGCGGTCGTGCCGGCATTCGGTCTGCTCGACGCAGTGTCCAAGGGCACACTCGACGGCGGCCATGGCGTCATGGGCTATAACTACGGCAAACAGAGTGCGATTGCGCTGTGGACATCCGGTCCGGCCTACGGCATGGATGCGAACATGGTTTTGGCTTGGCACAAGTATGGCGGCGGCAAGGAATTGCTGGCCAAACTGTATGATTCGATCGGCGCCAACGTGGTGTCCTTCCTGACCGGGCCGATGCCGACACAACCCTTGGGCTGGTTCAAGAAGCCGGTTACCAAACGCGATGATTTCAAGGGCTTGAAGTATCGGACCAATGGGCTGGCGATCGATTTGTTCACTTCCATGGGTGCTGCGGTCAATGCATTGCCCGGAGGTGAAATCGTCCCTGCGCTGGACCGTGGCCTGCTGGATGGCGCCGAATTTAATAATGCCTCTTCCGATCGCATCCTGGGCTTTCCGGATGTGTCCAAGGTATGCATGCTGCAAAGCTTTCACCAAAGCTCGGAGCAGTTTGAGATCACCTTTAACAAGACCAAGTACAACGCATTGCCGCCCAAGATCAAGGCGATCATCGAAAACGCGGTAGAAGCCTCATCGTCCGATATGTCGTGGAAAGCCGTAGACCGCTATTCGCAGGACTATATCGCGCTGCAGACCAAGGACAACGTCAAGTTTTACAAGACACCCGATTCGTTTCTGCAAGAGCAGCTCAAGGTATGGGACGAAGTCATCGCCAAGAAACGCGAAGGCAATCCGCTGTTCCAGGAAGTGGAAAAATCCATGCGCACCTTTGCCGAACGCGCCGTAAAATGGGATATGGATACCAACAATCCGCGTCGCATGGCGTTCAATCATTATTTCAGTAAGAAGCCTGGCGGCACCAAGAGCTGAGTATTCATAGGACGTAGTCACACAATGGCTTAGGAATGTGTACGGAATAAGTTACCGATTTGAACGCGTCGGACGGGATGTGTTGCAAGGGGCCCGCCGAGGGGCGCGAGAAGGAGTCATAGCGAGCTATGGCGACGCCGAGCAACGCTGCAGCGCGCCCGTCAGACGTGAACCAAATCGGGAAATTATTTCGTGCACCTTCCATAGCAGAAGGCACTATCCGCACTTGCGGATAGTGCCTTCTGCACAGGATATCGATGCGGCCTCAACAATGAGCCACCGCTGAGTACCTTCAATCGATTTGGTCTTCACCTCTAGGATTCAAGACATGCAAAAGCTCTTGCTCTCCGTCGACAGGGTGAGCACCTGGATCGGCCACGCCTTTGCGTGGCTGATCCTGGTGCTCACCTTGCAAATTTCTTGGGAAGTTTTTTCGCGGTATGTTTTAAACACGCCTAATGCGTGGGCGTTTGATTTGATGATCATGGGGTATGGCGCCGCATTCATGATGGCTGGCGCCTATACGCTGGCAAAGAACGGCCATGTGCGCGGCGACGTATTGTACGGATTCTTTCCGCCACGGCTACAGGCAACGCTGGATCTGATCCTGTATTTCCTGTTCTTTATTCCGGGTGTCGCCGCACTGATCTGGGCGGGATACACATATGCCCAGGAATCCTGGGCAATCAACGAGCACTCGAACATCACGGCGAACGGTCCGCCACTCTATCCGTTCAAGATGATTATCCCGATCGCAGGAATTTTCCTCATGGCGCAAGGCCTGGTGGAAATTGTCCGTTGCATCGTGTGCATCAAGGAAGGCGCATGGCCGTCGCGCGAAGAGGACGTTGAGGAAGTCGATGTCGACAAGTTGAAAGAAATGGTCAATGTAAAAGAACCGGCATCGGCCCAGGCAGACCTGTCTGCCATGGACCACAACAGGGGGAACAAATGAGGAAGGAAGTATGGTTCGGAATCTCCATCATGGCCATGGTCGTGATCGGCCTGTTCGTGCTGATGCCGGCGCCTTCGGACATGACCAACGGTCATCTCGGCTTGCTGATGCTGGGGCTCATCGTGATCGCCATCATGCTCGGCTTTCCCACCGCATTCACGCTCATGGGTATGGGCGTGATGTTTACCTGGTTCGCTTATCGCGATGTCAATCCGGATATAGCAGTGCAACAGACGCTGGACCTGATGGTGCAGCGTGCCTATTCGGTCATGGCCAATGATGTGCTCATATCAGTGCCGCTGTTTGTCTTCATGGGATATCTGGTCGAGCGCGCCAATCTGATCGACAAGCTGTTTCGCAGTCTGCATCTGGCAATGGCGCGCGTGCCGGGTTCGCTTGCGGTCGCGACCATCGTCACTTGCGCGATTTTTGCGACTGCAACCGGCATTGTCGGCGCTGTCGTGACGCTGATGGGTCTGCTTGCAATGCCCGCGATGCTGAAGGCCGGATATAGCGTGAAACTGGCTGCGGGCTCGATTACCGCCGGCGGCTGTCTTGGCATCCTTATCCCGCCTTCGGTCTTGCTCATCGTGTATGGAGCTACTGCTGGCGTGTCCGTGGTGAAGCTGTATGCGGGCGCTTTCTTCCCCGGCATCATGCTTGCGTTGTTGTACGTCGCCTATGTCATTATCGTGGCGAAACTCAAGCCCGATTGGGCGCCGCCTCTCGCTCCCGCAGACCGGGAAGTTGCATTGCCCGCATATTCCCGCGCACTCATGACTGGCGGCGGCAACCATGCAATCGGCGGATTCGTCGCGGCACTGAAGGGTAAACGCAACGCAGGCGTGCCTGCGGCGACGCTGCTGTCACAACTCGGCATTGCCTTGCTTCCTGCGCTGGCATTCGCACTGATCATGGGTTTCACTTACCAGGCCGTGACAAAGGCAGCGCCCGAATCCCAGGACGAGGTGATCGAAATGGGCATCGGCATGGGGTCCGATTCCTCATCGTCGAATGAAGGCGGCCTGGCTGAGCCACCTGTCGAGGGCGGACTCGCGGAACCGCCGAGCGAAGGGGGCTTGACCGAACCGCCGAGGGAAGCGCCCCCTGCTGCGCAGGCTGCACAACCAAATGCATCCGATACGCAGGCAAAACCACCGGCGACAGTTGAACAGCCTGATACCGCGGCGCAATCGAAACCCGCTCCACAGGGTTACTGGATCACCTTTGGCCTCTTCCTGGCGGCGGTACTGGCATTTTATGTACTCCTGAGCTATGCACGCTTTGAAATATTCAAGATGCTGCTGGCTTCTTTCTTCCCGCTGGCAATATTGATCCTTGCCGTACTTGGGGCGATTGTCTTTGGTCTTGCAACGCCTACCGAAGCCGCTGCCATGGGTTCCATGGGAGGCTTGGTGTTGGCAGCGGCATACCGAAGGCTTAATCGCGATGTATTGAAGGAATCGGTATTCCTAGCTGCCAAGACCAGTGCGATGGTGTGCTGGCTATTCGTCGGATCGAGTATTTTCTCTGCAGCGTTCGCGCTGCTGGGCGGTCAGGAAATCATCAACAATTGGGTCTTGTCGATGGATCTCACGCCGCTGCAGTTCATGATCCTTGCACAAGTGGTGATCTTCCTGCTCGGCTGGCCGCTCGAATGGACCGAGATCATCGTGATCTTCATGCCGATCTTTATTCCCTTGCTTCCGCACTTCAATATCGATCCGCTGTTCTTCGGCCTGCTGGTCGCGATGAATCTGCAAACCGCCTTCCTGTCGCCGCCGGTCGCCATGTCGGCCTTTTATCTGAAAGGGGTGTCGCCCCCGCATGTCACCTTGAACCAGATTTTCATGGGCATGTTGCCTTTCATGGGAATTCAGGTCATCGCATTGGTACTGCTGTACATGTTCCCGGCAATCGGATTGTGGTTGCCTGAACTGCTGTACAAATAGCGTCGGCAAGGCATGGTACACATCGTGTACCATGCCTTATCCTTAGTCCGTCATCCAAGTAGATGCCAATGCAACATTCCCCATCTTCGTACAACCGGCAGCGGTCCGCAGCGTCGCACCTTATCCTCTTTGCCGCCGCCGCCGCGCTGACGGCATGTGCAACGATTGAAGAACCGGTTGGCGCGATGCGCAAGGAAACCGTTTATGCGGTGACTTCGTCGAACCAGTTGATCAGCTTTAATGCCGGACAACCGCAAAAGCTGCTGTCGCGCAAACCGCTGAACGGCCTTCAAAACGGCGAAACCATCACCGGCATCGATTACCGGGTTGTCAAAGGCTGGCTGTATGCATTGGGCAGCAGCGTCCGCCTGTACCGCATCACTCCTTCCAGCGGTGCCGTCCAGATGATCGGTTCCGGACCGATTGCGGTAAGCCTGACGGGTACGGAATTCGGAGTTGACTTCAATCCTACCGTCGATCGCATACGCATCGTCAGCAACAGCGGTCAGAACCTGCGCGTACATCCCGACACCGGCGCTGTCGTCGATGGAGATCCGAATACGCCAGGTGTTCAGCTGGATGGCAACCTGGCATATTCCGGCACCGATCCGAATGCGGGCAAAAAGCCGGCAGCTGTCGCCGCAGCCTATACCTATAACAAGCAGGACGAGAAAATCACGACCAACTTCGCAATCGACGCGGCGCAAGGCATGCTCGTCACTCAGGGCACGCGTGAAGGCAAGGGCCCGGCGATTTCTCCCAACACCGGACAACTGCTGAGCGTCGGCCCGCTGGGTATCGGTGCATTCGAACGTGCGTCTTTCGACATTGCCGATATTTCCGGTGCTGCCTTCACCGCTATCACCAGGTCAGGGGAAAAGTCCTCGTCATGGTATGAAATCGATCTCGATAGCGGCAAGGCCAGCATGATCGGAAAAATCGACTCGGGCGAACCGGTGGTAGGCATAGCGATCGAGCCGTGAATGGAGGCAGGCCGCAAGAAAGAGGCTAAAGCGGATTGATCCAGTCGATGAATTTTCGAATGCTAGCCGCGATGTCTTCCACACGCTGCCGCCACTCATGGTAAGTCTTTTCCACTTCGCGCATTTGCTTGAGCAGGCGATCCAGCGTATCCAGGACCGAGCCATCGGTTTCCTTGGGCGGGGGTGCAGGTTGAGCAGGTGGATTGTGGTCAGGCTCGAAAATGCGCCGGAACACATGAAGAATATCGTCGAATATAGACTCACTCGGCTTGGAAAATTGCAGTGCGGGATCCACCAGCCGCGCATTGAACGCCTGCTGGCAAAAGTCGCCGACCAGCAGCAGTGCGTTATGAGCGCCCTGCCCCCAATGCGTGCTGCGCATGCTGACGCGCGCATCATTGAAACCGACCCAAGAGCCTGCAACCAAACGCGGGTGCATCAGGATGAACCAGCCATCGGTGTTGTCTTGCGTGGTGCCCGTCTTCCCGGCGACGTCAGCGCGAATCCCGAAGCGTGACCGCAGCCATTGCCCGGTGCCCTGATTGACCGCACCACGCATCATATCGATCAACTGATCCGCCGTTTCGCCCGAAATCACCGCCTGACGCTTGCTATCGAACGTAGCAAGCGTATTGCCGGCCTTGTCGGTAATACGTGTGACCAGAACCGGCTTGCGGTACTCGCCGCGCGATGCGATTGTCAGATACGCAGTGGTCATTTCGAACAAGGTGACCGGGCTGGTACCGAGCGACAGCGACGGGACCGGGTCTAGGCGACTTTGATTGACGCCCATCTTTTGTGCAAGAGACGCAATTTGTCCCGGCCCGGTTTCAAGCATCACACGCGCGGTAATAGTGTTTTTGGAGTACACGAGACCATCGCGCGCCGACATCATGCGACCACTGGGCGCAACGATATCGGCAGGCCGCCAGACTGATCCGTTGGATAAGGGGATGTCGACCGGCGCATCCAGGAATTGCTTGCTGGGCGACATGCCTTTTTCCAGAGCCGCTCCGTACACAAAGGGTTTGAATGTCGAACCCGGCTGCCGCCTCGCCTGGCCGACATGGTCATATTGATCGGTGCCGAAATCGCGGCTACCCACCCACGCCTTGACATGGGCATTGACCGGATCGATTGCAATGAACCCAGCTTCCAGACGCGTTTTTTGGTCTTTCAGCCGTAGGATGAAGTCAGGATCGTTTCGTAATTGCGTCAATATCTGTTCTGGTTCTACACCCTCGTTTATGGCACGCCGGTAGGAAGGTGACTCTCGGATAAACGCATTCATCAGGTCGGTACGGCTGTTCCAGAAATGGGAGAACTTCTGAACGCGCGCGCGCCGCTCGACATACGCCGACGTGCTGGTCGACAGGAGTCGCTCGGCACTGCTTGCCCACTCCACATCCGCCACCGCCTGCAAGGCTTCCATCTGTCGATTGACCGCCCGGTTTGCGAGCGCCTGCATGCGCGTATCGATCGTCGTGTAGACGATCAATCCATCCTGATAAATGTTGTAGTCATTGCGGTCTGCCCATTCGATCAACCATTTCCGCAATTGCTGGGTGAAGTGCGGCGCCGGTCCAAGCGCTTCCTGTTGCCGTTCGAAGTCGAGCACCACAGGCCTGGCCTTGATTGCATCGAAGCTTTCCTGGCTCAGCAGTTTGTGCTTGACCATCTGCGATAGCACTACATTACGACGCTTTACCGCACGTTCGGGATTGAGCACCGGGTTGTAGTAGCTGGTTCCCTTCAACATCCCCACCAGTGTGGCGCTTTCAAGCAGGCTGAGCTTGCTGGCGGGCTTGTCGAAATAGGTACGAGCTGCCATTTCAATGCCGAACGCGTTATAGAGAAACGGCACCGTGTTCAGATAGCTTTCAAGAATCTCGCGCTTGGTATATGCCTGCTCAATCTTCAACGCGGTAATGATTTCCTTGATCTTGCGTGTGACGGTGCGCTGGCGTCCGATTTCGTCCGGGAACATATTGCGCGCCAGTTGCTGCGTCAACGTGGAGCCACCTTCCGGATCGCCGATCAGTGCACGCACTGCACCAACCGCCATGCGCATTGGCTCAACGCCACGATGCTGGTAGAAGCGATGGTCCTCGGTTGCGATCAGCGCATTAACAACATGCGGAGCAACTCGGTTTATTGGAGTCCATTCCCGATTCAAGCGATTGAACACCGCCAGCTGCTTGCCATCGGAAGAAATCAGCACACTTGGCTTTTCCGATTTTGCCTTGCGCAGATCCGCAGTACTTGGCGTCAAGGGGATAAGGACAACCGCATAGAGGATCAATAGCAGCAAACCGATCGACGCCAGAAAGAGCACTCCCTGCATCGCGGCTTTAAAGCGTATCAGCGTGCGCTCCGCCGGATTGAGTGCGATTACGGTATATCGTCGAATCCGACGATAAAGCGCCTCGGCGATGGAAGCGATGGCCTGCGACACCTTCAAAATTCAGTCTCCATCGTTTTATGCAGATGTATGCATTGGGCATTCCCTTGACCGGGGATGTTCACTTCCTTGCAATGCATCATATCAACCGCATCCGAATGAATGACAATATGCAAGTTGCCTTGGGCTTGAGGACTTAAACCACATGTTAAGTCCAATAAGCGTGGCGTCTCTACCAATTGCCAGTCTCCGGGCTTGCATACCTGCCGAGCAGGAACGCGCCATCGTATGAGATGACATTGGAACTGGCACAGGCTCGTTGGTAAGGCAAGTTGTGCTGGCAAAATTCAACGCGAAAAGGTTTTCGCGGCCGTGGGTGTGTAATTACTCGGACATTCGTCCGAAAGTTGCTACGATGAATGGTGGTCAGCGCCCTCCCGCGGGTGTCGCTCGGCTCTTTGTTCGTGTCCATAGCGACGTGCACTTGCCGGAATCGGTTGCCAATCGAACTGGCGTCCGATGGTGATATGGAAATCCGGTTCACGCGCTAGCCCAAGCTCCCGCCGAACTTGCTGAAACCAGTCGCTATATACAGGTAGCGACCAGAAGTCGAAGTGATTGCGGACGCCGACATCATATTCAATATCCACCTCAAGGCCTTCATATTTGCCCCAGTACTCCATATTCGGAATATCTTCACCATGCCGGACTATGGTCACATGAGTGCCGAATATCGGTCGATTCAGACGCAATGCCTGTCCGTATTGCCGTTCAACAAACCATTGATACAAAAGATCCAGATCGTCATGTGGCAACGTAGCGACTAGCGAGCGCTTGTTATAAGGTTTGTCCGATCGGATCGGCGGAAGGTCATAGGCAAGGCGCCCACGGATTACATATCGCTTCATTACCCGGCTGGCATCGGAATGGATTCAGTTTGGCTTCTTTGTCGATGTCACTCAGACTAAGATCGCTTCAATTTTTAGAAGATACCAAGAATCAGTCTTTGTAGATTCAATCTGGAAACGTTTTCGCTCTGCACGAAAACTATCTGCGATAGACTGTTCTGAACGGCCTTGCATCGACCTGCACGCTATTTAATACCTGAGTTTCCATTGTTTTTTGTTAATCGGTATTGGGTAAATGCGAGAGCGAGGCAAGACCATTCCCATTCATCTTGATACAGTTGCGCACTGAGCTCGACATATTGGTGAACCCAGCCATCGTCGCAACATTCGGGACATTCCAGATCCGGAATCCGTTGTGCCATGTTTGCCGCAAGTCGCTCCAGGTCTTCGATCGAAATTTCGTGCTTTTCCATAGGCCGGCTTTTCGCTGTCAGGACTGTCGACAATATTAAGACATCGAACTGGCTGGCTGATTCATTTCAATGTTCAATGCCAATCTGAGAAAGACTAGAGTAGCGGCGGATTGAGCACGTTGCGAAAGCCGCAATAGCGATGCCTATGTTACCGACGCTGAACTTGGGGAAAAGGCAAATGAGTTGTACAGCCGAGCGCGTTAGTGAGGGATTGCATGCTCTTACGGGCAATACCTATTTGCAACTGTATTGATAGTCGTGTTTTTCGTGTTGCGCCCTTGCTTGGTATTTTGCATCGGGCGCGATCCAATTCACCGCATAGCCTTGACGAGGCGAGCAGCATGACGGCGACGTACGGGACGTGCGCTGCTGCCGGAATCGGGAAGCGGTGGCGGGTTGGAAGCGAGGCAGGGGGAGCGCGGTGGTGCTTGGTGCGTGGAGTGCACAAAGTAAAACGCCCCCGGCGGTTAAGCTGGAGGCGTTTTGGGGGGTACGAGCCTGACGATGACCTACTTTCACACTGGTTGCAGCACTATCATCGGCGCGAAGTCGTTTCACGGTCCTGTTCGGGATGGGAAGGGGTGGGACCGACTCGCTATGGTCATCAGGCATAACTGGTAGTGTTGCTTGCAGGATCGTTATTGCTAATCCGTCAAACAACGCAATCTGGGAAGAAGTAGTGCGCAGGGGTTCTGCGCTTATTTTGGCGGGCGTGATGTCCAATCGGGCATACGCTTCATACTTGTGTATAACTACCAAGGTTATAGGGACAAGCCGCACGGGCAATTAGTACTGGTTAGCTTAACGCATTACTGCGCTTCCACACCCAGCCTATCAACGTCCTGGTCTCGAACGACCCTTTAGCAGGCTCAAGGCCTGGGGAAGTCTCATCTTGAGGCAAGTTTCCCGCTTAGATGCTTTCAGCGGTTATCTCTTCCGAACTTAGCTACCCGGCAATGCCACTGGCGTGACAACCGGTACACCAGAGGTTCGTCCACTCCGGTCCTCTCGTACTAGGAGCAGCCCCCCTCAAACTTCCAACGCCCACGGCAGATAGGGACCAAACTGTCTCACGACGTTTTAAACCCAGCTCACGTACCACTTTAAATGGCGAACAGCCATACCCTTGGGACCGGCTACAGCCCCAGGATGTGATGAGCCGACATCGAGGTGCCAAACTCCCCCGTCGATATGAACTCTTGGGAGGAATCAGCCTGTTATCCCCAGAGTACCTTTTATCCGTTGAGCGATGGCCCTTCCATACAGAACCACCGGATCACTATGTCCTACTTTCGTACCTGCTCGACTTGTCAGTCTCGCAGTTAAGCACGCTTATGCCATTGCACTATTAGCACGATGTCCGACCGTACCTAGCGTACCTTCGAACTCCTCCGTTACACTTTGGGAGGAGACCGCCCCAGTCAAACTGCCTACCATGCACTGTCCCCGATCCGGATAACGGACCAAGGTTAGAACCTCAAACAAACCAGGGTGGTATTTCAAGGTTGGCTCCACGGCAACTGGCGTCACCGCTTCATAGCCTCCCACCTATCCTACACAGATTGGTTCAAAGTCCAATGCAAAGCTACAGTAAAGGTTCATGGGGTCTTTCCGTCTAGCCGCGGGTAGATTGCATCATCACAAACATTTCAACTTCGCTGAGTCTCGGGAGGAGACAGTGTGGCCATCGTTACGCCATTCGTGCAGGTCGGAACTTACCCGACAAGGAATTTCGCTACCTTAGGACCGTTATAGTTACGGCCGCCGTTTACTGGGACTTCAATCAAGAGCTTGCACCCCATCATTTAATCTTCCAGCACCGGGCAGGCGTCACACCCTATACGTCCACTTTCGTGTTTGCAGAGTGCTGTGTTTTTATTAAACAGTCGCAGCCACCAGTTTATTGCAACCCCTTCATCCTCAGGCCGCAGGGCCTTCAAACTACCAGGGCGTACCTTATCCCGAAGTTACGGTACCAATTTGCCGAGTTCCTTCTCCCGAGTTCTCTCAAGCGCCTTAGAATACTCATCTCGCCCACCTGTGTCGGTTTGCGGTACGGTCTCGTTAGACTGAAGCTTAGAGGCTTTTCTTGGAACCACTTCCGATTGCTTCGCGGCACAAGGCCACTCGTCGCACACCCTTGAATTGCGCGCCCGGATTTGCCTAGGCGCCTTCTTCGATGCACAAACCGGGACATCCAACACCCGGACAACCTTCCGCGATCCGTCCCCCCATCGCATCTAACGACGGTGCAGGAATATTAACCTGCTTCCCATCAGCTACGCATCTCTGCCTCGCCTTAGGGGCCGACTCACCCTGCTCCGATGAACGTTGAACAGGAAACCTTGGGCTTACGGCGTGCGGGCCTTTCACCCGCATTATCGCTACTCATGTCAGCATTCGCACTTCTGATACCTCCAGCATCCTTTACAAGACACCTTCGCAGGCTTACAGAACGCTCTCCTACCATCTGCATTACTGCAGATCCGCAGCTTCGGTGACTGGCTTAGCCCCGTTACATCTTCCGCGCAGGACGACTCGATCAGTGAGCTATTACGCTTTCTTTAAAGGATGGCTGCTTCTAAGCCAACCTCCTGACTGTTTTAGCCTTCCCACTTCGTTTTCCACTTAGCCAATCTTGGGGACCTTAGCTGGCGGTCTGGGTTGTTTCCCTCTTGACGCCGGACGTTAGCACCCGACGTCTGTCTCCCAAGCTCGCACTCACCGGTATTCGGAGTTTGCAATGGTTTGGTAAGTCGCGATGACCCCCTAGCCATAACAGTGCTCTACCCCCGGTGGTGATACTTGAGGCACTACCTAAATAGTTTTCGGAGAGAACCAGCTATTTCCAAGTTTGTTTAGCCTTTCACCCCTACCCACAGCTCATCCCCTAACTTTTCAACGTTAGTGGGTTCGGACCTCCAGTACCTGTTACGGCACCTTCATCCTGGCCATGAGTAGATCACTTGGTTTCGGGTCTACACCCAGCGACTGAAATCGCCCTGTTCGGACTCGCTTTCGCTACGCCTTCCCTATTCGGTTAAGCTTGCCACTGAATGTAAGTCGCTGACCCATTATACAAAAGGTACGCAGTCACCCCTTGCGAGGCTCCTACTGTTTGTATGCACACGGTTTCAGGATCTATTTCACTCCCCTTCCGGGGTTCTTTTCGCCTTTCCCTCACGGTACTGGTTCACTATCGGTCGATATCGAGTATTTAGCCTTGGAGGATGGTCCCCCCATGTTCAGACAAGGTTTCACGTGCCCCGCCCTACTTGTCGCAAGCCTAGTTCCACAATACCGATTTCGCATACGGGGCTATCACCCTCTGTGGCCGGAGTTTCCAATCCGTTTTGCTATCGCTACTGCTAAATCTTGCAGGCTGTTCCCATTTCGCTCGCCACTACTTTGGGAATCTCGGTTGATTTCTTTTCCTGCAGCTACTTAGATGTTTCAGTTCGCCGCGTTCGCTTCACACACCTATGTATTCAGTGAGTGATGACCCAAAGGGCCGGGTTTCCCCATTCGGAAATCTGCGGATCAATGCGTGTTTGCTCGCTCCCCGCAGCTTATCGCAAGCTACTACGTCCTTCATCGCCTGATATCGCCAAGGCATCCACCATGTGCACTTATTCGCTTGTCCCTATAACGTTGGCTTCTGTCGCCAGAATCCCGTTATAAAGTATGAGTTTGAATATGCCGTAGTCCAGACTACTCGCGTGTCACCACGAGAACTCTTTCCTACCTATGATTGATACAATCACAACCCACCAGTATCTCCCAACGCGCTCATCACAAACGCATCAGTCCATACTGATAAATTCTTTACTACTTCTTCCAGATTGTTAAAGAACAAAAACAGCCAATGATCTCAAAAGATCAAACCTAAATCGCCCGCGCCCCACGGCGCCCCGACTTAGGTTTGATGTCTCAAAGAAGTGGTGGAGGTTGACGGGATCGAACCGACGACCCCCTGCTTGCAAAGCAGGTGCTCTCCCAGCTGAGCTAAACCCCCGAAACTTTGATGGTGGGTCTGGTTGGGCTCGAACCAACGACCCCCGCGTTATCAACACGGTGCTCTAACCAACTGAGCTACAGACCCGTTCGGATCAGTACCTAGCCAAACCCCCGGCAGACTGTATTGCGTGCCGACTGCCGACTTACACTGTTCTTGCTGTCTCTACCAACATACCGATAAGTGTGAACGCTTGACGCGATGGCTTTACTCTAGAAAGGAGGTGATCCAGCCGCACCTTCCGATACGGCTACCTTGTTACGACTTCACCCCAGTCACGAATCCTACCGTGGTAAGCGCCCTCCTTGCGGTTAGGCTACCTACTTCTGGTAAAACCCGCTCCCATGGTGTGACGGGCGGTGTGTACAAGACCCGGGAACGTATTCACCGCGACATGCTGATCCGCGATTACTAGCGATTCCAACTTCATGCAGTCGAGTTGCAGACTACAATCCGGACTACGATACACTTTCTGGGATTAGCTCCCCCTCGCGGGTTGGCAGCCCTCTGTATGTACCATTGTATGACGTGTGAAGCCCTACCCATAAGGGCCATGAGGACTTGACGTCATCCCCACCTTCCTCCGGTTTGTCACCGGCAGTCTCATTAGAGTGCCCTTTCGTAGCAACTAATGACAAGGGTTGCGCTCGTTGCGGGACTTAACCCAACATCTCACGACACGAGCTGACGACAGCCATGCAGCACCTGTGCGCCGGTTCTCTTTCGAGCACTCCCAGATCTCTCCAGGATTCCGACCATGTCAAGGGTAGGTAAGGTTTTTCGCGTTGCATCGAATTAATCCACATCATCCACCGCTTGTGCGGGTCCCCGTCAATTCCTTTGAGTTTTAATCTTGCGACCGTACTCCCCAGGCGGTCAACTTCACGCGTTAGCTGCGTTACCAAGGAAATTAATCCCCGACAACTAGTTGACATCGTTTAGGGCGTGGACTACCAGGGTATCTAATCCTGTTTGCTCCCCACGCTTTCGTGCATGAGCGTCAGTGTTATCCCAGGGGGCTGCCTTCGCCATCGGTATTCCTCCACATATCTACGCATTTCACTGCTACACGTGGAATTCTACCCCCCTCTGACACACTCTAGCCGTGCAGTCACAAATGCCATTCCCAGGTTAAGCCCGGGGATTTCACATCTGTCTTGCACAACCGCCTGCGCACGCTTTACGCCCAGTAATTCCGATTAACGCTCGCACCCTACGTATTACCGCGGCTGCTGGCACGTAGTTAGCCGGTGCTTATTCTTCAGGTACCGTCATTAGCCCAGGATATTCACCCAGACCGTTTCTTCCCTGACAAAAGAGCTTTACAACCCGAAGGCCTTCTTCACTCACGCGGCATTGCTGGATCAGGGTTGCCCCCATTGTCCAAAATTCCCCACTGCTGCCTCCCGTAGGAGTCTGGGCCGTGTCTCAGTCCCAGTGTGGCTGGTCGTCCTCTCAGACCAGCTACTGATCGTCGCCTTGGTAGGCTTTTACCCTACCAACTAGCTAATCAGATATCGGCCGCTCCACGAGCATGAGGCCTTGCGGTCCCCCACTTTCATCCTTAGATCGTATGCGGTATTAGCTAATCTTTCGACTAGTTATCCCCCACTCTAGGGCACGTTCCGATACATTACTCACCCGTTCGCCACTCGCCGCCAGGATTGCTCCCGCGCTGCCGTTCGACTTGCATGTGTAAGGCATGCCGCCAGCGTTCAATCTGAGCCAGGATCAAACTCTTCAGTTCAATCTCTGTTTGTGCCATTGCTGGCAACCTCGTTCGAGGTGTCGCCCACTCAAAATACTGACAAGTAACATCTTGCGATGCTTACCTATATTTCTTTGTGAGCACTTGATACTTGTGTAATGCCAATGGCCGAAACCATCAACTCCACCACACCAAGCGCCCACACTTATCGGCTGTTAGTTGTTAAAGATCCGCTTGCTCCGACAGAGCGTTGTGTCTGTCGCCGTCCCCTGCAATGCAGGGACCGTCTGCTGCGCTTCAAGGACCATTTTGCATCCCTTGCACCCTTCGCTTCCGCGCTTTGTTTGCTGCGTGTCGCGACGGGAGCCGAACTATAGCAAACACATGGGCGACATGCAAATCTTTTTTCCTGCCATGCGTTTTACAACAAAAAAAGCGCGCGAGCTTCATCTGGATTTCATGGTCAGTGCGAGCGGAACAATGTTATCAAAAATACACCGCGCCATTAGTCGCCCGTTAAAACGGAATTTATTTTCATATAAGTTGCGACGTACCGCCACGGCGAAACATCGAGATGCTTTCAAGGTGCATCTTCGCGCACCTATGGAGCTAACCTCGGTGTCAATGCACGCGGCCACTGGATGCAAGGACGCAACAGGTTTTACATACGAAGCCCGATGTCGAATGCAGCAACATAAGCTGTCGTCGTCTTCTCCGGTCTTAACAAAAGATGAGAGCCCTGGTCGCGTTGAAATAGTCCATCTCTGCTGTTTAAAACCATACGACGTCCACGCCTTGCATAAACCTCCGATGAATGCACCTGGTCGGTCACAGATTCGTCAAAGTACAGTTGCGACGTGAATTCATTCGCACGCCGGGTGTTCAGATTGTTGCGGACCTTGAAATGAATGTGCACGGCACGTCCCGGATACCAACCGGGGTAAACTGTCACGAAATTTACCGCTCCGTCGCGTCCGGTAATCTGGAACCCGCGCAGGAATTTTTTTTCCTTTTCAATACTGGTACCGTCGATAACGCCGGAGTAATGGCCATTTGCATCACAGTGCCAGATATCCACCATCGCACCGGCAATGGGAGCACATCTGTTGGCGCCGACCGCATAAACGCGAAGTGTGAGCGCGAGTGCCGTCCCTACGCTGACGGAGCCATCGTAGGGATCGGTGCGTATGTCAGATCTCTGCAGGCGTTCGTCTATAAAGAATGGGCCTTCCGTTTGCTGTGGCGTGACGATGCAGCTTGGCAGACCGGGCATCCCACGCGTATCGGCTGTAGAGGCCCCCTTGGCTGATGCACTAATCAATGAGGCACCCAAAAGGAAAAGTGCCCGACGACGCGAGAAGTCCAGTTCTGCCTTCTGACTATTGGTATTCTTGTTCGCAGCAAATATCATGGCTCTACTCGAAATTTACCTCACAGCTTCAGAATAAACGAAGCCATGAGTATGGCAAGCAGTGATCAGTGATATATGCCGGGCTTTCGATATCGTTCATGCATTGCGCACGAGCGAATTCCCCCAGCGCTGAATGATATGGTTGATGTTGTAGCAATATAATCTTGTTGCGATTCGTCATGCCCTTGTCACAAGCGAAGGATATGATCACGTCATCTGCTGTACATGCAACTGATATGCATGACGGCAGCTAGGTGTGCCGTCAGATCCGATTCAGAACGGGGCGGCATACCAACCAGATCCGCAGGCAGAAAGCAATCGTTACGGAAGGCAGGCATCTTGCACTCTGGCGAGCCTTTCCACCTTCATTCGCGAACAAAGCATCTAGTGCACGCCCTTAGTCTGCACGCTCCAGTCACCCGGTAGATGCCGAATCATGTGACCACGACAATTTTGAAAGCAGACGATTGACGGCCGCCAGCCCGGCGGGCTTAGTGAGATGTTCGTCAAACCCGGCGGCTCTTGAACGGCTTCTATCGTTTTCATTTCCCCAGCCGGATAACGCCACCAAAACAACGTGCTCCATGCCCGGAGTTTTGCGTAATGCGCGTGCCACTTCATATCCATTCATTCCAGGCATTCCAATATCCAGAAAGACGACTTCCGGCATGAACTCGCGGGCCATTTCGAAGGTTTGCATGGCGTCATTCGCAACCCGGGTTGTATAGCCTCCGACCTGCAGCAGCGCTGAGAGACTTTCGGCGACATCGCTGTTGTCGTCGACAACAAGTACGCGCCTTCCAGAGTTTCCAATCGGAACAACTGGCTTATTAGTCGGCGCGGGCCGCTCTTCCCGTGCTTGTGCGAACGGCAAGCGTACTGTGAAGCTGCTGCCCTTTCCGCTACCGGCGCTGGCCGCCGTAATTGTTCCGCCATGCAGTTCTGTTAAACGGCGAACAAGCGTAAGTCCGATACCAAGACCACCTTGGGCCTGATTCAGATTCTGCGATACCTGCGTAAACATTTCGAATACCGTCGGCAGCATTTCGGGTGGAATGCCAACGCCATTGTCAGTCACCGTTATCGCTATCTCGTTGTTTTCCCGGCATGCCGACAAAATGATGCGGCCGCCACGTGAAGTGTATTTGGCTGCATTGTTCAGCAGATTGCTGATGATTTGAGAAAGTCTGGTGGGGTCGGCATCCAGCAGCAGAGATGCTTCTTCCAGTTGGGTAACCAGTTGATGCCCGCAGGCTTGAATCTGCGGCATGCTGGTTTCGATGGCGCTCGCCACCACATTTTTCAGTTCAACCTTTTCTTTTTTAAGATGTACCTTGCCGCGTGTGATACGTGCGACATCGAGCAGATCGTCCACCAGATGAACCATGTGCGCAAGCTGTCGCTCCATCATGTCTCGCGTTCTGCCGACGACTTCCGGATTGTCAGCTGCAAGACGCATGATCTCAAGGCCGTTTTGCAGTGGTGCCAGCGGGTTGCGCAGCTCATGGGCAAGTGTTGCGAGAAACTCGGTCTTGCGCCGGTCGGCCTCGGCCAGATCGGCCGCCAGACGACGTAAATCGTCTGCCGCACGTTTTCTGTCGGTTACATCCGTACCGGTCGGTGCTACGTAAAGCACACGTCCCATGCTGTCGGTAACAGGCGCCAGGATCAGCTCAATAAACCGTTGGCTGCCATCGGCCACGAAGTAAACAGTTTCGCGTTTAAAGGTATTGCCGGCAACCGCTTCCATGTATCCCGAGCGCACCATGTCCATGAGCTCCGGCGAGCGGTTCCACCACCCGCAATCCCAGAATTTTTTACCGACGACTTCCTCGCGCGTGAACCCACAGGCTTCGAGACACAGACGGTTGGCTTCGATAATTGTCCCGTCGAGAGCCATGACGCCCGCGAAGTATGAGCCTTGATCGAAGAAGGTCCGAAACTTGGCGTTGGCCTCCGCGGCGGCGAACGCCTCGGCAGCAGCCTCACGCTCACGTTGCTCGACCTGCTTGCGTGCGGTAATGTCAGCTGCCATTCCGAGGACTTGCATGTCCCCGGCGGAGGTTCGCTGGCGCAATCCGGAAAACTCCAGCCAGCGCGGCTCTTTCGCCGGGCCCGAAACGCGCGCCTGCAAATGAAAAACGGCGCCGCTGTATGTCATGTCTTCAAGCGCTTGCAGGAATGCAGGCGCGTCTTCCGAATGAAGAAAACGCCGTGCGAATTCCGCAGCAATTGTCGATGCTTCCAAGGGCGGTATGCCCAAGGCCTGATTCAATCGGTCGTTTTCCCAGGTAATCAATCCGGTGGGTGCGTCCCATAGCCATACGCCCAATCCTGCGGCTTCAGTAGCAAGCTTGACTCGTTCGCGACTCTGACGCAGCCGCTCTTCGCTCATTCTCAAATCGTCAGCGGCCTGCTTCGCTGCGGTTGCATCGCGAAATATCTTGGTGAATCCACGCAATTGGCCTTGTGCATCATTCAACGCAATCGTCACGCCATCCGCATAAAAGCGACTTCCATCCTTGCGTGCATGCCAGCGTTTGTCTTCTGAACGGCCATTGTCTTTTGCTTCCGCCATTTCGATCTCGGGTCTGCCCGACAGACAATCCTCTGGCAGATAAAGAATAGCGGCCGATTGACCGATTGCGTCCACGGCGCGCCAGCCGGTAATTTCCTCCGCGCCGCCTTCCCATTCGCTGATTCGTCCGTCGACATCGGTCACGACGAACGCATAATCCTTGATGTTGCCCAAAAGAAGGCGGATGCGAGCATCTTTTTCATTGAGCGCAGCCATATGGCGCTCGCGTTCAATACGTGCCAAATCCGCTGTCTTGCGATACAGATCCACAAAAAAAGAGACTTTGGCTTGCAGTACGGCCGGCACAATAGGCTTGGTCAGGTAATCAACGGCGCCAAGAGCATACGCTTCGTCAACGGGAAAATTCGGATCATCAGGCGCCGCAGTGAGAAAAATGATCGGCGTCCGGCTGGATCGCGGGTGGGTTCTTATCAATCGCGCCGTTTCAAAACCGCTCATGGTCGGCATGCGCACGTCAAGCAAGATAGCGGCGAAATCTGTTCCGAGTACCTTGCGTAGCGCTTCTTCGCCTGACGTGACGGAAATCAATGTCTCGTCAAGCTTTTCGAGCACGGTTTCTAACGCAAGCAGGTTCGCCGGCTGATCATCTACCAGCAGAATATTGACAGGAACAGGATTATTCACGGCGTGCCTCGCTCGACGTTCCTTTTCCGGGCACAAGGCTTAAACGGGGACCGCAACCAAATATATATTCGTTGAAATAAGCAATAGCTGCATTCCGGCCACGCTTTGCAGGTTCTACTCTGCTCACAAACATACGATGGTCCACAAGGTCGACAGACGTCGCGAATCCATCCGACAGTGCGCCGGCCAGAAGCAGGTTTTCTCGGTAGTACAAGCTGTGCAGTTGCTGCATACCTTCCCATATATTGGCGGCTTGGCCAGTGATCCAAGCCTGTGAAATATTACGGCAGCGTATCAGACCTCTCTCTGCCGATCCCGCGAGACGGTCAATACTTGCCTTCATACGCTCTGCATTTTCGAGGTATTACTATGTTCGTCGCTCTTCAAGTCACAACTTAGTGTCTTCAAGATTTAAAGGCATTTGAAAATGGGGACATGCCGACAATGTCATGTGACCCACAGTATAGGGTTGCATCAATATGGTGCAAACGCGCAACAACGATCTGTGGACGATATTTTCCATGTCCATTGCAACGGCGGTTTGAGATCCAACAGTAATTGCGTCTTGGAACGAAGCTTATTCGGGAAAACCGGAAACAAGTTGCTTATATCTGAGGATACAATCATTCAACGTTTCCCTTCAGCAGCGGATAGCGACAGAATGTCGCTTATGAGATATATTTCCGCCTGCACTACTTTTGACATGTTTTTTCAACAGGAGCTTTAATGAACAAGAGCGAAATCATCGACAAGATTGCAGCTGACCATGAAATTACCAAGGTCAAGGCAAAACAGATTGTCGAGCAAGTTTTCGGCTTTATCGGTACAGATTTGAAGAAGGAAGGCCGCTTTTCCTTTCCTGACCTGGGCACCTTTACGGTTGCACAGCGCGCGGCCCGCACTGGACGCAATCCGGCAACTGGCGAGTCCATCAAAATCAAGGCATCCAAGAACGTGCGCTTCAAAGCCGCTCCGGCACTGAAGGATTTGGTTGCAAAGGTCAAGGTCAAGTAATCAATCTTGTCGATTGTCGACGCCGGCCTTATTCCTGTGCCGGGTCGGCAATATAACGCCTGCTCCATGCAGCGATGATGTCGGCCACGTAGAGCGCGTCGCTGCGTCGTGTGAGCAGGTGATCAGCGTCGTCAAGCGAAATAAAGCTTTTCGGATGCGGAGCGGCAGCAAAGATACGGGTTGCATTGTTCAACTTGACCGTAGCGTCTTTAGGTGAATGCATTACCATCAGTGCTGCACTTAGCGAGTTGACCTTTGACAGCAAGCGCTGCCCCGCGAGATCGTCCAGAAACTGGCGTTTGATCCGGAACGGCCGTCCGGCAAGTTTTACTTCCGCTTCCCCATCACGTTCTATGTCCCTGACCTGGGTTCCAAATTGTGCGACGACATGAGAAGGATCGCTTGGCGCCCCTATCGTGACGACACCGCGTACCTCCGGAACTAGCGATGCCGCGGCCAATACCGCTGCGCCGCCAAGACTATGCCCTATCAGCAGTGTTGGCGCGCGATGCTTGGTCCTCAAGTGGTTTGCGGCGGCGAGCAAATCCTCCAGATTCGATGAAAAGTTCGTATTGGCGAACTCTCCCTCGCTGGCACCGAGTCCAGTAAAGTCAAAACGTAATACCGCAATGCCATGGCCGGTCAATGCCTGTGCAATACGGCTTGCCGCAAAGATGTCTTTTCCGCAGGTGAAGCAATGCGCAAACAGTGCAAACGCACTGGGCCGACCATCCGGTAAGTCCAGCCGTGCAGCAAGTGTTTGCGCCGAGCCACCAATAAAATCGAATCGCTCACTCGTCATTGATTCCTCCGGCCACGTTTGTCCGTCATCACAACTTATATACAAGTCCAAGTCGGGCGATCATCATAGCAGGCGCATCTATGACATCGGTATGGACGCAAAGCATGTATCGAAGCGTCTGCCCGGCTTCTGCCTGTAGGCACTTAAGGCGTATCTTGACGAAAGCGGCGAACCGAAGCATTGACGACTCCTTCGGTGCTTCCGCTGCTCGCCCGCTGCTGCCGCAGAAAGGTAGCATCGCTGCCTTCATGCGACGTCTTGTAGATATGTTCCAGCGCCGGCAGGCAATCCAGTTGCGCTGCAAAGGGCTCGATCTTGCGCAAGGTCGTCAGAATATCTTCGCGCACCGACAAGCTTTCGTGCGTCTGTGGATGCACGATCGTTCCATCGAGCCCAAAACGGCATGCCTGAAAACGATTGTAGTTATAGACGAGATAATCCTCTTCACGCGGCGCAGGCTCGGTCCCCTCACGGAGATAACTGCATAGCGCTTGCAGATAGCAGGCCAGCGCCGCGGCCCGTTCGACCGTCAAAGGCGTGTCGCAGACACGCAGTTCAATCGTGCCGTACTCCGGCTTGGGTCGGATATCCCAGTAAAAGTCCTTCATGCTCTTTACGATTCCGGTGCTTTCCATCTTGGAGAAGAACTCGGTGCGAAAGGCGTCCCAGGAAAGCAGAAACGGCGCTCGACCGCTGAGAGGAAACGCGAAGACAGAATTCAGACGTGAAGAATTGAACAAAGTATCACGGCCCTGAAAGTATGGCGACGATGCCGACAGTGCGATGAAATGCGGAACGAACCTGTTGAGACAATGCAAAAGGTTCAGCGCCTCGTCGCCGGATCCGCATCCCACATGGACGTGCTGGCCGAATATGGTGAACTGCTTGGCGAGATAGCCGTATAGCGTGGACACTTCCTTGAAGCGCGGTTTGGAAAATATCTTGCGCTCCGACCATTTCTGGAATGGGTGCGTGCCACCCCCACAGACACCTACATTGAGCATGTCGCCAGCATGAACCAGTGCATCGCGGATTTCGCGCAATTGCGACAGTAATCCGTAGTAGCCAGTGTGTATGTCGGTCGATACCTCGATCATGCTTTCGGTGATCTCAGGTACGACGTTTCCTGGAAAGCGTTTTCGAGCAAGCAGGGCAAGCATGTCCGGGCTTGCGTCGACAAGATCGAAATCGCTCAAACTCACAAGCTGGAGTTCAAGCTCGACGCCGAGCGTCAAGGGTTTTGACGTGCTGAATGGCTCAAGCGGCATGCTGCTACTCCTCCCTTTCCGATGTCTCGCCCGCAAACCGCAACGCCAGCAGCGTAAGAACTGGTCCGAAAACGGCAAGCAGCAGCGTCGCTGCGGCCAGCGGCGCAAGCTGGTCCATCAGGTCGACCCCCATGGACCTGGTCTGCACCAACAGGCCGATAACCAATACCGACATCGGTGACATTGCGATACCGGTCAATGCTCCCTTGCGCCATGTTGTTCCGCTCAGGCGAGCAAACAGCATGGCTCCAAACAATTTCGACATAAAGCGCGCGGCCAACAGTGCGAGCGCAATATGAACACCGGTAACAATTCTTGGCCAGGCCAGCGTCGCACCGATAAATACGAAAAGAAGTACGGTAAGCAGATCGCCCAGCACACCGAAATTTCGCTGGGCCTGACCAAGCGTCACACGCCGATGACGGACAACAAATCCAAAACTCAGCGTCGCGACGATAGCGGAGACCTTGAATGTCTGCGCCAGTGCAGCCAACAGGATTACTGCGATGGCAAATGCTATAGTCGCATCCTGCCCCAGGGTGCCCAATTTGCGCAACAATGCGGGTACTGCGTAACCGAAAGCTACCCCGATGGCACAGGACGCGCCTAACACAAGCAGGCTATTGGAGACCGCGCCCCAAATGCTACCGGAGCTTTGAAACGACCAAAGACCGACAATCAGATTAAAGACGAACACAGCAAAAAAACAGTTGAGTGCAGCCATGTGCAGCACACGCTCGGTGACTTGGCCTGAACTACGCTGTTCATTGACTACACGCAAAACTTCGGCAGGTGACGTGGAGACCGCCAGTGCGGACACCAATAGTCCGGGTAATCCTTGCATTCCTAACGAAGAAACCACGACATATACGAGTACGAACGTAATGACTGATTCCACCACACCGCTCGCGGCGATCCACCAGTTGGTCCGAAGCCAACGCAGATTGATTCGATATGCAAACTCGAACAGGATAAGTCCGAAGGCCATGTTGGCAATCAACATGATTGAACTGTCGCTGGGCCGCGGCAGCAATCCTGTCTGTGCATAAGACAGGAACATGCCTGTCAGACTGTAGATACTGATTCGTGGCAGGTTGGTGCCCCTATGGACGAGTTCACCCAGTATCCATGCGACTGCCACTGCCAGCGGCCAGACAAAATCCACGCTAAGTGGAAAAAATTCGGTCATGCATCCTCCATGCGTGTGGATCGAGCACTACTGCTCACGCCGCGTCGCAAATTCGCATTTATTAGGATTAAGATCAAAAACGAGCCATAAACTCTAATGCCCTTATGCAATATTCATCCCCATTCCCAGACCGTCAGCAGACCATCAGTAAACATCCCCTGCTCTCTCTATAACACGCTACCGTTTTCCTCCGAAAGGCGGTCGGAATTTATGTAGATTTTCTGATAGCGCAAGATCGCCCATGCGGCAACATAGAACGGCTCGTGCATATTCCAGGTACGGGAATTGTTCCGTCGAATGGATGCAATGTCCAAGCCTGTGCAGGCAAAAGCGTTCTGTCCTATTTCCCAATCTTGCCTGTCGCCGCTGATGCAGTGGACGTCACAGGACCATGCATGTTCGCGGAATGAATCAGATTGCTGATCTCAACCAGATGCTGCGCATATGTACTTGCAAGCTGGTCGATAATGACTGCTACTCCCGGCTTCGATGGCGCATAGCAATGGAAACCGGGTAATCCCTCGATCTCCTTTGTCAGACCAGCTTGATGAAGTTGGTTTAGAACGTCCGTCGCTGCGCGCTCGGTCATGTACAGACGCTTCGCCAGCCTGCTGCCGTCCCATGGATGCTCGGCTTTGGCCCTGATCAATAGCATTGCCTCAAGAAATGGAACAGAGGGAATCGTTCCCAGGATGAACTGTTTTACTTCATCCGGGATGTAATTTTGCTGCATAAAACATTTCCTTACTTCTGCACCATACCTTGGCCTCTCATACTTGTCTTTGCGCAAATTGTAGCTAATCGCCTATAGAAGATCGGTCTAGCATGGGAATACAAATCCGCGGCACGAAACCATCAAACTTTTATCAGCGTGAAAAGTATGTCGACTGTCGCCAAGGTTCAGGTTCGTGCTATTAGTGAGATCATCGCCGGCGGTTCAGCGAGTTGGCACTGCTTGCAATCGAAGAATCTGCTTGAGAAGTTTCCCAAAACGACTGAAAAAACAGTCCGTCCGGACTGGCCGGAGCGGACTGAAAGGATTCCAGACTATATATCTGTCGGTAATTTATTCCGGCTGCCAATACACGAACCTGTCATGCATGAACAGCGAATAAAATCGACTTGACAGCAACATAGCCTCACCTGAAAAGGCAATGCGACCGGTAAACGCATGTCCTCTGTTGATATTTGCCATCTTGCATCAAGAAACTTAGGCGAGACTTAAACCGAGGAAATATGTATTTTATGTAAGGCTCAAAGTGCGGCACAGGTATTTTCAAATGCAAAAAAATGGTGCAAAATCCGTTTGCAGTTAAAAATCCATATCCGAAGAGAGTGGGAGACAACAGAAAGCCCGTGTCCGAAAGACGCGGGCTTTCCCTTTGTAAATCCGATTTTTTTATGGAACTATTTCTGCCCCAAAGAAATACATTCTATATATCTTCGGACAGCCGCACCCTGCTCAAGCAGGTGCGGATTCGCTTGTTTCTGCCATAGCGGCTGACATCATGATGTCCACCTTTAACCCACCAAGCCTTGAATGTCCTAAGTGTACCGTTGCGTCATGACGGTCTGCGATTGCCTTCACAATTGCAAGACCTAAACCACTGCCTCCTGCGCTAGTCCCGGGCACGCGATAGAATCGGTCGAATACGCGCAATCGATTCTCTTCCGAAATACCGGGCCCGGAATCCTCCACTGTCAGCATGACCCTTGCGTTTTCGAACGAGATTGCGATCGCAACTGTTCCATCATGCGGTGCATATCGGACCGCGTTGTCGATCAAATTGCGAATCATGATGCGCAATGCTTCAGCATTGCCTGAAACGCTGATGTCGGCCACATCGCCAAGTCGAATTTCCACATTGCGAGACGACGCAAGCGGACCGACATCCGAGATGGCATTTTCCATGCAAGCCGAAAGTCGAACCGGTGCCTGTGGCGGAGAATCCGAAAGCGGGTCTTGCCGTGCAAGCGCAAGCAATTGCTCCACCAGTCTTGATGCACGCTCGACCCCGCCTTGCAGGCGCGCCACGGCCTGTGTGCGCGCAGCTTCGTCCTTTGCCCGCGTCAGCGTCTGTAGCTGCAACTTCAGGGCGGTAAGCGGGGAGCGGAGTTCATGGGCGGCATCGGCCACGAAATGCTGCTGCGAACGCAGGGCATTGGCCATGCGCCCGAGCAAGGAATTGAGTTCGGCAACCAGCAGCGAGACTTCGCGCGGCACGCCTTCATCGGAGACAGGCGCAAGCGAGTCGGCATTGCGATGCGCGAGATCGTGGCCGATGCGGTTAAGCGGGCTCAGCGCGGATGTAACAACCCACCATGCTACGGCAAACAGCAACAGCGATACCGGAATGATGGGCCACAAGGAATGTACGGCCAGCGAGATGGCACGATCGCGCCGTGTCTCCATTTTTTGTGCGACCTGAATCCGTCTGGCCTGATGTTCGATCGCATAGACGCGCCAGTCACCGTTATTCAGCGATACGGTCGAAAAACCGACTTCGGCCTGCTGCGGAAGGAACAGATACGGGCGTCGCTGAAAAACCCTGACACCGTCATCGCTCCATATCTGAATCACGAAATCGAAATTGGTACTGGGCTTGGACGAGGTATACCACTCGGTATCGTCAAGACCGGTGTCCTTGAGTGCGAACGCCATCTGCTTCATGTGGTAGTCGAACAGCTTGTTCGCCTCCTGCATCGCTTCGCGCAGAGAGACGGCAAACTGGAGCGCGGCGGACCCCATAATCGCCACGCCCAGCAGCAGGATGAGCCTTATACGCAAAGACCGCATCAGTTTTTCTCTACCATGTAGCCCAGGCCGCGGACATTGATGACGAACTGTTGCCCCAGCTTTTTTCGCAAGCCATGTATGTACACTTCAATGGCATTACTCTCTACGTCTCCGGCCCAACCGTATAAGCGCTCTTCCAACTGAGTGCGTGAAAGAATGGCGCCTGGCCTTGCGACCAGCGCATCGAGAATCGCCCATTCGCGCGAGGAAAGCATGACCTGGCGATCTGCAATCATCACTTGACGCGTTGCTGCATTAACCAGCACTTCACCATTGCGATACACCGAATCCGTATTGCCTCGCGCGCGCCGCACCAGCGCATGCAGACGCGCAATCAGTTCTTCGAGATCGAACGGTTTGATCAGGTAATCATCGGCACCAGCCTTGAGGCCAAGCACCCGCTCGGGTACCGTGTCGCGCGCAGTTACTGCCATGACCGGAGTGCTGTCGGACCGGGTCCGCATCGCGCGTAACAGCTCGATGCCATCTTTTCCAGGCAATCCAAGGTCGAGCAGAACTGCATCGTAGGTTTGTGTGGCAAGCGCAGCGTCGGCTGCATTTCCGTCCCTTACCCAATCAATGGCAATACCCTCTCCATCCAGTGCAATCTGGATGTTTTCACCGATCATTACATCGTCTTCCACCAGCAGGATTTTCATAATGCCATCAATTCAGCCTCGTCGCGTCTGTAGCAACAACCCGGCAGATTGTAGTGGCGGTCGCAGGCGCGCGGCAAGCGGAGTATTGCCGTTCTACACGGAACGGCCTTCTTGGAACGCTCGAATACTGCGATGTAGGAATACGTCTATGGCTAACCATAGACGTATTTGAACAGACAAAGAAGTCTACGCGACGCTCAGCCGGAGCTGGCAATTTGAAGGAGGATTACACATGCATGATGCGGCCTGGAGGCTCACGTCACACACAGAAATTTCAGAAAAATTATCTGCGCCCGAATCGTCCAAAGCGATCACGGCGCTCCAATTCGATACGTTGTACCCGCGGACTTGTAACAACAGGAACACACTTGACCTCGATTCCAGTCATTCCCGTTTTGCCGCTTACTTGTGCAGACTTCTCAACAATGTTCTGTACGAAAAAGTTTTGTGCCATACGCCCCCCCAATGTAATTCCCAGTCAAAACGACGCATGCCCGAGTTGCGAACGTCGCAGTTCACATGCATTGCGCAGTGGAAGTGTCGCATGTGATTCTTAAGCCAGGCTTAGGAATCAATTGAGGTTTAGCAATAGTACTTGTTCATGCAGCAATATCGCTCGGATGATACGCATCAGGTCTCGACAGTAGCGTCATGGAATTATCCAAATCGCATGTCGGCCACGAAGGGATTGTTCAACCGCTCATGCCCGAACGAAGACGTGGGTCCATGGCCTGGTATGAAAACAACATCATCGCCAAGTGGCCAAAGCTTGTTGCGTATCGAATCGATCAGGGTTTGGTGATCGCCACGCGGAAAGTCGGTACGCCCGATTGAGCCTTGAAACAGCACGTCGCCGACCAGCGCAAGGCGTACACCGCGATGGAAATAGACCACGTGACCAGGCGTGTGACCTGGGCAATGCAATACCTCCAGTGTCTGATCGCCAAACTGTATCGTATCGCCATCCACCAGCCAGCGATCAGGCTCGAAGACTTCCGCCGGCGGGAAACCCATTCGTCGCGTAGCCTCGTCAAGCTGGTCGAGCCAGAATTTATCTTCCTTGTGCGGGCCCTCTATAGGTACACCGAACTCTTGCCGGACAAGACCAGCACCGGCGCAGTGGTCCAGATGCGCATGAGTCAGCAATACCTTTTCGAGGACAACCCCGAGTTCTTTGAGAGCCGCGCAGAGTCGAGGGACTTCACCGCCAGGATCGACAATTGCGGCACGACCCGTACTTTCACAAACCAGAATGCTACAGTTTTGCTGGTAGGGGGTGACGGGAACAATCGCGCATTTCATAACAAAAACCTGAACTGGATAAAGATCGGAAGTATGCCATGCCGCAACCGCTTGCTTCCACATATGCCAGATAGGAGAAAAAATGTAACCAAGCATGCATGTGGAACATGCTGCGCCTACCTTCCTTTCCTTGGCTAATGCGCTATAAATAAGGGATGTGTCAGGCGCGGAGCGAACCATGAAAACGACTTTTCACGAAGTGGAGCTTGGAAAAGCAGTCATACAGAACGCCACCGATTTGGGAACCGAACAATTGGTGGTTACCCTGCATCCGGAAAATAAGGCGGCTATTCAGATTCAAATCCGGCAGGACACCAATGGCGGCACTCCGACCTCAAGTTCAATCGCGATCAATCCACACGGCCTTGAACAGCTGGTTCGCTGGTTGCGCGAAGAAGGCGCATTGTCATAAGGTATAAACCGCCGGAAATGATGAGCAAGCGCTTGTGTCCTGCATGCAAGCGATGGCGGAAATTTTGCCCCGATCCATGATATTGGTATACGAAAAGTTTGCCAGTTGCGATATGACTCTGCGTGCTTTTTATGCCAGAAGCACTTTGCAGGATTGAGCGTCGATACGACTATGTGCGCGGCACATGAACGAGCGTCGTCCATGTTGCCGATACTCGATATTGCTTGTCACCAGAGATCGGATTCGGCCAGTTTTCTTTCCGCCGCACGGTCCTCAATTACCCGACGGCGTAATACCCTGGCATACATCAAGTGCTGATGCTGTTGAGCATCCATGGGAGGTTCGGTCATGATTTCCTTCAGGGTCGCGGGCGAATCATTACCTTGAGAAGGTTTAACAAACGGTTTGGTATGCATGGTCACTCTCTCAACTCCTGTTTTTTGCAGTCGAATACCTGTGGCGCAATAACCGCAGTTAGAGCCAATTCGGCCTGAACGCGTCAGCCGAGGCCGAACTGGACTCTGCATCCATTGTCTGCCATGCGGAGAAAATTTACCATACCATGCGCATGGGACATTTCTTCTCACCGCCAAAATGCCTTGCATTAAAAGAAACAAGGGGCTTGTAACCCCTTGTTGATTCCAGCATCACATGTCTTTTGTCTCAATGTGGAGCTACAGAGCCGCGCCAGGCACCGGTTTCCGTACCTTGACTTTCCAGGAGCTGTTTGAAACGCTTCAAATTACCTTGCGCCTGCAACTTCACCATTCCCAAGGTATCGCCGATCTGTTCATCCATGCCCTGAGGCTCATAATCCATCTGCAGCATGATGCGTGTGGTCGAGTCGGAAATCTTGTGGAAGGTCACCACACCTGCATTTCTGGCCCCGCTGATACTACGCCATGCAATGCGTTTGTCCGGAATCTGTTCAGTGATTTCGGCGTCCCATTCCTCTTCCTTGCCTGCGACATCGGCACGCCAATGCACATGCGTGTCATCGAGTTGCCGGACTTCACGCACGCTGTCCATGAACCGTGGGAATTGCTCGAATTGGGTCCACTGATTATAAGCAGTGCTGACCGGGACATTGACGTCAATTGAGACCGTGGTCGACGATGTCAGTCCGGATCCGCGCGACTTCTTCATCTGTTTTGATAACAGCACGCCACCTACTGCAAGCGCGGCGACCGTTACTATTCTGTTTAACATAGGAATCTCCTTTGGGTGAGCGCTTAAGATTGAAAGCTATGGTGCCCATACATATGGGTTTTACTACCTACGAAAACGTACCTCGCAGCGTAATCCACTACATAGCTTGTTGATAAACACCCAATCAAAAAGTTCAGGTATTGCTTGAAGTTGCCGCAGATGCATTAGCAACAATTAATGCATAAACGACAATTTTACTTCGGTCGAATTTAAGATTCAAAACTGCACATTGTCTTTTTATCATTATTTTTGTGTTGCTGAAGTAAACAAAAGAATAGTCTGTGACTAATGCGCCGTTACATCATGTAACACTCGATTGGTCAACGATTTCCAAAGACCGTTCGTTTTGACAAGACGGGACAAAGGACTTACCGGCACCCAACGTAGACCAAACAAATTGATTGTCGATTTGAAAATATACAGTTGGTCCCATAGTCCATGCCTTCGGAATAATAAATGGAGAAATGATGGAAATCAGTCGAATCAGGGAACAGCTTGCGCGCGTTGAGCAATCTATAGAGGCAGCCCGGGAAATGTGCGAACGCAATACGCAAAAACAGGTATATGCCTCGCTGACAGCGCTTAATCATGATTCCACGGAATTGAAATACAGTCTCGGCGATGAAAGACATGATGCAGTCGTACGGGATCATATTGATCACTTGCGCACCACCGGCGAGTTCCTTATGCGCACTTCAGAGCGCCTGCAACACAAGGACACGAGAAAGGCCCTTGTACAACTTCATGACGAACTGTTCGTGCTCGTCAATTACCTGCAATAAGCCTTGAGCCTTGGTATCGAAGGGCATCGCGGTCCTTCGATACGATTCAGCGAAACACGCCTGCAATCCTGGCGCATAGGACTGGTTTCACCGGGATGACTAGGATTTACTTGAGCGGATTAAGTACGCCGACTGCAGACGACAAGGCACTCGGCAGAATCAACGATATCGTGCGATTCCAGTTGGCGAGCGGCGTTGCGGCCACGTACACGACATCTTTCGGTGACAATTCGAATCCCTCGGCCATTGCCATCGCACCAGGACTACGTCCATCCAGTTGATAGACGATTTGTCCCGTAGCGTCCTTTCTGATCACGTATATCTGACTTCCATCGCCACTCAGAGGATTGACTCCACCCGCCTCTCCCAATGCTTCATTCAGTGTCAGTCGACCGTTATACATGGCGAGCGCACGGGGGCGCACGACCTCGCCGGCAACAAACACCTTGCTTTCCTCGCGTGAGCGTATGCGCACCACGTCACCATCGGCAAGCAGGATGCTGTTCGGGTTGACCCCGCGTTGTACAAGTTCGGGAAGATTGATCTGATAGATGATGCCGCCGCGATTGACCAGTACCTGACTTTGATCTCCGTCGCTCATGACCCCACCGGCTCGATTAATCGCTTCAATCAGTGTCATCGGTATGTCGTTGATCGACTGCAGACCGGGATTGCGTACCGCACCGTCAATATAGACCCGCTTGCTGCGGAAAGACAAAACTCGCAGCGTCACCTTCGGATGCCGAAGATATTTCGATAGCTTGGTGACCAGCAGGCTGGTAGCCTGGTCCTGTGTCAGGCCGGCGACCTTAAGCGGTCCTGCATAGGGAAACTGGACCAGGCCTTCATGATCGACAATGAATCCGGGCGGGGGCATCGCTGTTGCCAATGTGGCTGCATCGGCTCCGCTACCCGTTGCGCCTCCATAGGATGTCGTTGCAGCATTTGACAGTTCGGGATGATCCCATACCACGATCGAGAGTACGTCTCCGCTATCGATCGTGTAGGCAGAGGGTTTGCCAAGGAGACGGGAGATATCCTGCGATCTTTGCTGTTCGCGCCGTTCAAGTTCGGCCTTCACTAATTGCGGTGTAATGGTCTTGAGTTCGGTATCTATCTCGTCCCGCCCGCTGGATGTTGCAGCATGTGCCATGCTTCCTGCGCCGCCGCGGTCGTTGCTGAATCTTGCCCCGGAAGGCCCGGAGGCACAAGCCGCAAGCCAGACGGATAACATGGCGATACCTGTGGACTTCAGTAGTGTTCGGACACGGCGCTCCATAAGCTTTCTCCAGTTGATTCGTCAGGCTGTATATTGCGCAACAGGTTAACGCGCCATACAGCCTTCCTCCACCATGTCTACCATGGACACGAAGCCGATTCTGCCGTGAAGGCAAATCCATGATCTACGACTCTACGATTGTTGAAACCGTTGGCGTTGAGCAGCGTCAATGCATCCCACGAGCAAAGCAGAAGTATCGACGAAACGACGACCGGATCAAGGCGATCCATTGGAATTGTGGATGGAGGAGGACTAAGGCGCCGTGCAGGAGCGATGAACAGGTGTTTAAACCCGATATACGGACGGGCAATGAAGGCCCACGACCGATCAAGCAATGTGATCAGTAGCGCATGCCTTCGCGTGCAATTTGTGCGTGAAAGCGGAGCTCTTCTTCATCGGACAACGCGTGAGTCAGAAAAATGGAATTGCCGTCACCAATGGCGACCAGGCCGCAATGCGGACACGTAACGCGCCCTCGTTCCGCAAGAGTGTCGAGATCTGCACTAAAGCAATTCACTTGAAATGGCCTGCCGCAGAGTTGATTGGGGCAACGGCGGGTTGATCGGGACATGGCAGTTTTCTATGCATCAACGATGCACCCAATACTACTGCGAGGACACAGAAAAAAAATCCCATAGAGATGGGATTTTCGGTGAACCGGTATGTGAACCGGTATTTTTACTACCGCACTATCGTGACTTTACCGCCCGCCAGGAGGCATATTGATTGTCCGCAATATTTACATCCAGACAATCTAAAACGCGTCCAAATTTGTTCGCTAAAGTAAGCCATCGTTGTTTTTAGTGAAGACGGATACGTCTTGCGACAACGAGGTTTCTTAGTTCCCATGTGCTGAAGTCTGAAATCTCCAGCATCTGTAGCAACAAGCGCGGTTCCAGTTTGATTGCCTTGCGACGCAATTGACCGACTGTCGTGACGGGAAGTCCAAGCGCACTGGCAAACTTTTCATCATCATCGAATCCCATTTCATTGATAAGGACTTCGATTACCCCGTTCGGATCGCTGTACAGTTCAGAAGATGGAAGCATGGCCTGAATATCATTCTTGTATATCTGTCTGATCACCAGAAGTCGGCTGAACCGGATCCGGTGATTTCCCTGAGCGTAACTTAGCATACGGCAGGCTGATTTCAGCCAAGCGATGACAGCGTGCTAATGGGTCTGTTGCACGCGGTAGACATTGAATGCATCTCTGAATCTGTCATGAACGCTTGAAGAATTGGGAGCGTATCTACTTCACTCTATCTGAGCCTGATTTGTTTCTCTTTCTCTATTCCTGATCCTTGAACGGCGATCTTCGTTGTGTGACCCGTTCCCTGATCCATTCTATCTTCGGACTCGTGGCGATATCAGCAATCACGGCGCCATAGTTCGCTTGACCATGCACGGCGTTGCTATCGTTGGCCACTTCGTAGTCAATGACATAGCTGACAAATACCCGATTCGACTGCGGATCGGGATTGATGTATTCCACGATTGCCAGTCGATATGTGCGTGTCGGCCAGCGACGGACATATCGTTCGACATCCTTGACGATGTGCGCCTTGTCGACGATACCGTGATCATAGTAATCCACACCCGGCGCGAAAAACTCGGCCTGCTCTGTCGGTGTCTTTGCCGGATCAATGAACCTCTGCAGGAACGTGTTGACTTGTTCGACGGTCTCCTGAGTAACAGGCTCCACGGTGTCCGTAGCTGTGGCGACTGTATTTATGGATCCCAGGCACAGAAGGGGAAAGAGCCATGCGAAGACGGAGCGAATGCGAAAGCACATGATTTTTCAGGCATGCGGGCTTGTCGGGTGCCATTAGAGTGATCGCTTCCGCGCTACAGTTCCAGCATGCATGGCGTCGGTAGAAGATTTGCATGCAAGAGTTTTATTTACACCAGACTAAAATTTACACCAACCAAACGCAGCCAATCGCATTTTTCATATCGCTTGCCTTTAGAATGATGGCTTGTCGATCAACCATTGCGGTACAAACAACGTTTCCTGCTCTTACCATGCCTACATCAACTTCCGCGTCCGACTCTTCGCTTCCGCTGGACATGATCATCTTCGGCGGCGCCGGCGACCTGTCCATACGCAAATTATTGCCTGCACTGTATATGGCGCATTTGCATGGAAATCTGCCGGCATCGACACGCATCATCGCGATTGGTCGCCATGCCTATGATCGTAGCGGCTACATCGAGTTTGTGCAGGAACAATCGCAGCCTTTCATTGAAGCAAAAAATCTTGAACCGGCGGCATGGCAAGCCTTCCTTGGCCTGCTCGACTATATCGCGCTGGATGTCACCGACGCGTCAGGCTACGCCCAACTGGCCAAGAAATCGCGGCCAGGCGTCGAACGCGCTTTTTATCTTGCCACCGCCCCTACCCTGTTCACAGCCATTTGCGACAATCTTGCTGCCTGCGGACTGGTCGACAGCAACAGCCGGGTAGTGCTTGAGAAGCCGCTCGGACAGGATCTCGCATCAGCCCGTGAAATCAATGTTGATGTGGGTCGTCATTTCAGCGAATCACAGATTTACCGCATCGACCATTATCTCGGTAAAGAGACGGTACAGAACCTGATGGTGCTTCGCTTCGGCAATGGCATCCTGGAACCGTTATGGCGTGCACCCAATATCCGCAGCGTTCAGATTACCGTAGCGGAAACCGTCGGCGTCGGCAGCCGCGCCGGTTTTTACGACGGTACCGGTGCGTTGCGTGACATGGTCCAGAACCACCTGTTGCAATTGTTGTGCATCATTGCGATGGAGCCGCCGGTATCGCTGGATCCCGATGCAGTACGTGATGAAAAGCTTAAGGTATTGCGATCGCTGCGTAGGATGCGGCTTGGCGATATCGCGCGCGATACGATACGCGGTCAATATCTTGCGGGTGCGGTCAATGGCGAAGCCGTCAAGGCTTATCGTGACGAAACCGGTGTGCCGGCGGACAGCCGTACCGAAACTTTTGTCGCATTGCGTACGTATGTCGATACCTGGCGCTGGGCGAATGTGCCGTTTTTCCTGCGTACGGGCAAACGTATGCAGAAACGCCTGTCACAGATCGTGATCGAATTCGCGGATCCGCCCTTTTCCATCTTTCCCGATGCGCCTCGCAGTTCGGCAAATCGCCTGCTCATTCGTCTGCAACCCGAAGAGTCGATACAATTGCAGTTGATGGCCAAGCAGCCCGGCAGCGGCATGCATATGCTTCCGGTCAGCCTCAATCTCGACTTGCAATCGGCATTTGCACAGCGGCGCGCGGAAGCTTATGAGCGCTTGTTGATCGATGTCGTCCGCGGCAGACTTACGCATTTCATGCGGCGTGACGAACTGGAGGCAGCCTGGTCCTGGGCAGATCCGATTCTTGAGGGATGGCAGGAACTGGGCGAGCGCCCATTGCATTATTCCGCTGGCAGCTGGGGACCGGATGCATCGGCTGCCCTGCTGGCAAGGGAAGGGTTCAGCTGGATCGAATAGGACTACCAAGCCGGCCGGTTGAGTATCATCGGCCAAAGGTTTCCTGCGTCGGAAGAATCCGGCAAACGAATATCAGAATCGGATTATCAAGATTGAGCGGGGATTGATGTAACAGGGTCCAGATAGCGCTCGACCAATTCAAAAAATTGGCTGTAAAACTGCTTACTTGGAATCGTCTCGGTTCCGACCTTGACCAATGCATCGTCACTGGATCCGAACGGCAGGGAGATCGAGCCGATTGCGCCCACACCCAGGCTGGCCGAATTGCTGCTTTTGCGTAGCGAATACCGGTCACGTACTGCATTGGCGAATACCGTGGTGCTATTGCTGCCTTCGCTATTCGGCGCGCAGACCACATGGAATTCGATCTGGGTATGGGTATCGGTCTCGGGTTGAAAATATTTGCGGCCCTTGACGAGGGATTCAGTCGAATCCCCAATGACATAGCCTTGGCTGAGAAGTGCGCGGCGCGCAGCCTCGCAAGTACGTTCCGGTGTACCGGGAAAACTTTGCACGTGCGATCCGGACGACAAGAATTGCTCGGACTGCAATGCCGCAGGTTTCATGTTTGCACAGCCACACAGCGCCGTCATGAGCATAACAGGAGCGATCAGACTGGAAGAACGTAGCATCTTGGATATCAGGAAGTCGACTAAGCTGGAATATTGACCTTGGCAAGCGCCATCATATTTGCGTTGGCGCCAGAAGTCGATGGGCAAGGCCTGAAAGACGAAAAAGGCGACTCCGGGAATCCGGAATCGCCTTGAAATGCCTATACAGTGAGAAAGGAAATGCCTCCTCAGGCGGCAACGGCTTCCTGAGTTTCCTCCGGTGCAGACGTACGGATCAGATGATCGAACGCGCTTAACGCTGCCTTTGAACCTTCGCCCATCGCAATCACGATTTGCTTGTAGGGCACCGTGGTCACGTCACCTGCCGCAAAGACGCCCGGCACCGATGTCTGGCCACGCGCATCGACTTCAATCTCGCCACGGTTGCTCAGCGCCACCGTGCCCTTGAGCCAGTCGGTGTTCGGCAAGAGGCCGATCTGCACGAAGATGCCTTCCAGTTCGACATGCCGCGATTCGCCGCTCTTGCGATCGGTGTAGCGCAAGCCATTGACCTTGGTGCCGTCGCCGGTCACTTCCGTAGTCTGCGCCTGGGTGATGACAGTAACATTTGGCAGACTGTGCAGCTTGCGCTGCAACACTGCATCGGCACGCAATTGAGTGTCGAACTCCAGAAGCGTGACATGCGCCACAATACCGGCGAGATCAATCGCTGCTTCCACGCCGGAATTGCCGCCGCCGATGACTGCCACGCGCTTACCCTTGAACAGCGGGCCGTCGCAGTGCGGGCAATAGGCCACGCCGCGATTGCGATACTCCTTTTCGCCAGGCACATTCATTTCGCGCCAGCGCGCACCGGTTGCCAGGACGACGCTTTTTGCCTTCAGGCTCGCGCCGCTCGCAAGCTTGATTTCGATAATGTCGCCCGGCACGAGTGCGGCTGCACGCTGCAGGTTCATCACATCGACCTCATAAGTTTTTACATGCTGTTCAAGCGCTGCCGCGAGTTTAGGTCCCTCGGTTTCCTTTACAGATATAAAGTTTTCGATGCCCATCGTATCGAGCACCTGTCCGCCGAAACGCTCGGCGACCACGCCGGTACGAATACCCTTGCGAGCCGAATAAATGGCAGCCGATGCACCGGCTGGACCACCGCCCACCACCAGCAAGTCGAAGACGTCTTTCGTTGCGATCTTCGCGGCTTCGCGATCGGCCGCACCGGTATCGAGCTTCGCGAGGATTTCTTCCAGTCCCATGCGGCCCTGGCCGAAGGTTTGCCCGTTCAGGAAGACGGTCGGCACCGCCATGATCTGGCGAGAGTTGACCTCATCCTGGAACAGCGCGCCATCGATCATTACGTGACGGATGTTCGGGTTAAGTACTGCCATCAGATTCAAGGCTTGCACTACTTCCGGGCAGTTCTGGCAAGACAGAGAGATATAGGTCTCGAACAGGTATTCGCCATCGAGATTGCGAACCTGCTCAAGCACATCGGCCTCGGCCTTGGGCGGATGGCCGCCGACCTGCAGCAATGCCAGCACCAGCGAAGTGAATTCATGTCCCATCGGGATACCGGCGAAACGGATCCCCATATTGCTGCCGGCACGGTTGAGTGCGAACGACGGTGCGCGCTCGCCGTCGCCGCGACGTTCAGTCAACGAAATACGGTTGGACAGCTCTTTAATTTCCTTGAGCAGTTCGAGCAATTCGCGGGACTTGTCGCTGTCGTCCAGAGAAGCGGTAATCTCGATAGGTTGCGTGACCTTCTCGAGGTAGGCTTTCAATTGATTCTTGAGATTGATGTCTAACATGATAGGCTCGCTTTTTTAAAATTCGTGAATGCGTACGTTTTTCAGGGTGCAGTGCCACCGCCGGGTCAGCCAGAAGCTGCCGGATCATTCAGGCTGATCGGGGAGTGGTACTGCTACGGGACGCGATGCCTTGCGCCCCGGAAGAAGCTGCGTCAGCACTGACGCAGCCGATGAAAAATTAAATCTTGCCGACGAGGTCCAGCGACGGTGCCAGCGTTTCTGCACCCGGAGTCCACTTGGCTGGGCATACTTCGCCCGGATGCGATGCTACGTACTGAGCAGCCTGCACCTTGCGCAGCAGTTCCTTGGCGTCACGGCCGATACCGTTGTCGTGGATTTCGCACAGCTTGATCTGGCCTTCCGGATTGATGACGAAAGTACCGCGCAGTGCGAGACCTTCTTCTTCGATCATCACGTCGAAATTGCGTGTGATTGCACCGGTCGGGTCGCCGATCAGCGGATAGCGGATCTTGGCGATGGTTTCCGATGTGTCGTGCCAGGCCTTGTGGGTGAAATGCGTATCGGTCGAGATGCCGTAGACTTCGACGCCGATGGACTTGAAGGTATCGTAGTTATCGGCCAGGTCGCCCAGTTCGGTCGGGCAAACAAAAGTGAAATCGGCAGGATAGAAAACCACGACAGACCATTTGCCTTTCAGGTCTGCGTCGGAAACCTGGACGAACTTGCCGTTGTGATAAGCGGTGGCGTTAAAGGGCTTGACTTGTGTATTAATTAAAGACATGAATTATCCTCCTTGGTTGAAAAAGTTCGCGACGGAGGAATGATAGCCGCAATCAATGATGGCGTAAAATTAATAGTCTGCATCGACGCCATAGCCATGCCCTATATCTGTCCACCTTTGGTTCAACAAGCCGCAAAAATTTTCAATCGACCACTAAAAACGCTCGGGCACTGTTCTACGTTAATTTTTACGCGATCGGCAACGGGCTTCCAATTCATAGTTGATGTAGGCCCGGATAATGTTGTCAACCTATTTCAGGACGGATCTGAGACAAGGAAAAATGCGCGCAAGGCCGAGGCCCTGCGCGCATTTTTGACACGGTGTCGGCGCAATTGTCGTCGCGTTTATTTAACGAATTGAGGAAACAGGGCGCTAGAGCAGTACATAAGCAGTCAGCAAAACACAGACCACGCCGGACGTCGTCAACGCAAACACCGCATTCTTGCCAAGGCTGATCTGATACAAGCCCTCGCCGGAATACCGGCTTGCAGTTAATGACAATACCGAAAACGGCGTCACGCTCGCCGACAAGCCCCAGCCAGCGAGAATAGCTGCCATGTGCGCAATAGGCGGCAGTCCCAGCACCTGCGGCGTCATGGTTGATGCAAGAAAAACCGAGGTCAGAATCGGATGAATTCCGACAAGCGCGATCACCATGATTGCAAGGAGCAGAAAGCTGATGCCCAATACGGGATGGATGCTTAACACTTCACCGGTTGCAACCGCCCAGCTCACGGGGAATGCGTCCGCCATGATGCTGCCCGCACATCCGGCTGAAAGAAACAGCGCGGCTTCGCTGGCCATGGCGGGAAACAGAAGCATGCCCTGGCCCAGCCCGCGTATCCCGTCCCCCCATCTCTGCCCCGGACGACCCATGGCGGCATTGAACATCAGCGACACCAGCGGCGCGAGCAGGATGATTGCAGCAGACACGACGATGTGCAGCGATTTGCTCATGGTCATAATCAATACAAGAAAACCGATCAGCGATACCAATAATGGAAAAGCGGTCACAAACAATTCGGACACCGAGGTCGGCGGGCGCGCATGCGCAGCCGCTGGCTTGTTCGCCATATGAAACAGCACGGCGCCAACGATCAGTGTTAATTGGCCGACTCCCAACCCGACCGGAAAGACCTCGATCCAGTGCAGCGTCGGATAGAGCGCCAGCAGCACAGCCATGTTTCCGAATACCGGACTCCAGCAACTTGCCGCAGTAAAGCCGCGTGATACTGCCACTATCGTATCGGTACGTTCGGCGTTAGGCTGCTCGGCAGCCGGTGCGGCCATGACAAACGTCAGGTTTGCGCCGGCAAGGCCGAGAATGCCCGAAAAGAATTGACTGGTGAGCGCAAAGGACAGATAGCGACTACTGCCCTGCCTTTCCCGCAAGCCGGCACCGATCTGCTGGATCCTGGTGCTTTGCACGGCACAGCGCGCGATCAGCATGACGCAGGATGTCAGCGACAACAGCAGGCCCGCCACGAATACGCCGCGCTGCACTGCCGCGACCGGGTCACGGGCAAACGGCACAAGGAAAATGCCGGCCGCAAGCAGTATGGTCGAGCTGGTACGCAGCTTTTGATTGATGCGCGGGTAGCCGGCGACGATAAGCAGTGCTGCGGCACCGGCCGTCGGGAGATAGAGCCATCCGGGTCCACCGAATGCCCTGGCAAGCGTGCTGATGATCAGCGCCACCACCGCGGTAATGCCAGCCATGGTTCGCCAGTCGCGTTCTGGACGCATAGGAGTTGATTTTTTTTCCACGCCGGACACTGTGCCGTTGGCGTTCGGGTTCTTTGATTCAGGCTGATTAGTCATTGTCTTCACTGCGACATCGGTGCGCGCCACAATGATAGCGATGTTTCTGCCATGCCGTACTACGTCCAATGGGAAGGCGAAGCGTGCATCCGTCGAGACTTTGCAGCGGATCGCGGGAACTCAGCTTGTGACGGTTTCGTCGTTGGAGAGTCCGGTTTCGGACAAAAGAAAGCGCTGGCGCAGGACCCCCGGGACATCGACCGCCGGTAGCGGGCGCGCAATAAGTTAGCCTTGCACTTCGTTGCACGACAGTGCCCGCAACACCTGCAGCTGCTGCCAGGTGTCTACGCCTTCGGCCACCACGCTCATGCCAAGCACATGCGCCATGGAGATGACGGCCATGACAAGTGCTTCGCCCTCCTTGCCGTCATCGAGTTGCGCAGTGAAGGCCTTGTCGATCTTGAGGACATCCATGTCTAGCCGGTGCCGAAGTCGTCCACCAGCGAAGAATCGAGACCGTACTCCACAAGGCAGGAAGTGAACAATGTGCTCAAACCGCCCTGACTGAACTGGCGTGGCGATACATTAATCGAAACGGGAACTACGCTTAAACCTGCGTTTCGCCATGCTGCAAGCTGTCTGCAGACGTTGCGTGCAACCAGCTCTCCGAGTCCGACAATCAGACCGGTTTCCTCCGCCAGCGGTATGAATTCGACGGGAGGCACCATGCCGCGCTCCGGATGCCGCCAGCGCACCAGCGCTTCCATGCTGCGCAGCTCGCCGCTGAAAGTGTCAACGCGCGGCTGGTAATAAAGCTCGAATTGAGCGTCCTTGATTGCCCGCTGCAGCGCCTGTTCGTTCCGCATCCTGTTGAGCAGCTTTGCCGAGAACCGCATATCGATCAGGTGTTCTTTCGTCGAGCCGATCAGGCTTGCGCCTCTTTCATTGCAATCGACAAGAACGAAATCGATCGGGCTTCCCCGTCCGTCGTAAATGGCTCGCACCATGTAGAAGCCCTCACGCGCGCCGTCGATGGCGAGGTGATACGCTTTTCTAAGTTCTTCGGCTTGCTTCTTTCGCCATGCCAGTCCGACTGAAAAGACCATCCCCAATATTGCGGCAAAACATAGGAAGTCCGTCGCGGTTACTGCAAAACGAAGGTAATTCTTGCCATGGCATCGAATGGCGCCAAGAACGCACGTTTTGATAGTCCTACGATGGATAGCAACGGATATCCGCCTACCGCGTACCAGGCGATAACGCTCGGTTTGTTATCGGGAAACCATGTGCCTGACAAGACCATCGTCCCTGTCGGCTGGTCAAACTTAGGAAGCGCACCCGGCATGAGCTCCGAAACGGCACCTCCCTTGCCTCTTTTGGATGCAAGTATTTCGCCATCGTTTCGATAAATCGAAATGAAATCTTTTTGATGCAAACTTTCCAGACCGGTAAACGACGCGAGATAACGCGGCTCGACAATGATCGACACCACACCGGCAAACGAGCCGTTACGCGCATCCAGCTAGCGGGTGAATCGCACCACCTTCCTATTTATCCGGGGGTGCAATTTCAAGTTTGTTGATCCTGAAACCAGTCGAAAAATGACTTCAAGCCTTTTGATCGCTGCTGCAGGCGTTCATCAACATGCCATCAGGCATGCCTAGCATAGGGACGCGCCGCACGGGAAGTTTGCACTATGCCCGTACCGCCTTGGTGGGATAAGTTGGGCTGTAACAACGAGATTTGGTGCATTTAAGGCACTGGATTTAAAGGCACTGGATTTACAAGAAGCCAAAATACTTCAACTATATTTTTTTGAATTTCCCGCATGCATCAATTTGCTGGGTAGTATGTAATTTGCACATTCGGCGAATGGAGAATTGCTTAAATGGAAAGTGTTCAAAAAGATATTGACGAAAGAAGCAATCTGACAGGCTCGAACAAATTCGAACTGCTGTTGTTCCGCCTTGGACAGTGTATGGGCGCTGACCGCTCGGAACTGTATGGCATTAACGTTTTCAAGATCCGGGAGATCGTGGCAATGCCGCCGATTACGGCAATTGCCGGAGCAGTACCGCATATGCTCGGCGTCGTCAATTTGCGCGGCGAAATTATTCCGGTGATCGATTTGCCGGGCGTCGTGGGATGCACGCCGACGACAGGCTTGAACATCATTCTGGTTACCGAATTCGCGCGTACCACGCAAGCGTTTGCAGTAGAGGCCGTTGACGATATTGTGCGTTTGGAATGGAACGAAGTGCTATCGGCAGAAGGCCATGCCGCCGGCACGGCGGTCACGAGTATCGCTCGCCTTGACGGCAATGTGCCGGATACGCGTCTGGCACAAGTTCTTGATGTGGAGAGTATCGTTCGTCAGATGACGCCCTCGGACAAGCCGGACGTCGACCCCGCAACGGTCGGCCCCAATCTGGCGATGAAACCGGGAACGGTAATTCTTGCAGCCGACGACTCGGTGGTCGCCAGAAAGCTTATAGAACAAGGTCTCGCTGCAATTGGCGCACCCTACATCATGACCAAGACGGGCAAGGAAGCCTGGGATCAGCTGAATGCGATAGCAACTCAAGCGGAAGCTGAAGGGCTTCAGATCCGCGACAAGGTTGCAATGGTGTTGAGCGACCTGGAAATGCCCGAAATGGATGGGTTCACCTTGACGCGCAATATTAAAAATTCCTCACGACTAAGTTCCATGCCCGTCGTCATTCATTCCTCTCTATCCGGTTCGGCGAACGAAGACCTTGTGACAGCGGCAGGCGCTGATGCCTACGTCGCCAAGTTCGCTGCCGAAGATCTTGCGTCGACTATCCGACGAGTGTTGTCACGCTAGTGTCCTGAGTTAGAAATTCGCAGACAAAAGCGTTCGATGCTGGCCAAGATGTCGTCGGCCGATTTGGTCCAGACAAACGGTTTGGGATCGGCGTTATTGAGTTTCAGGTAATGCCGAATGGCGTCCTCCAATTGACGGGTCGAACGATGGGTTCCACGGCGAATTTGTTTTTCAGTCAGCGTGGCGAACCAGCGCTCGACCTGGTTGAGCCACGAAGCCGAAGTTGGTGTGAAATGCACGTGGAAACGCGGGTGGCGGGCGAACCAATTGCGGATGGTGGGGGTCTTGTGCGTGCCATAGTTATCCATCACCAGATGAATGTCCAGGTCATTCGGCACCGACGCCTCGATCGTACGCAAGAATTTCAGAAACTCGCTGCTGCGATGACGTCGATGCAGTTGCCCAATGACTTCACCGGTGGCAATGTCGAGTGCAGCAAACAAGGTCGTCGTGCCATGGCGCTGGTAGTCATGCGTGCGCCGTTCGGGAACACCGGGTGCCAGCGGCAAGATAGGCTGGGTCCGGTCCAGCGCCTGAATCTGGCTCTTCTCGTCAACGCACAGCACCATGGCCTTGAGCGGCGGATCGAGATAAAGCCCGACGATGTCGCGGGTCTTCTCGACAAACAGCGGGTCGGTGGACAGCTTGAACGTTTCCTGACGATGCGGTTGCAAACCGAAGGCGCGCCAGATGCGGCTGACCGCCGTTTGCGACAGCTTCGCTTCGCGCGCCATAGCCCGCGTGCTCCAGTGTGTGGCATTCGACGGTTGTTCCTCCAGCGTCTTGGCAATCACAACATCAACACGCGCATCATCAATCGTGCGCGGCGCTCCCGAGCGCGGGGCATCGAGCAAACCATCCAGGCGCATGTGAACAAAGCGGGCGCGCCATTTCGATACCGTTTGGCGCGTCACCGCCAGCTTGACCGCCACCGCCTTGTTTTCCGCTCCGCCGGCACATTCCAGGACGATGCGCGAACGCAAAGCCAGTGCTTGCGCCGTCTTACGCCGTCTCGCCCAGGCATGCAATTGCTCTTTTTCCGCCGCGCTCAACACCAGTTCCGCTTTCGGTCTGCCTGCCATGCCGTCCTCGCCATGAAAACCAATAGGCGTCGGACAACTGATACGCAGAATAATTCAACGAACTTCTAACTCAGGACACTAGAGCAGTTTCGATCTGTCCGGCGTGACAAGGCCGGAGGATTTTGCCTTGCTATCTGGTCCTGCCATCCGCTGGAGCTGTCATCGTCGACGCGCTTTACCTCGGACTCCGAGCAGCTGGATCATGCCTGCAGACCAAGAATAAGCACACCGAGCACGCCGAGCGTCAAGCCAAAGCCCAGCAGGTAGCGGCCATAACGATTCCGGGGTGTATGACAGCCATGGCATTCCGATTCATCCCATTCTTTTTTTGCGCCGCAGGTTCCGCAACGTCCAGCGATGATATGCCACATGTCCGTGAAAGAAAAAGTCGATGGCACAACGATAGCGGTTTGCTGCTTTCATGCATTGAGCGTTAGCAACGGGCTTACGTGCTGAGCCAGTGCAAGCATGGAGTCACCCATTGTTACTCTCGTTTCGGCAAATGCCGTCGATTTGCTCAAGCCAAGCATTGGCTCATCACGCAAAAAGCAACTGCAGCATAAATAGACAGAAAAATCTAATTCCTTCTATGAAAAATTAGCTTGTGCAACGCAGAATATTAATTTGCAAAGCATAGGAACTTGGCATTTGAATCATGCTCTACTGAGGCCTTGGTGAGCGCACACGAGAGTGTGCTCACCAGTGCGCGAGCAATAATTTTGATGAATTTCCTTTAAGGAGTTAACGCATGCTGTCATTTTCCCAACCGATCACACCTGCCATCAAGGCTCATCTCGATGCTCAGTATTCGCTGATAGCAGACATGTCGCAAAAGGTGTTTGAGACCGCGCAAAGAATCAATGACCTTAACATGCAAGTCATCAAGTCAGCGCTGGAGGAATCCTTTTCCAGCGCGCAGCAGGTCATCGTTGCACGCGATCCTTACGAAGCCCTATCAATTGCCGCAGCCAATGCACAACCGCAGGCGGAACGTATTCGCGAATATCAGCAAAACCTGAACAACATCGCGGCCCGCACCCAGGTCGACCTGGCAAAAACTGCGGAGTCGCATTTTCCGAACACGAGCCGTACGGCTGCAGCTGTCGCCGATGAAGTCGCTCGCAAGGCAACGGAAGAAACCGAGAAGGCAACATCGCGTCAGAAGGCTGCGATGGAAAAGTTCACCTCACCGATTGAGCGTCCCGACGATGTCAAGGGGCAGGCACCACGTCCCAGCGCCTAAGCCCACGCTCCCCTGAGCCCGCAGCTTTTTCTTGCGGGTTTTGGCCGCTCGCTGCCATTTGCTCTTTGCATCGAACCGTATCGAGGGGCGGCCTGCCTAGCAATCAATCTTTAAAATTCATGGAGTTAATATGTTCATTTTTTCTCAGCCACTACCACCGTCTGCGAAAGCGCATCTGGAAGCGCAGTTCACGTTCATTTCCGAACTATCCAAGCAGTTGTTCAATACCGCCCAAAAGATCAACGAGCTCAACATCCAAGTTGCGCAAACGGTGATGAATGAAACCCTGTCGAGCACACGTGAAGTTTTCAGTGCACAGAATCCGTATGAAGCGCTCTCGATCGCCGCAAGCCAAGTGCCGCCTGCAGCGGAGAAACTGCGTGCCTATCAGCAGCAATTGACTGACATTGCCGCGCGCACGCAGGTTGATCTGGCCAAGACTGCGGAGACCCACGTACCGGCGACGGCGCGCACCGCATCCGCACTTGCCGATGAAGTCGCACGCCGCGCCAACGAAGAAACCCAAAAAGCGACCCAGCGCCAAAAAGCCACGTTGGATAAGCTCGCTACACCGATCGGCAAACCGGAAGGCGGCAAGGGAGTTGGCGCCAACGTCCACTAACCGCTTATGGCATGCGGTTGCCCAGGCATACAGGGCAACCGCATGACAGTTCCGAACCTTCACAAGCGTTGCGCAGCACTACCGTGCTTTGCTTCTTCTCACTGCGGCAACGACAATGAATGCATTTGAAACCCCGACCTACCCACCCCTGATGCTGGCACTTGAGCCCTACCACGCGATGCTGGATTTTTTTGCTGGTCACGCATGGCGCGCAACGCCCTTGCCGAGAGGCGATGGGCATCCGGTACTGGTCTATCCCGGTCTTGGTGTTAGCGGTGCAGCGACGACCGATCTGCGAGTGCGACTGCTGCGGCTCGGATATCAGGTGTACGACTGGGAAATGGGTGTGGGCGTCTGGCCGCTCATGGGTCTGGATCCCTGGTTGACTCAACTTGCAGAACACCTGCGAAAGATTCACGCTGCGCATCGCAAACAGGTATCGATCGTCGGCTGGAGTCTGGGCGGCATCTATGCCCGTGAATTGGCGAAACTTCACCCCGAACACGTACGGCAAGTGATTACGCTAGGTACACCATTTGGCAGCTCTATAGGAATGCCGAACGAGGCCATGAATTCCGATACTGCCAACGCTTCAATACCGTTACCGGACGCTGAGCTCTTGCGACGCCTTGGTGAAGTTCCGCCCGTACCGAGTGCATCGATTTATTCCCAGACGGACGGTGTCGTGGACTGGGTTCGTTGCATCGGTCCGGATACCTCACTGCACCAAAGTATAGAAGTGCTAGGCGTCAGTCATTTCGGGATGGTGCATCACCCCGAAGTACTGCGAGTCATTGCCGAAATATTAGCCAAGCCACCGATAAGAAACATGCATTAGTCCATCATCTTCAATGCCACTATCGCGTTCGCATCAATCCAGCGACGGCTTATTACATAGCAAGCGCAGAAACCTTCTTGCCGGATTTACAATCAGAAGGATGACTCCGCCATGTTGGCGGCATTTCTCCGGACTTGCTCATGAATCAAGGCATCAAACCTGCACGGCATTTTTCAATGATCCGTGGATTCCATCTCGCGGACTTTTTCACGCTTGCAAATGCCGCATGCGGAGTGGCTGCCGTGTTTTTTGCAATGCTGTTTATAGGCACGCGGGAGAAAGAATATTTTTTTGCAGCGGCTGCCATGGCACCCGCTGCATTCTTTTTCGACGTGCTGGACGGCATGATCGCACGCTGGCGACATGAACATTCACCGCTAGGCCGCGAGCTCGATTCTCTGGCTGACGTCATTTCTTTCGGCATGGCTCCGGCAACCCTTGCATTCGCCGCCGGCATACGCGGTGGTTGGGACTGGATCGCGTTGGTCTTTTTCGTCTGCTGTGGTGTAAGCCGCTTGGCACGCTTCAATGTGACGGCTGAAGATTTGTCGCAGGGGAGCACGAAGGTTGCCTATTTCGAAGGTACGCCGATTCCTACCAGCGTTGTTCTGACGGCCATTCTGGCCTTTGCCGCATGGCAGGATCGTCTTGATGACCGCCTTTATGGCGGCGCTTGGGAAATCGGCCCCTGGACTTTTCATCCATTGGTATTGCTGTTTGTGTTATCCGGCAGCATGATGATTAGCAAGACCTTGCGCATTCCAAAGCCATAAGTTCGACTCCTCTTATGTTTCGGGCAACATAACTACCCTGGAATGCATTGATCGACTGGCAGCATTTTCGATAAAACTTGAAAGTTAATATAATTTTTCAGTTTATTGCCTAACCCCCTGTCCATAAACGGATTTTCTAAGCTTTCCACAGAAGCTGTGGATATCTTTGTGGAAAAAGGGGACTTGACAATTATCAACGCCAATAACGGTGCGCCTTGGCGACATATTGCTGAATTTATTGGCGGCAACAGTTCTTTTTAAAATCAAGGCCTTAGGAAATCTTCACTGCCTAATGAAAAATTTTTATTTTGTCCCATATAGGGCGTCGCTTAAGCATTAAGAGTCTGCAAGCTGTGCATAAGTAAGCGAGGTTTTACAAGCGCGCTTACCCGCCAATAGAAGGACAGAACAAATCGTTAGCCGTCTGTCCTAGACGGCAGATTGCAATCCTCAGGAGTTGTTGGCAATCACAGCCATCCTATGTTCAGGCATATTGTCATAACGACTTAGCAACCATAGCGCCTGCTGCCATCGATAACCCGATATTCGCCGCGCCGATCAACGAAGCAAATTGCATCATCCGATCTGCTTGCCATTGATGCCTTCGTGCGCCGCAGCGGGCGTCGATATTCCCACGGAGGAACCGGCTTTTCATCTGCCCAAAGACCTTTTCGCTCGCCACGAGCAGCTGCTTCAGCGTTTGCAAGCGGTGATTGCCGGTCCTGCTTATCACTGCCATGATTTTTGGCCGCCCATGCCATACCGCGTTCGACCTGCGCCTTATTTGCTTCAGTTCGGCCGCAAGTAACTATTGCCATTACATCACCCGCAGGGGAAGACTCCCCAGCTTCCTTGTAAGTAGCGTCCTTACCCATACAGAGTTCAGACAATGACTGTTTGGCAGCCTGTGCAAATGCCTGGCCCTTTTCCGGGGCATCTATATAGGCAAGCCGCACATTAGTAGGCACCTTGTCCACAAGCATGGTGAGCGTATTTCCATCGACAATGCCGATGACTTTTCCGGCATGTGCCATCCCGGAAAAGCTAAGCAGGGTTGCAGATACCGTGACGGTAAGAAAAGACAATCGTACGTACATGAATTTAATCATTCAGGATGGCAGGTCACGCAATACAGCTTGGAGAAGATAGCTTGCACTTTATAAAAGACCATGCCTTGGCGCAACGATTGTTATTGCAAATATGTGGTTTTTTGGCACTTGCTTGTGTATAGACTTTTTTACGCTCTTGCAACTAAAACGTACATCGCATGCAGCGCATGGCGATTAATTGAATGATGTATGGAAAAAGTCGTTTCGGCTGGTTGAAAACCATGTGATTTTTCAATTCACCAAAGAATCTTTTTCAGCTTTTTGGAATTTTCGGTGTAGTATCTGCCCGCTGTACCAAAAAATCCAAGCCAGGACGACGAGAGAGACAGAAACCCGCAAGGCGGTGCCGCGCGGGTTTTCTTTTTCCAACATATTCGATCTCTGAATATCTGCTATCACAATACTAAAGCAGACATTTATGATGCACTGCACTATGATGGGAACTGTCTCCTCCAACTCTTCTTGAATTGGATTTAAGCCCGCTCTCGTAGCGGGCTTTTTTTTCATTGGATGTGCCAGAGCATCCTTACATTTTCTGATCGCTCCCTGAATCATCAAGCGGCATCATGGAAAAGTCACGTCCGGGCTCGGACAGCAGCACGCCGTCGAGCCGATTGAGCAGGTCTTCAGAATCTAGTCCATGCTTGCGAGTGCTTCATTGCCCGCTCCTTGTCCATATTGCCGGAAATGGCACAGAGTGCTTCGAGCTGTGGCCGACGGCGCACTCCGCTGTTTGCTTTCAAATTCAACGTGCCGAGATTCACTTCGAAAATTCGCCTCAAATAATATGCATCCCAAATACTTGTTTTGGTAGAATAGTGTCGTTGAAGAAAAAATCGTGTTGAACAATGCGCATTACCCGCTTTTCCGACATCGGATTGCGTGTGCTGATTTATCTTGCCGGAGCCGATCAGCAGCGCTCTCCCGCTACCGTTGGTGAAATCGCCAAGCAATTCGATGTGCCGGTAAATCATCTGGTCAAAGTCGTTGGACAACTCGCGCGCGTCGGATGGATACAAGCCTTGCGTGGACGACATGGCGGCTTGCGCTTGAATGCAGATGCGGCGGCGCTTCGTATCGGTGCCGTTCTGCGCGAACTCGAAGGTGATGCGGAACTTGTCGACTGCGAAGGGCAGCAATGCTGTCTGAGCCAGAACTGCATTTTGCGCGGCGCACTGGCAGCAGGTCTGCGAGCCTTTTACGACGCGATGGACCGCTATACCCTTGCCGATCTGATAGGTGGATCGGTTGGTGAGCAAATCATCGTCATGCACCGGAATTTTTTGCGTCCGCAGGAACAAAATAGCAAGAGTAGTTAAGAGTAATTAAATCCACGCTCACTTTGTGTGAGCATTTTTTTGATTTTTATTATGCATTTTTAATGCATATTTAAGGGGGAAAGAATGATTTCAGCAGCAGCACGTCCGTATATCGACGCCAGCGTTCCGGTATTGCGCGAGCACGGACTTGCCATCACGCGCACTTTTTACAAGAACATGTTTGCAGCGCATCCTGAACTGACCAATTTGTTCAACATGGGAAATCAGGCAAATGGCGTTCAGCAGCAATCGCTTGCGTCGGCGGTATTTGCCTATGCGGCCAATATCGACAATGCCTCGGCGCTCGGCCCGGTGGTCAGCCGTATCGTGCACAAGCATGCATCGGTCGGCATCAAGTCCGAGCACTATCCCATCGTCGGGCGGCATCTGCTGGGCGCGATTCAGGAAGTACTAGGCGAGGCCGCCACGCCAGCACTCATCTCCGCCTGGGATGAAGCTTATTCCGAACTTGCCGCCGCTTTGATCGACGCCGAAAAAGCCTTGTATGCACAAGCCAGAACGGAGCCGGGTCAGTTGCGCGAGATGCGTGTGGTCGATATTCGTAATGAAAGCGAAGATATCAAGGCATTCGTGCTTGAACCCGCCGACGGCCTTGCAGCACCCGCGTTCAAGCCGGGGCAATACCTGAGTGTTTCCGTAAATTTCGAGGATGGTACGACACAACTTCGCCAGTACAGCTTGTCGGACGCGCCCGAATCCCGGCGCTTGCGGATTTCAGTCAAACGCGAACGCGAGGATCAGGCCGGCCCCGCCGGACGCGTATCGAACTGGCTGCATAATCACGTCCGCATCGGCAGCGTTCTCAAGGTGACACATCCGTTCGGAGACTTCACGCCGGATATCGCTTCGGCGAACCCTAACGTCCTTCTATCGGCAGGTGTCGGCATCACGCCGATGATATCGATCCTTAACCTGATCGCGCAGACAAATCCGTCGCGCGAAGTCATATTCGCGCATGCCGCTCAGGGGCTTGCATGGCATGCGCATCGTGCGGATGTCGCTTCAGCAATGAAGATCATGCCCAATCTGCAAACCGTCGCCTTTTATGAACAAGCGAACGCAGACGATTGCAGCTTACCCAACACCTTTGCAGGACGAATGAATGTGGCCAAGCTTCCAGCATGGTCTTACACTGATGCCGACGTCTATCTCTGCGGTCCGGTTGAATTCATGCAGGCGCAATGGCGAGCGCTTCTCGACGCCGGCGTGCCGGCCGTCCGTCTGCACCGTGAGGTATTCGGCCCTGAGTTGTTGAACTATTTGAGCTGATGAGGGCATCGCGCCACTTGTCGAGAGTGGCGCATCTTTATCTTTTCTCTTTTACTGCATGGGGACAGCAGATGCTTTACAACGCGATCACAGAGGCGTCCATCCGGGAACTGGTCGACAGCTTTTATGCAAGGGTACGAGAGGACGCCGTTCTTTCGCCTGTTTTCGAACGCATGTTGACTGGTAAATGGCATACGCATATGCCGCGCATGTATGCGTTCTGGACCAAGGTGTTGCTCGGCACGGGCGAGTTTCAGGGCAATGTATTTAGCAAGCACATGGCACTTGAAGGCATAGAACGCGAGCATTTCATTCGATGGCTTGCGCTTTTCAGGACGGCCGCAGTGGAAGTCTTTGGAATCCACGACGCGGATGCCGCGATGGAAATCGCGGATCGCATCGCAACCAGTCTGCAGCTTGGCTATTTTGGAGAACGTGTTATCTGACGGCGCGCCGGAACGAATTCCGCCTGACGGCTGGGATTGAAACTACGCGATCCGCAGCAGTGACTCATGGCCGGTTTTCGCAATGCACGCACCGTGACGTAATCCCACAAAGATTTACTCATCCTCCCAGAGCTACCTTCCCCTCCTCTATAGACTGAGTGGTTGCGAAACAGCTTTCATCGTTCGGAGAAAGCATGTATTCCTCAAAATGAACTTTTCTTCGCCGTTAGTTCGTATCCATGATGCTCGGAGTGGAGCAGTATGCACATTGAATTCAGGCGGGATTCGTCTTTAAAACATCACATACCGTTCAAAAAAGGAGTCAAAGCAAAATCACGAAACGTGCGAGTATTTTTTACAAGTTGGCCAAATTTTTTCCCATCCATTGGCGCTTACAAGCAGTTGCAGAGTAATGCGCCTGCCTGCGCGGTTCTTGCTTATCATGTTGTCATTGAACCATCCGGGATGGTTTTATTGGAGAACGCAAATGAGATGGGACGGCAATCGCGAGAGCGAAAATGTGGAAGACCGACGTGGCGACGGTGGCGGTGGGGGCTTTGGTTTCGGCGGGCGTTCCATAGGCCTGGGAACAATAGTCGTTGCGCTCGTCGCATCCTACTTCCTGGGTGTCAGTCCGATGACGGTGTTGAACGTATTAACGGGAGGCGCTCCCAGTGCCGTTCAAGTACAGCAAGGGCCGGCTGCAAGCCCCCCGGCATCGGACCAGATGACTAAGTTCGTGTCGACTGTTCTCGCCGACACTGAAGATACCTGGACCGAAATTTTTCGTGCCCAAGGCGAAAACTACGAGAAGCCACGACTGGTGCTGTTTTCCGGTAGCACGCCGACCGCCTGCGGAACCGGTCAGTCCGCAGCCGGCCCCTTCTATTGCCCGGGGGATCAGAAAATCTACATCGACTTGAGCTTTTATCGCCTGATGCAGCAGCGCTTCAATGTGTCCGGCGAGTTTGCACAGGCCTATGTGATTGCCCATGAGGTCGGGCATCATGTGCAACATTTGATGGGTATCTCGGACAAGGTCGATAATGCGCGTCGCCGCACCTCGGAGGCACAGGCGAATGCACTGTCGGTACGGCTCGAACTGCAGGCCGATTGCTTTGCCGGAGTCTGGGCCCATCACGCCGACCGCGCGCGCAGCATCCTTGAAACAGGCGATGTGGAAGCCGCACTGAATGCAGCCAGCGCGATCGGCGACGATGCATTGCAGCGCCAGGCACAAGGCCATGTCGTCCCGGACTCGTTTACGCACGGCACCTCGGCCCAGCGCATACGCTGGTTCCGTCGCGGCATCGAGAATGGCCAGCTGACAACATGCAATACCTTCGAGGCAAAGCAGTTGTGAGCATCCGCGCGGTCCGGCTCCTATACAATGCCGCTTTTGTTGAAGAAAACCTTGTCATGTCCTACGACGCAACTTTAGCCGCCTTACGAAACGCGCTTGACGATTTGCAGCACAAGCGCATTACGACGACTCAGTTTTGCCAAGCCTGGCGTGCGCAGCCCGACCTGCTTGCCGCCTTGCCGACGCGGTATGGACAAGTGATGGAGGATCTGCTCGGCCGCCTGGAAGCCGGTAGCTTGTTTACTGAAGAAAGCTGTTCTTTCAGTCAGGAAGATTTGCAGGCGAATCTGTCAGTGTGGCTCGATAAGGCGGCACAGACTCTGGCGGTGCAGCAATGAGCCGGGTTCAGTCGCTTGAGTTTGCGGTCGATGGCGAATACGTCGAACTTAATCAATTGCTGAAACTGGTCGGCATCGTCGATAGCGGCGGCGCCGGCAAAGCGCTCGTTGCCAGCGGCGAAGTGTCGGTCGACGGCAAAGTCGAATCCCGCAAGACCTGCAAGATACGCCCCGGTCAAGTCGTCACGCTGGGCAACGTAAGGATCAAGGTAGTCGCCGCTTAGCTTTGGCACCGGGCTTTGCCTTGCCCGGTGTTTTGACTGCGGTTGACGCATCGTTTTCCTCCACCAGAACTTTGGTCTGTTCCTGTGCGGCAATCGTTCCCTGCCATTGCTCTGCCCAACGCTGCAATGGCATAAGGGCTTCCAGCAATTGCCTGCCGGACGAAGCCAAGGCATAACCCGCTGGCTCATTGAGCACAACGATTCCCGCATCGCGCAACTCGCGCAAACGCTGATTAAGCACGGTTGGCGACATTGCGTCGCAATGTTCCCGCAACTCGCGGAAAGTCAGCGAGTCTTCCCTGAGTTCCCACAGTATCCGCAGCACCCAACGACGACCTAGCATATCGAGCAAGGCCATGACCGGCCTTCCCGTCCGTGAGCCGCGAACCGGCTTTCCTGATACTGGCAACGACATTCTCCCCTCACTACACTTTACGTAGCAATATGCTACAGTAAACGTAGCATTCCGTCGAGTGGAATGCATCGCATCTACTACTAATGGAGAACCTGATGGAATCAATTGCAGCAACCCAGCGCGTTGCGCCGGCAGTGGCGCCTTACGAGCAAGCCGTTTCCGAAGCCTTCGCTCGCATTACTCCGCCCGGCAAGCAACCGTTAAATCTGTTTCGCACCATGGCGCGCTCTCCCCGCATCCTGCAACGGATGTTTGCAGGCAGCCTGCTCGATGCCGGTTCCCTCACACTGCGCCAGCGCGAATTGGTGATCCTGCGCAGTTGCGCGCGTTGTCAGTCGGAATATGAATGGGGTGTGCATGTCGCATTCTTTGCGAGCGCGGTCGGCCTGACCGAACAGGAAATTGCCGCCACGCGGGTGGAAGGCGATATCAGGACAGCGGGATGGTCGACGAACGAGGAGTTGTTGATACGTCTGGTCGATGCCCTGCACGATGCTGCAAATGTACCGGATGAATTATGGCAAGCGCTGGAAGACAGCTACACGACGGAACAATTGCTCGAGCTGATCTGCCTGACTGGTTATTACCATACGATCTCGTTCCTGACGAATGCGCTTCGCATAGAGCCGGAAAATTATGCGCCGCGCTTCCACGGTCTGCCGAAGTAAAAAAAGCCAGCGCGGCGCATGGCGCTTCGCTGGCTTTTCATCGGACTCACGTCCGCAAATGCAACTTGCAAATCCGCGCGTTTAGCCCGCAGCCTGCGTGCCGGCGGGGTTGAACTGATTGGTAACGCTTGTAAGATTGGTCTCGAATGCCTGTACCGCCTGCTTGGCCGTCTTGTTGATCTGTTCATAGCCCGCGCTGGCATTGCCGAATGCGGTCTTGACCAAAGCGACGACATTCTCCGATCCCGGAGGCGCATTCTTTGCGGCTTCGTCGACCAGTTCTGTCATGCGACGGCTTGCCTGTGCGAACTGCTCTTCCGTAGCCTTGGCAAATTCCGCCTGGGTGCTACTGGCGATGTTTGCGAGGTGGCCGTTATACGCCATTGCCTTGGCAAGGGTTGGTTTGGCCTGAGCGCCGACCAGCGCCATGAATTCTTGCGGGTTTTGGGCCGTCAGGACCTGACGTGCAGCAGCCGACGATTCTTCCATCGATGCCTTGACCGCGGTCATGTTCAGCGTGACGAGCTTTTCAACGCTTTCCAGCGTTTTGCCGGTCAGCGTCAGATACAGATTCATATTATTTTCGAGAGCGGTCTTGGCGGCTTGGGCAAAGGTGTCTTGCATCGGAAACATGGCAACTCCATTGAGTGGGCTGCAGAAGCAGCAAAGTAGGCGGGTGCCCACGCTATGTTGCGCAGCAACACGGGCTATTCTAGAGGTGCTTGGGACGAAGTACAAGCATGTTTTTGTGCAACGCAGGAAAGCCGGTAAATACAAGCATTTTCGTGAAATTTAACGACTGAACAAGGAACTATGAAGTCGCCATGCTGTCGTCCTTTGCCCATTAATGATGGCAGCAGCGCTCAGTCATATCGAGCCCAAATCCGCTAATATGAAGTAGACCGCGCCGCAGTTAAGAGGTAAGGCGATGACTTGTCGCGTGCGCAGATACAGCAACAATGATGCCTGTCATTTCAACACACCATGGACAAAGACCCACCGCGCGCACGACTGTACTACCTGTTTGGCACCGGGCAGCAACCGCAGAGCAGATCATGGCTTGAACGGCTGCCAGCCGGCCTGTTTGGAATTTCGGTCGGACTGTTCGGCCTTACGGGAGCCTGGCAGAGAGCGGCGGCATCGGGTTGGGAAATCGCGGCCAAAGCAAGTGAACTGCTGCTCTGGGTTGCGGCCGCGACATGGATACTTTCGCTGCTGCTCTATGCCTGCAAATGCAAGCGCTATCCGCAGGCAGTTCTGCAGGAAGCAAGACATCCCGTGCAAGGTTCTCTGCAGGCCCTGATTCCAATTTCCATACTGCTTGCTGTCGTTCTGTTCAGTCGCCCGGATCAAGGCGTCTGGCTCGTGCTCGTGCTCGCCGCACTGGCGCTCGACGCGTTGATCGGATGGCGTGTGATTTCGGTTCTGGCTACCGGGCAGCTGCCGCGCAACGCCATTACTCCGGCACTGTATCTACCGATCGTCGGCGGCGCACTGGTCGGCAGCATGGCTTTGGCAAGCCTGCGTCTGCATGGCTGGGCAGTCATACTGTTCGGGATAGGCTTGTCCGGCTGGAGCGTGCTTGAAGCGCGGGTTTTGACCCAGCTGTTCGAGGGACGCATGCCGGAAGCGGTGCGGCCCACAATCGGTATCGAGCTTGCACCGCCGGTCATCGCGACGCTGGCGGCATCGATGGTATGGCCTTCGCTACCGGGCGATGTGCTTATCGTTGGCCTGGGCGTTGCCGTGATGCCGTTCGCGACTGTGATGGCGCGCTTTCGCTGGTGGAGCGGCGCGCCCTTTTCAATCGGATTCTGGTCGTTTTCATTTCCGCTTGCCGCGCTGGCAAGTACGGTGCTCGAAGTGGTGCAGCGCAGCGCCCTGCCCCAATGGATCGGGGCGCTTTCCCTGGCCTTCGCAACGGCAGTCATAGTCTGGCTGGCCGTACGCACGTTGGCGCTGCTGGTGAAAGGTCGCTTGGCGCCTTAACGCTGAAGGGTTTCGGTGCGCCGATTGGAGCGGCGTTCCGCCGAATGCGACGATACGCAAAATTCAAGATTCGTGATGCCGATCGATCCGGGCGGTCCGGCCACGAAGCCGAAGCCGGCCTTCACCGGGAACAGGCAGTTATCGCGCAAGATCAGGTCGGTATGGCAGTTAGGCGTTGGAGAATACAGGTGGTTCTTGATCTCGTTCCAGATCGGTTCCGTGACCCAGCCATAAAGGTAAAGCTGATTCGGGTAAAGCGAATTATCCGAATCCATGTAGGCCTTCTGATTCTTCTGCAGCGGCGGATCGGTCGGTATGGTGTTGGCAACCGTCAGGTCGACGGAACCTTCGCCGATCTGATAGGCTTCTTCGTTCTGATACGAGGTATAGGCCAGCCGCACATGCCAGCGACAGGTCAGTGCAATCCTTTTTTCCATGCTCATTTTTTCGCTTGCCATCGACAGGCCATCGGTGACAGTAAGCTGGGTGCACATCACCTGTCCGATCAGCGTCGGTTCGAGCTTGCGAAATTCATCAAGGTTCTCATGCAGGTTCCAGAAGACCCATTTTGCGCGTTCACCTTCCGTCATGTCCGGCAAATCCGAAATCGTCTTGGCGCCGTGAGCTTCAATTGTTCGCATGATGTCCCTGCGCAATTTTTCATGCCCCTCATCAATTTCAGGATCGAACCGCCGGATGTAATCGCTACGCATAAACCTCTCCGAGAAAGTACCTCTGAATAACCCAGTTTAGAACCGAATATGCAAATAAACAGGGAATGCCAGGCAACCGGCCTGCAGGCCTTGACGCTTTACAAACTATCCTCGTCGATAGAGCCTTATCCGTCGCGTAAGTTCAGGCCGTGAGAATTGTCGGCATTTATTTCCAGAAAAGGCCGGGAAATCCGGCGATGCTCGCGGTAAGCAGCGCGACAGGCATCGGCTAGTATCGGACCATCCCCATAAAACCGACTGACTCAGATCAAGAAAGCCTTCCATGCCAAGCCTCCTTTATATCGCGGATCCGATGTGCTCCTGGTGCTATGGATTCGGACCTGAACTGACCGCGTTGCTGGAGGGCTTGCCCGGCCTGCCAGTCAATATCGTGGTTGGCGGTTTGCGGGCCTATACCACCGAAACGATGGATGACGCGCTCAGGACCAGCGTGCGCGGACACTGGAAACAGATCGGCGAACGTACCGGCCTTCCCTTTGCCGATACTGCCGCGCTGGATGAAAAAAGCTTTGTCTACAACACCGAGCCGGCATGCCGGGCGGTCGTGGCGGCACGCATGCTTGCCCCGCAAGCCGCCCTTGCAGTGTTTCATGCGATCCAGCATGCGTTTTATGCCGAAGGCAAGGATGTCACCCAGGATGCAGTGCTGGCATCGGTCGCTTCAGCGGTGCTCACTCAAGCGGGCGTGCCGACCAACGAAGCGTCGTTTCTCGTGACCTTGAAATCGGAAGCGGCGGTGATGGCGACCTATCAGGACTTTGAGCAAACCAAGCGCTGGGGTATCACAGGCTTTCCCACCCTGGTGCTGGAACGCGACGGAAAGCTGGACATGGTAACCGCTGGCTATGTCGCCATGCCGACCTTGATCGAATTGCTGCAGGCACTGGTTGACAAGGAAGCTATTCCCGAAGAGTCATAAAAAAACGGATCGCTCGCAAGAGACGATCCGTTCTTCAAGACCTGAAAACCTGTCGACGCGTACTGCCCGGTACGTCGACAGGCTTGAACAATCAGGACATATGTTGCCCGCCGTTGATGGCGATATTGGCGCCTGTCAGGAAAGCTGCCTCATCGGAAGCCAGATAAGCGACCAATCCGGCCACTTCTTCCGGTTTGCCAAGGCGGCCCATCGGAATCTGCGGGATGATTTTGCTTTCAAGCACTTCCGACGGAATTGCCATTACCATCTTGGTCCCGATATAGCCGGGGGAAATCGTATTGACGGTGACACCTTTACGGGCCACTTCAAGCGCCAGTGCCTTGGTGAAACCGTGCATGCCGGCCTTGGCAGCGGAATAGTTGGTCTGTCCGAACGCGCCTTTTTGTCCGTTGACCGATGAAATATTGATGACCCGGCCCCAGCCGCGATCGAGCATGCCATCGCACACCGGCTTGGTCATGTTGAAGACGGAATCAAGGTTGGTCTTCATCACCGCATCCCAATTGACCTTATCCATTTTCTTGAACGTCATGTCGCGCGTGATGCCGGCATTGTTCACCAGCACATCGACTGGACCGATTTCTTCGGTGATCGTTGCTATGCAGGTAACTGCCGAATCATAGTCCGATACATCGCAAGGATAGGCGCGGAACTTGTAGCCATGCGATTCCATCGAGGCCAGCCAGTCGGCAGCCTTCGTATTGCCTGGAGAATAAGTTGTGACAACCTGGTAACCGAGCGCGGCCATCTTAATGCAGATTGCCTCTCCCAGTCCGCCCATACCACCTGTAACCAATGCAACTCGTGCCATGTGTTCTCTCTCTTCGTTGTATGTCAGTGAAGTACTACCCAACAGCAATGCCTGTTTTACCTACCTACATATGCTTCGGCGATGCCGGCCGCCTTAACTCCGGCACCGCGTTGCAGCTCCTTTTGTCGAGCGCCGCAATCAAACTCGGCTTCGACTAAGCGGCCAGACCGAACGCTTTAACGCTCTATGGCCAAGGCCACACCCATGCCGCCGCCGATACACAGACTGGCCAGACCGCGCCGCGCATCGCGTCGAATCATTTCATGAATAAGGCTGACCAGAATGCGGCAGCCGGATGCACCGATCGGATGGCCGATTGCGATGGCGCCGCCGTTGACGTTGATCTTGCTGGTATCCCAGCCCATTTCCTTGTTGACGCCAATGGCTTGCGCGGCAAAAGCTTCGTTGATTTCCATCAGGTCCAGGTCTTCATGTGTCCAGCCGGCCTTCCGGAGGCAGAGCTGCGAAGCCGGTACCGGGCCCATGCCCATGATGGTCGGATCGACGCCGGCGGAAGCATATGCCTTGATGCGCGCAAGAGGCTTGAGCCCAAGCTGATCGGCTTTCTGCGCCGACATCATGATCACGGCCGCAGCGCCGTCATTGAGGCCCGAAGCATTGCCGGCGGTGACGGTGCCATCCTTGGCAAAAGCAGGACGCAGGCTGCCCAATGCATCCAGCGTGACGCCAGCCTTGATGAATTCGTCCGTATCGAAAACGACGGCGCCCTTTTTCGACGGGATTTCCAGCGGAATGATTTCATCTTTGAATTTGCCGGCCTTTTGCGCCGCTTCCGCCTTGTTTTGCGAAGCGACCGCAAACTCGTCCTGCTCCTGACGCGACACGCCATATTTCTTGGCGACGTTTTCCGCGGTAATACCCATGTGGTACTGGTTATAGACATCCCACAGACCGTCGACGATCATGGTATCGATCAGCTTGGCGTCGCCCATGCGGAAGCCGTCACGGGAATTGTTCAGCACGTGAGGCGAAGCGCTCATGTTTTCCTGGCCGCCGGCGATTACGATTTCCGAGTCGCCGCACATGATGGCTTGCGCCGCCAGATGGGTAGCCTTCAGGCCGCTGCCGCATACCTTGTTGATCGTCATGCCCGGCACCATGTCTGGCAAACCGGCCTTGATAACCGCCTGGCGCGCTGGATTCTGGCCGACACCGGCGGTCAGTACCTGGCCCATGATCACTTCACTAATCATCTCGGGGGCGATGCCGCTTTTGGCGAGCAGATTCTTGATGACATGCGCACCCAGATCGGCTGCGGCGACTTTTGCCAGCGATCCACCGAATTTACCTACGGCTGTGCGCCCCGCAGCGACGATGACGACCTCACTCATTGCAACTCCTCAATAGACTAACGTTTCTAAAAAATGCCCGGCCTGATTTCATGACGTGGCACGGCATGCGAATTGCTAAAAGATTCACGATGTCATCTTATCCTTGAGATACATCATGTTGATTGATCTGGCTCAAGTGAATTCCGTCTTCGGCAACACCGCAAGTTTCCGAACGTCAACAAACACCTTGTCATGAAGTTTTCCAATATAGCAATTTTCGGGCCGTCCTTGCCAAAAAAATACAGCCCATGCCGATGGCATGGGCTGTAGCTGGAATTACGTTAATGAGGCATGCGAATCATGCGCCGAATTGGTTCATGCACCAATTTGAAACATCGAGGTGGCTGTTGCTGCGCCCGGCAAAGCGGTATGGATGTCGGTGTCAAGTGCAGCGATATCAGGTTCATCCATGCCCTTCGTCTTGAAAACCGACACGGCGCGCGCAAGGCTGGACGCCTGGTCCTGCATACTTTGCGCAGCTGCTGCGGCTTCCTCGACCAGCGCTGCATTTTGCTGGGTCATTTCATCCATCTGGCTGATTGCGCGGTTGACTTCTTCGATGTCCCGGCTCTGTTCGGTACTTGCGGAAGTGATTTGCTGCATGATGTTGGCGACATGCATGACGGCGGCGACAATCTCCTCCATGGTACGCCCAGCCTGATCAACCAGCTTCCCGCCGGCATCCACTTTTTCCACCGAATCGCCGATCAGGGATTTGATTTCCTTCGCCGCGTCAGCGGATCGCTGTGCCAGGCTGCGCACTTCGGCGGCAACCACCGCAAAGCCTCGTCCCTGCTCGCCGGCGCGCGCCGCTTCCACGGCAGCATTGAGCGCCAGGATATTGGTCTGAAAAGCGATACCGTCGATTACGCCGATAATGTCGACGATCCGGCGCGAACTCTCCTTGATCGAACCCATGGTGTCGACTACGCCGCTGACGATGCCGCCGCCCTTGACGGCGACTTCCGATGCCGATGTAACCAGGCGGTTGGCTTCCTGAGCATGTTCGGCATTCTGCTTAACGGCCGAGGTCAGCTGCTCCATCGAGCCTGCCGTCTCCTGCAGGGCGCCGGCCTGAATCTCGGTGCGTGAGGACAAGTCGCTGTTTCCGACTGCGATTTCCTGCGATGCCACCGTGATCGAATCCGTCCCCAGACGCACCTCGCCAACAATACGCTGCAAGCCATCGTTCATATCGCGCAGTGCTTCGAGCAGTTCCCCGACCTCATCCTTGCCGCTTACCGTCACCCGCGAGGCGAGTTCGCCCGCAGCAACCCGCCTGGCCACTCCTACCGCTTCGCGCAATGGATGGGTAATGCTTCTGGTCAGCGTCCATGCAAGCAGGCTACCGACAGCGACGGCAATCGCGCCGATGATGAACAGGATAAATGTCAATTGACGGCCGGCATCGACAGCGGACTGCAGCACGTGGCCGGTTTCCACCTGCTGAATTGCGACCAGCTTGTTGATTTCAACCAAGGCTTTTTGATTGAGCGGGTCGATCTGGGTAGCAATCAGCTTGATTGCGTCTTCGCTGTTGAACGCCGCGATCAGACGGATCGCTTCCTTGAAGGGTGCATCGGTCTGCTGCTCCAGTGCAGTGATATCGCCAAGAATTTTTTTCTCGGCTTCCGTGAGCCCGAGCTGGGCCAGCAGGTCGCGCGCTTCGATGAATTGCCGACGTAGCGCCCTGACCTTTTCTTCTTCTTTTTTCATTGCCGCCAGTTCGGTTTGCAAGCCGATGTTGCGCATGGCGATGCCGCCCTCCAGCAAGTTGCTCTTCACAGTATTGGCCAGTGTGCTCTTCTGATTGCTGATTTCAAGACTGGCAATCATGGCGGCACGGTTGTTACCGCTGATGGCGGTATCCGCAATCAATACCGCCATCAACATGGTGAGGATGATACCGAAACCGGCAGCGAGTCGTGTGCCTATGCGCAGCGTGCGCAGGGTATGCAAGTTCATGCTTTTTTCTCCGACCAGACAGTCGCATTGATGTCGAATCCGCACAAGCGCACATTCGAAATTTCACTATAGCAACGGTTACGCCAGAGAAAGCCGGGAAAGAAACAACTTAGGACAAATAAAATTCAGGTGTGAGGCGAGGAAAGGCCGTGAATGAAAAGATTCACTGCAAGCGTATCTGTAGATTAAGAGCCGCCTCGCACAGAGACATGGAACTTGCTGCTCGACATGTCGATAGGTCGTTTTACAGACGACGTAAACGTTCGACCATGTCAAGCAGGCGCGGCTTGACCTCATTGAGCAAAAATTCAGGAGACAGCGTGAATGCCGGTCCGCCGCAATTGATACTAAGAATGGAGGAACCATTAGTGGGCTGAAACGCGACCGCAATCGCGTTGACATCGCGCTGCCAGTCGCCGAACGAGGTGCAACAGCCGAGACGGTGATATTCCTCGACCGACTTCATGACGCCGTCGTGGATCGTCGGCCACTTCGTTTCATCCAGTTCACGCACACGCTCCAGGATATCGTTACGCTCGGTATTGGACGTTTCCGCAAGATACGCGCGTCCCATCGCAGTCAGCGCGATGGGAATGCGTGCTCCGACGTCCAGCCGCAAGGTCAGTGCCGCCTGGCTACGGCAGTTCTCGATGTAAATCATACTGAGGCGATCACGCATTCCCAGCGATACGGTCGCATGGGAAAATTCGGCCAGTTCCTGCATGTACGGCCGCGCATGCTGCCTGATATCGAGCTTCGACAGCATTGCGCTGCCGAGCGCAAGACTGGCCGTGCCAAGGCGGTATTTGCCGACTTCGTCGTCGTACTGCAGGTAGCCGAGCTTGGTCAGCGTATAGGTAAGGCGAGATACGGTCGACTTCGGCAGCCGCGCACGATCCGCGAGTTCCTGGTTGCCGAGCATTTTTTCGCCCGAGCGGAAGCAGGAAAGAAGTTCAAGGCCGCGCGCCAGGGCGGTCACGAAATGCCTGTCCTCCTTGGCATTCGATTGTTTGGATTGTTTGGTTGCCGGGGCGTCGTTTTCGCCGATGTCATCCGTCATGAGCTGCATTTCCGTTTAAGCACACCTGCGCCGGCCGGCGACAGGCAGGACAGTGGCTGAATGCCGTTGCTGCGGGCAGCGCCGAGATCCGGGCCTGCCGCTCCAACGGGCTAGGGCCACCGTCGTCGTTGTATGCCGGCATTATCCGACAACTTTTGCAGCGAACGCAAAATTCGCTCCCACTTTTCCATCTCTTCAAATCACTTTGCGTGCTGCGCGGTCCTGCAACTCCTTTTTTAGGATCTTGCCGGTGGCTGCAGCCGGCAACTGGTCCAGCACCACGATCTCGGAAGGCATCTTGTAGGGTGAAAGGTTGGCCTGAAGATGCACGCGCAAAGCCTGCAGGTCAATCCCCATTCCCTTTGTACATTCAATGAAGGCAACCACTTCCTCGTTGCCTTCGACCTGCCGGCCAACCACCGCCGATTGCACGACTTCCGGAAAGGCATTCAATACCTGCTCGACTTCAATCGGGTACACATTGAAGCCCGACCGTATGATCAATTCCTTGCTGCGGCCGACGATGGAGACCGTGCCGTCCGGTTCGAGCCGGGCCAGATCGCCGGTACGCAGCCAGCCATCACTGGTGATTGCTTCCGCCGTCAGTTCCGGCGCGCGGTAATAACCCTTCATCACGTTCGGACCGCGTACCCACAGCTCGCCGACGCCTTCTGCACTATCTTCTGCGCCCTGCACCCGGATTTCAATTCCTGGAATCGGCGGTCCGACCGAACAATCCTTGCGGGGCAAGTCCAGTCTGGTCTGGCAAATTGAAGGAGACGCTTCCGTCATGCCATATCCATTCTGCAAGCTCAAGCCGAATGTAGATTCAAATACCTGCTTGAGCGGCAAGGTCAGCGGCGCCCCGCCGGATTGTGCAACCCGAAGCGCAGGTGCTCTCAGCAACTTGCCCTCGCGCTCGCTCCATTCCAGCAGCTTGGCGTACATGGCGGGAGCGCCATGCAGGATTGTGATCCCGTCGTTTTCAAGGGCATGCGCCAATACATCCGGCTGGTAGCGCGGCACCAGATGCAATGCCGCTCCCCCCAGCAGCGAGGCCATCAGCAAGGACGACAAGCCATACACATGGGAAAGCGGCAGCACGCCGTACACCACATCCTCGGGCGCGATTTTTCTCATGCGACAGCCATTGGCCCCTATAAAGAGGAGATTGGCGTGAGTCAACATCACCGCTTTCGGTGCACCGGTGGTACCGGATGTATAGACCATCGCCGCCACCTGCCTGCTGCCGTCGGTTTCCACCGGCTCCGGCACGGCCGCTTCATTCAGCGGACCGATCATCAGTTCGCCTACGCCCGGCCAGTCGACGTTTACAGCGCCCTGCTGTATGCCGTGTGCTTTCGCCTGCGGCGATACATCGCTGAAGTAAAGCGCCCGGCGCGCACCGGAATGCGTAAGGAAATTCTCGATCTCGCGCGGGGAAAGACGGGCATTGACGGTGGCAGACCATGCGTCCAGCAGGCTAACCGCCAATATGCTTACCGCGAGCACGACGCAGTTCTCGCTGACCAGTAATACGCGGTCGCCGGCGCGCACGCCCGACTGCTCCAGCTCATGTGCAACCGCTTCGACGGACGCGCCCAGGTCTCCGTATTTAATCGAGAACTTGTCATCGACCAGCGCGAGCTTACTGCCATGTTTCGCTGTCCAAGTTTCGAAGACCTTATGAATACGGCAACTTCCCTGTGCCAGATTCAGCAGGTGATCCATGAAGTCTCCTTACTTAAGTGTTCATTGTCTCGATGATCCGCCATCGATTCTGGCGCCCATTATGCAGAATAATATTCCGCTATGCAGTTTATATAGTATCTATCGTCGCATAAATAAGGCTAATACAAAAGAAGTACGTACTTTGTTAAAGAGAATGATGCCTACCAATTCAAAGATCGACGTCTTGACATGGTAAAAGCAAAGCAATACAGTTCCATTTTAAGTATTATTCTTCTGCACTGCAGAACCTTGATCAAAAATCATTGCAGCACCATCATCAGGAGCCTGGCATGCAAACTGGAATGCGCCCCGAACCGACTTCCTCTGATCTGATAATCGGTCTGGTCGGATGCGGTGTAATGGGACGCGGTATCGCACAAATCGCCGTGCTATCCGGCGCCCAGGTGCGCCTTACCGATAGCCGCGAAGGTGCGTCAAGCGTTGCGCGCGACGAACTGATCGGCACCTTCAACAAGCTGGTCGAAAAAGGAAAGCTTGCCGCCGATGCGGCAGCGGCGGCCGCAGACCGCCTCCAGGCTTGCACCTCGCTCGAAGGCCTGGCTGGCTGTCATGTCGTGGTCGAGGCTATCGTTGAAGATCTGACCGCAAAGAAATCGCTGTTCGGCATCTTGGAAGGCATCGTTGCCGACGATGCGATCCTTGCGACAAACACCTCTTCGTTGCCGGTCACAGCCATCGCAGCGGGGCTGAAGCGGCCTGAACGCGTGGCCGGGTTTCATTTCTTTAATCCTGTACCGCTGATGAAGATCGTCGAAGTGATCGGCGGTTTTCTGACCGACGCGGTGGTTGTCGATTACCTGCTCGCACTTGGCAAGCGCTGGGGCCATGCCGCCGTACGCGCCAAGGATACGCCGGGTTTCATCGTGAACCATGCCGGCCGCGGTTACAGCACCGAAGGCCTGCGCTTGCTGGCCGAGGGGGTGGCTTCGGTCCCGACGCTCGACAATATCCTGCGCGACACCGCCGGCTTCCGTCTCGGGCCCTGCGAATTGCTTGACCTGACCGGGCTGGACGTGTCACACCCGGTGATGGAGTCGATTTACCACCAGTACTACGAAGAGCCGCGTTTCCGCCCCCAGGTGCATACGCGCCAGATGCTGACCGCCGGCGCACTCGGCAAGAAAGTCGGCCATGGCTTCTATCGTTATGGCGTCGATGGCAAGAAGGAAGCAATCGCCGAAGCAGTGCAGCCGACTGCGATGCCATCGAGCGTATGGCTGAGCCAGGAACGTCCCGAACTCGCCGAACGCATCGCAGTCCTGGTTGCAGCCGCCGGCGTGCCGATGGAATCGGGTGCACGCCCCGGCGATACGGCGCTATGCATCGTCACTCCACTAGGCGAAGACGCGACCATCTGCTGCATCCGCGAAAACCTCGACGCCAGCCGCACCGTCGGCGTCGAAAGCCTGCTCGATCTGAGCCGCCGCCGCGTGGTAATGACGACACCGGCAACCAGTGCCGACGCGCTGGCAAAGGCTTGCGGCCTGTTTGGCGCAACCGGCACGCCGGTCAGCGTGATCCGCGACAGCGCCGGCCTGGTGACGCAGCGCGTAGTCGCACATATCGTCAACATTGCCTGCGAAATCGCGCAGCACGGCATCGCCGATCCGCAAGACATCGACCGGGCCGTCACGCTGGGGCTCGGTTATCCATTGGGGCCGCTGGCCTGGGGCGACCAGATCGGCCCGAAAACCGTACTCACCATCCTGAAAAATCTTGAACAGCAGACCGGCGACAGCCGTTATCGGCCCAGCCCCTGGCTGCAGCGTCGCGCGCTGCTCGGCCTTTCACTACATCACAAGGAGATCTGATCCATGCTCGACGCGTATATCTATGACGGGCTGCGTTCGCCCATCGGCCGCCACGGCGGCGCACTGGCCGCTGTCCGCCCGGACGACCTGGTTGCCGAAATCATGCGCGCAGTCGTCGCACGCAATCCTTGGCAGCCGGAACAGATCGAAGATGTAATCCTCGGCGATACCAATCAGGCCGGCGAAGACTCGCGCAATGTGGCGCGCAATGCATTGCTGGCAGCGGGCCTGCCGGTAACGATAGGCGGCCAGACCGTGAACCGCCTGTGCGCCAGCGGCCTGGCCGCGATCATGGACGCAGCACGCGCGGTCACCTGCGGCGAAGGCGAACTCTATCTGGCCGGCGGCGTTGAAAGCATGAGCCGCGCGCCTTTCGTCGTCGCCAAATCCGAGTCTGCCTTCAGCCGCGACTTCAAGGTATTCGACACCACGATAGGCGCTCGCTTTCCCAATCCGAAAGTCACCAAGGAGTATGGTGGACACACGATGCCGGAAACCGGCGACAACGTCGCCCGCGATTGCGGCATCACGCGTGAACAGGCCGATGCTTTCGCCCTCGCCTCGCAGATGAAATATCACGCCGCATTGCAAGACGGTTTCTATGCCGGCGAAATTCATCCGATCAGCGTACCGACCGGCCGCAAGACCCCGCCGGTAATAGTCGACAAGGATGAGCATCCGCGTCCCGAAACCACTGGCGCCACGCTCGAAAAGCTCAAACCGCTGTTCGAAGGCGGCGTGGTCACCGCGGGTAATGCATCGGGCATCAATGACGGCGCGGCCGCATTGCTGATCGGCAGCCGCGCAATCGGAGAAAAGGCCGGCAAGGCGCCGATGGTGCGCATCCTGTCGGCCGCTGTCGCTGGAGTGGAGCCACGCGTAATGGGCATCGGTCCCGTGTTCGCGATTCGCAAGGCGCTGGAGCGCGCCAAGCTGACGCTGGCCGACATGGACATCATCGAAATCAACGAAGCCTTCGCCAGCCAGGTGCTCGGTTGCCTGAAGATGCTGGACATCGACTTCAACGATAGCCGCGTCAATCCGAACGGCGGCGCGATCGCGATCGGCCACCCGCTAGGCGCATCGGGCGCGCGTCTGGCCTTGAGCGCCAGCCGCGAACTGGCGCGCCGCAATGGCCGCTACGCCGTGGTCAGCCTGTGTATCGGCGTTGGTCAAGGCCTGGCCGTCGTCATTGAAAAAGTTTAAATCCGGAGACAGACATGACTAGCAAAGTGCAATTCCATTGGGACGATCCGTTGCTGCTGGACCAGCAGTTGAACAATGACGAGCGCATGGTGCGCGATGCCGCCGCAGCCTACTGCCAGGACAAGCTGCAGCCGCGCGTGCTCGAAGCCTTCCGCCATGAAAAAACCGATCCGGCGATCTTTCGCGAAATGGGCGAACTCGGCTTGCTTGGCCCCACCATTCCCGAGCAATACGGCGGTCCCGGCCTGAACTATGTGTCCTACGGCTTGATCGCGCGCGAAGTCGAACGCGTCGATTCCGGCTACCGCTCGATGATGAGCGTGCAAAGCTCGCTGGTGATGGTGCCGATCTTTGAATTCGGCAATGAGCAGACCAAGGAGAAATACCTGCCCAAGCTGGCGACCGGCGAATGGATAGGCTGCTTCGGCCTGACCGAACCCGATCATGGCTCCGATCCGGGTTCCATGGTCACGCGGGCGAAGAAGGTCAATGGCGGTTACAGCCTGTCCGGCAGCAAGATGTGGATTTCCAATTCCCCGATCGCCGATGTGTTCGTGGTCTGGGCCAAGGATGATGAAGGTGCGATTCGCGGCTTCGTATTGGAAAAAGGCTGGAAGGGATTGTCGGCGCCCAAGATCGAAGGCAAGTTTGGCTTGCGTGCGTCGATCACTGGCGAAATCGTGATGGATGACGTGTTCTGTCCGGAAGAAAACGCGTTTCCGGAAGTGCGTGGACTAAAGGGACCGTTCACCTGCCTCAATTCTGCCCGTTACGGCATTGCCTGGGGTGCCTTGGGTGCAGCCGAAGCCTGCTGGCATACCGCACGCCAGTACGTGCTGGACCGCAAGCAGTTCGGCAAGCCGCTGGCAGCCAACCAGCTGATCCAGAAAAAGCTGGCCGACATGCAAACCGAAATCACGATGGGTTTGCAGGGTTGTCTGCGGCTGGGGCGGATGAAGGATGAAGGCACGGCGGCAGTCGCGATCACGTCGATGATGAAGCGCAATTCCTGCGGCAAGGCCTTGGACGTGGCGCGGATGGCGCGCGACATGCTGGGCGGGAACGGGATCTCGGACGAGTTCGGTGTGATCCGTCACATGGTGAACCTGGAAGTGGTGAACACCTATGAAGGTACGCATGACATTCATGCGTTGATCCTGGGCCGCGAACAGACTGGCATTGCGGCGTTTTAACAAGAAGCCAAAAAACGTCAATCCTTGTCAATCCTTAATCGGCGAGCCCCTTGCCCCTACACCCTCAAGCGCACCAACCGTAACAAGAGGAACAAATGGACCTGAATTTCACTCCGGAAGAATTAGCCTTCCGCCAGGAAGTGCGCGAGTTTGTCGCCAGCTCTCTTCCGCCGGATATCCAGCACAAGGTGCTGAACGGCCTGATCCTGCAAAGCGACGATTACATACGCTGGCAAAAGATCCTGCACGCCAAAGGCTGGGGCGGCGCTTCCTGGCGTAAGGACTTCGGCGGTCCCGGATGGAGCGCGACGCAACAGTATATTTTTGAAGAAGAATGCGCTGCCGCAGGCGCTCCGCGCACCATTCCATTCGGCCTGAAGATGGTGGCGCCGGTCATCATGCAATATGGCTCGCCGGCACAGCAGGAACGTTTTCTGCCGAAGATTCTGGCTGCGGAAGAATGGTGGTGCCAAGGTTATTCCGAACCGGGTGCCGGCTCCGACCTTGCATCCGTCAAGACACGCGCGGTACGCGAAGGCGATCACTATGTCGTCAATGGTCAAAAGACCTGGACCACGCAAGGTCAATACGCGGACTGGATTTTCTGCCTGGTGCGCACCGATACCGAAGCCAAGTCGCAGCGCGGCATTTCTTTCATCCTGATCGACATGAAGACGCCCGGCATTACCGTGCGCCCGATCATCACGATGGATGGCGCGCATGAAGTCAACGAAGTATGGTTTGAAGATGTACGGGTTCCAGTCGAGAACCTCGTCGGCGAAGAAAACGCCGGATGGACCTATGCGAAATTCCTTCTCGGCCATGAGCGCACCAATATCGCAGGCATCGGCATCGCCAAGCGCGAGATCGCGCGCCTGAAGCGCATTGCTTCGCTCGAAACCAAGAACCGCAAGCCGCTGATCGAAGATCCGATGTTCGCGTCACGCATCGCGCAAATCGAAATCGACTTGACCGCGCTCGAAATCACGAACCTGCGCGTCCTCTCGGCCGAAGCCGAACGCCGCGCACCGGGTCCGGAAGCGTCGATTCTCAAGATCAAGGGCACGGAAATCCAGCAAGCGATCACCGAAGCGCTGGTGCAAGCGGTCGGCACCTATGCCTTGCCGCTGCGCCGGGAAGCGATGGCGGCCGGTTACCAGGGCGATGCAGTCGGACCCTTCTATGCGACGCCGCTGGCGGCCAACTACCTGAACATGCGCAAGCTGTCGATCTACGGCGGCTCGAATGAAATTCAAAAGAACATCATCTCGCAGATGATCCTTGGCCTGTAGGAGCAGAAATGGACTTTACCTTCACCGAAGAACAGCAGATGCTGCTCGACACCACGCGACGTTTCGTGGCCAAGGATTATGGATTCGAAGCGCGCCGCCAGATCAAGGAAAAATCGGCGGACGGTTTCAGCCGCGAGATCTGGCAAGGCCTGGCCGATATCGGCCTGCTGTCGTTGAATGTGCCTGAAGCCGACGGCGGCCTTGGCGGCAGCGCGATCGACAATATGCTGGCGATGAATGCGGTGGGCGAAGGCTTGCTGCTGGAACCCTATCTCGCCTGTGCGGTACTCGCTACCAAAACCCTGGCACTGCTGGGCAACGATGCGCAGCGTGCGGAATGGCTGCCGGCATTGGCGGCCGGCGAAAAAATCGTGGTACTTGCCCACGATGAACCCAAAACACGTTTCGACCGCCTTGCCATCGATACGCGTTCCTGGCCGGTAGGCAACGGCTATCTGCTGACCGGCCACAAGTGCGTCGTCACGCATGCCGGTTCGGCCGATATGCTGCTGATCACGGCCCGCATCGGCAAGGCCGATGAAACCGGTCCGCTCGCGGTCTTCTGCGTCCCTGTCGATGCGCCCGGTCTCGACAAGACCACCTACAACACTGTCGACGGCGTGCGTGCCAGCGATGTGCGGCTCAATCAGGTATTCGTTCCCGCCACCGCCCTGCTTGACGGCGGTGCGGATAGCGAAGCAAAGATTGCCGAGGTATTGGACTTCGGCCTGGCGGCCGTCTGCGCCGAAGCGGTCGGCGCACTCGACAAGCTGCTGGCGGCGACAGTCGAATACGCACGCAACCGCAAGCAGTTCGGCCAGCCCATCGGCAAGTTCCAGGCCCTGCAGCACAGAATGGCTGACATGGTGCTGCATATCGAACAGGCGCGCTCCATGAGTTACCTGGCGGCGGTGCGTTGCACCGACACCGATGCAGCCACACGTGCGCGCGCGATGTCGGCGGCCAAGGTCGTGATCGGACAGGCGTGCCGGTTCGTCGGCCAGCAGGCGGTGCAACTGCATGGCGGCATGGGTGTCACCGATGAACTCGATGTCAGCCATTACTTCAAGCGGTTGATGGCCATCGAACTGCAGTTCGGCAGCACGGACCAGCATCTCGAACAGTACGCGGCGCAACTGGCCTGATGAGTACTTGGGGAAGGCATTTCATGCCTTCCTTTTCCGCATGGGTAACTTGCAAGGAACCACAACAACAAGACCGGGAGACCGCAGCTGCCACGGCCCCTGTATGGCACCGGTGCCCTGCCCGATTTCGCGCCACCGGCACGCCGGCTTATCCTTGAAAGGACATTCAAATGGCTTACAAAACCATTCTCGTGCATGTCGACAAATCACGCCGGGCCGAGCAGCGCATGGAACTCGCGGCAAGCATTGCGGCCCGGCAGAATGCCCACCTGATTGGCGCCGCAATGACTGGGATATCTCGGTATGCTTACCAATCCGGAGCCCTTACCCAAGCAGACCCTCACCTTACAGACCATCTGATGGTGCATCTGGATCTGCTGCGCGAACGGGCTCGCGAGGGCTTGCAGAATTTTGAACGCATCGCCCGCAACGCTCAGGTACGCTCGTACGAATCGCCGCTGATCGATGATGCCCCCAACATGGGTATCAGTCTGCGCGCACGCTACAGCGACCTTACGGTGATCGGTCAGTTCGATCCGGACGGCAGGTCGTCCCTGATACTGCCGAACTTTCCCGAGTATGTCGTCATGAATTCCGGCAGGCCGGTTCTGATTGTTCCCTTTGCCGGACAGTTCAATACCGTGGGACGCAAGATAATGATTGCCTGGGACGGCAGCGTGGCGGCCACCCGCGCGGTCAACGATGCGCTTCCGCTACTGCAGCAGGCCGACATTGTGTACATTGCGGTTTTCGATCAAGAGCCCGACGACGAAACGCATGGCGATCAGCCCGGCGATGACATCGCGCTCTTTCTCGCGCGGCATGACGTCAAGGTCGAGGTCACCCGTGAAACGACGAAGGACGATATCGGCAATGCCTTACTATCGCTCGCGGCCGATGTCGATGTCGACATGATTGTAATGGGCGGTTATGGTCATTCCCGCTTCAGCGAAATTTTGCTGGGCGGGACGACGCGCACCATGCTCAAGTCGATGACGGTCCCGGTGCTGATGTCGCACTGAAGAATCCCCCCCCACGCCGACATCCTCGATAGCGGCTAGCCACTTTTGCGGTGCCTGCATGCATCTTCCTTTTCATTAAGGCAGTCAAAGCGACCGCTTAATTTCGATAGTTCCGGGCACACTTGATCCAGATCAGTTTTTTCCGGCAAGCCCATGCCTATTCTTTGTTCATTCTCCTTCCGAAAAGCATGCAATGGACAATCCCACACAGTCGGCGTCGATGGCGCCGGAAAGACTTGCCAGTGGATGGCTCGGCATCCCAGCTTCCCCGCATCCACGGCATGAGGACGCCGGAAAGAATCTTGACCGCGTATTGCAGGCGGGGATAGGCCGATTCACCGGCGGCATTTCGCCGGCCGCAATCTGGATGGCCTATGTCGACTGGATCATTCATTTGCATCTGTCTCCTGCCAAGCAGGAAGAATTGCTGCTGGATGCCTGGAACAAGCTCGGACGCTGGAATGAATACGGCTGGGATCTGGCGCGCCATGCCGGTCAAGCGCACGACACCGGCGTCAGGCCGCTGCCTCAGGACAAGCGTTTTATCGATCCGACTTGGCAACAATGGCCGTTCAATGTTGCGTATCAGGGGTTTCTGATGACGCAGCAATGGTGGCACCGTGCCACGACGGATATCAGCGGCGTGTCGCGTCACCATGAAGATGTAGTTACATTTGGCGCACGGCAACTGCTAGACATGCTGTCGCCATCCAACTTTCCCATCACCAATCCCGTGGTGCTGCATGAAACCATACGCAGCGGCGGCCTCAATTTCTGGCGCGGCGCCGTCAATGCCATCAACGACTGGAAGGAAGAGATCACCGGAAAACCATCCGAGCAGCCATACAAGGTCGGAGAAACGCTCGCGGTTACGCCGGGCAACGTGGTGTTCCGCAACCGGCTCATTGAACTGATCCAGTACACGCCGACCACGCCGACCGTACATGCGGTTCCCGTGCTGTTCATACCGGCATGGATCATGAAGTACTACATCCTCGACCTGTCGCCGCATAACTCGCTGGTGCGCTATCTGGTTGGCAAGGGTTACACCGTATTCATGATTTCATGGAAGAACCCGCATGCGAACGACCGGGACTTTTCCATGAACGACTACCGCGAACTCGGCGTCATGGCCGCCGTCAATGCGATCTGCAGCATCACCGGTGCGCCCCGCGTCAGCGCGGTCGGCTACTGCCTTGGCGGTACGCTGCTGTCGATTGCTGCGGCCACGATGGCCCGCGATGGCGATCAGCGGCTCGCAAACATGACGCTGTTTGCCTCGCAGGTCGATTTCAAGGAGCCGGGCGAGCTTTCGCTGTTCATCGACGAAAGCCAGGTCGCGCTGCTGGAATCGATCATGTGGGAGAAAGGCTACCTCGACAGTAAGCAGATGGCGGGTGCCTTCCACATTCTTCGGTCCAATGACCTGATCTGGTCGCGACGCCTGAACCAGTACCTGCTCGGCCGGACCGAAACGGTGAACGACCTGATGGCATGGAATACCGATACCACACGCATGCCCTATCGCATGCATACCGAGTATCTGCGCGATCTTTTCCTGGAAAACAAGCTGGCTGAAGGCCGTTATGAAGTCAGCGGACAGCCGATCGCACTGACCGACATCCGAGTGCCGATCTTTTCGGTCGGTACGCTGACCGATCACGTCGCACCCTGGCGATCGGCGTACAAGATCCATCTGCTGACCGATACCGACGTCACTTTCCTGCTGACCAGCGGCGGGCACAATGCCGGCGTGGTATCGCCGCCCGGACACCCCAACCGCCGCTATCAGGTCGGCACCAGCGCGCATCACGCGCCATATATCGACCCGGAGATCTGGCATGCGAACACGCCGTCCAACGAGGATTCGTGGTGGCCGGAATGGGAAAACTGGATGGCCGCGCGATCGGGGGACCTGGTCATGCCGCCCCGCATGGGTAAGGCGCTGTGCGACGCGCCGGGGACCTATGTACTCCAATCCTGATGACCGCGCCACTGCATCAACGATACCAGCCGTCCCGGACAGAAGTAGTCGAGGATCCATCCACCCTCGACGCCGGCGAGGCCAAGTGAATCACTAATTATCCCGATGGCCTCTTATCCATCCTTCAACAACCTGCGCAGCACCTTACCCGTCCCTGTCGCAGGCAACTCTTCGCGAAACTCGACAGTTTTCGGCACTTTGTATGCCGACATCTGTTCACGGCTCCAGGCAATGATGTCTTCCACCGTTGTCGCTGACGCTTCCGGCTTGCGCACAATGACAGCCTTGATCACCTCTCCCTTGTTCGGATCGGGAATGCCGATCACCGCTGCCTGTCTGACAGCCGGATGCTTGATCAAAATAGTCTCGACTTCTTCGGGAAACACGCTGTAGCCCGAGACCTTGATCATTTCCTTGAAGCGGCCGCTGAATGTCAGGTAACCATCGGCATCGAGCGTCCCCATATCGCCGGTGTACACCCAGCCGTCGCGCAAGCTTGCCGCGGTTGCGTCGGGCTTGTTCCAGTAGCCTTTGAAGTTACCCGCGCTGCGCAGCGTAATTTCTCCCATCTCTCCGAACGGCAGCGCCGCACCGCTCTGCTGGTCGACGATACGGCATTCGACGCCCGGCAGCAGTTTGCCCTGCGTGCCCCATTTGATCGCGTCACGCGGCGTGCAGGTATCGCAGGTATGGGTTTCGGACAATCCGTAGGCGGCCTCAAATGTCTGGCAGCCACCAGTAAAGTCGCGCCACTGGTCGGCCAGCACCTGAGTCAATGTAATGCCGAAACTGGTGCAGGGATTGACCTTGAGCGAGCGCAGATTGTATTTGTCCGCGCCTGGTACCTGCATGACCGCCACATTCATCGGCGCGATGCTATACCAGTGGCTGATCTGATAGCGGTCGATGGCCTGCAGCACCGGTGCGGGATCGAAACGGTACATGAGCACCGCAGTAGCACCGGTATAGATCGTCACATTCAGGCCCATCAGCATCCCGGCAATGTGATATAGCGGGGCAATCGCGAGTGTGACCGTGCTGCTGTCGACGCCGGCTGCATATGTCGCGCCGGCGGTCTTGAACAAGGCGTTGCGGTAAGTAAGCATCGCGCCCTTCGGCATGCCGGTTGTACCCGACGTATAGGTCATCAGCACGACATCGTCCATTGCCAGCACCGGGCTCGGCGCTTCTCCGACTGCTTCCCGCAAGGCGTCGAGCAGGTCCAGCGTGCCATCGACACGCTGCTTCGGAATCCTGATCTCGGACGGCACGTCGATAGTCGGTTCGGTCGGAAGAAAGTCGCCATAACTGGTGAGAAACACATGCCGCAACTGCGTACGATCCAGAACTTCCTGCACGACGGGATAAAGATTGTCGGCTGCGACAATCACTTCCGCGCCGAGGTCGCCCACCTGGTATTCAAGCTCGTGTTTCTTGAACAGCGGACTGCAGGGGCTGACGATGGCGCCGAGCTTTTGAATGCCGAAATGTGCGATCGCATATTGCGGACAGTTCTGCAGGAACAGCACCACGCGGTCGCCCTGCTTCACGCCGAGTCCGTGCAGTCTGGCAGCGAAGCGGTCGCTCAGCCGGTCCAGTTCCGCATAGCTCAAGGTATTTCCGTACCAGATGTAAGCGGGCTTGTCCGGCTGGGTGCGCGCATGCTGGCGCAGGTACTCATGCAAAGGTTTTTCTTCTTGCAGGTAGGGGATGCTATTCACTTCCTTGTCTCCTCGGGTGGTGCTTTTGCAGAGCATCAGCATGAAACCGGTGCTATCCGCGCACTTTGACTTCGCGCAAACCGAAGTTGCGTCTCGAAAAATAATATACCAGCCGGTATAAACTTTATACCGGCTGGTATATTCTTGCAGGCGACACCAAAAAATAGAGCGTAATCCAAGATCATCATGAAGACGGAAAGCATACGGACGAGAGGTGCGGAGTCATCAGGGTCCATCAGCGTGCACGACCAGAAGCGCGAGCATATCCTCGCGGTAGCCGAAGATTTGTTTTACCGCAATGGCTATGCGGGCACGACGATAGCCGACATTGTCCGCGAACTCGGCGTGACCAAGCCGTTTCTTTACTACTATTTTTCGAGCAAGAGCGATATTTTCGAAACCCTGTGCTGGCGCGCTTCGCATGCCTGCCTGACTGCGATGCATTTCAAACCGGATGACGAACGCGCGGCTATCGATAAACTTCGCGAAGGCTTGCACCGGTTTGCCGCCGCCAATGTGAGCTATTTCAAATCCGGAACATTTGCCTATCGCGAAGGCGGCGCACTCGATCCGGCATTCATGAAAAAACTGCGCACCATGGCGCGCCGTTTCTACAAGGAGCTATGCGCGCTGCTGGAGCAGGCGCGCAACGACGGCGAGCTTGATTTCGACGATGCCAAGCTGACTGCCCTTTCCATAGGCAGTATCGCGGGATTCATGTACACCTGGTACAAGCCGGGCGGACGCATCGGTCCCGAAGACATGGTGAAAGAACTCACACGCATTCTGATGAAAATCGCCGGCGCGTATTCTCAGCCGGCATCCGCCGCAAGCAAGATCGGTCGTGGCCGCAATGCGGGCCGAGCCATCCGCAATCCATCCATATGACAATGACAAGGAGACAGGCATGAGAAAGGCAATCGCGGGAATATCAATCGCCGTACTGGGTGCATTCAGTGCGTTGACCAGCCCGATCGCATCGGCGCAGGAAACCCTCAAGGTCGCGTTCATCGATCCGCTAAGCGGTCCCTTTGCCGATGTCGGCGAACTCATGCTGTCGCACATACGCTTCGCGGTGGAGGACATCAACGCCAAGGGCGGCGTGCTGAATGGCGTCAAGCTCGACCTGATGACGCTGGATAACAAACTATCAGCACAGGAAAGTCTGACGGCGTTGCAGGCCGCGATCGATGCCGGTGCACGCGTGGTGTTCACCGGCGGATCGGGATCATCGGCAGTCGGCGCCATGGTCGAGGCAGCGAACAAGCATAACGACCGCAATCCCGATAAGGCGATCCTGATCGTCAACCATTCGTCCATCGATCCCGACCTGACAGGGAAGAACTGCAGCTTCTGGCATTTCACGACGGAAGCCAGTACCGCCATGAAGATGAAGGCGCTCACCAGCTTCATGAAAGAAAAGCAGGACATCAAGAAGGTCTATCTGCTCAATCAGGATTATGCGCATGGCCGGGTCTGGGCAAAACTCGGCAAGGAAATGTTGGCCGGCGCGCGCTCCGACGTGCAGTTTGTCGGCGAGGATTTTCATCCTATCGGCAAGGTCAAGGATTTTTCGCCGTATGTCGCCAAGATCAAGGCCACTGGCGCCGATACGATCATTACCGGAAACTGGGGCGGCGACCTCAATCTGTTCATCAAGGCGGCTGCCGATGCCGGAATGAACCTGCGGTATGTCAATCACAGTGCGGGCGCGCTGCCCGGTTCGGTGTTCGCCGTGTCGCAGGCAAAACTGGGGCAGCTGACCTGGGTTGGCGAATGGCATCAGAATGTCGACAGTCCCAAGGTCGCGCCTATCGCGGCGGCATACAAGCAACGTTTCAACAAGCCCTTTCTCGCGCCGCGCATGGACCTGACGCCGCGCATCGTCGCCGCGGCGATCAACAAGGCGAACTCCACTTCGCCGCTCAAGATCGCGTTGGCACTGGAAGGCATGACTTATCCCTCGATCATCGGCGACGTCACCATGCGCAAGGATGACCATCAACTGCTCTTGCCGCAAACGGTGTCCACGGTAGTTCCGGCAGACGGCAAGACAGTCAAGTTCGGGGTCGAAGGAACCAACTATGGTTTCCGGACCGAGGCCGTGCTGGATGGCAAAGACCTCGCGCTGCCGACCGAATGCAAGATGCGCCGTCCGGCCGGCGCCTGAATTTTCAAGTGAATTTCCGATGACCATACGTTCCCTGCTTATCGCCAACCGAGGCGAAATCGCCATTCGCATCGCACGCGCCGCCGCCGAATCAGGCATTCGCACCGTCGCCGTCTATTCCGAAGACGACGCGCATTCCCTTCACTTGCGCAAGACGGATGCGATCCATCCTTTGCGCGGAAAAGGTGCAAGCGTCTATCTCGATATTGTGCAAATCGTGGAGGCCGCACGCGCCAATGACTGCGACGCCATCCATCCCGGGTATGGTTTCCTGAGCGAGAACGCAGAACTCGCGCGGCGCTGCGCCGAGCATGGCGTGCTGTTTGTCGGCCCTTCCGTCGAAGTGCTGGAATTGTTTGGCGATAAGGCCAAGGCGCGTGAACTGGCGCGGCGCGAATCGGTACCTGTGGTCGCCGGCACGCAGGGTGCGGCTTCGCTTGACGAGATACGGACATTCATGGCTTCGCTCGGCAGCAGCGGCGCAATCATGATCAAGGCGCTTGCCGGCGGCGGTGGACGCGGCATGCGTGCGGTCTACGATCCTGACGATCTTGCAGCTGCGTATGAGCGTTGCCGGTCCGAAGCGCTGGCTGCATTCGGCAATGGCAAACTGTATGCGGAAGAGCTGGTTGGCAAAGCCCGTCACATAGAGGTCCAGATCATCGGCGACGGCAGCGGACAGGTCAGCCATCTCTGGGAACGGGAATGCACGCTGCAAAGGCGGCATCAGAAACTGGTCGAAATGGCGCCGAGCCCGTCGCTATCGGCTGGCGTGCGACAACGAATACTCGATGCTGCCGTCAGATTGGCAAGTGCAGTGGCCTATCGCGGCATTGGCACGTTTGAATTCCTGGTGGATGCACAGGAAGATGGCGACGATGCGCGTTTCACTTTCATGGAAGCCAACCCGCGCCTGCAGGTCGAGCATACCGTCACCGAAGAAGTCACCGGCATCGATCTGGTCAAGACCCAGCTGCGCATTGCCGGCGGCGAGTCGCTGGCAATGCTGGGATTGAACCAGAAAGACGTGCCTCCACCGCGCGGCATCGCGATCCAGTTGCGCATCAACATGGAGAGCATGGATGTACAAGGCAATGCGATACCGTCCGGCGGCCGGATTACCGCGTTCGAGCCACCATCGGGGCCGGGAATACGTATCGATACGTTTGGCTATACCGGCTATGTGACGAGCCCGAATTTCGATTCACTGCTGGCGAAACAGATCACCAGCAGCGGCACGACACGCTTTGAAGATGCATTAAACAAAGCCTATCACGCCCTGTCGGAGTTCAGGATAGACGGCGTAACCACCAACATCGCTTTCCTGCAAAATCTGTTGAGCCATCCCGACGTGAAAGCCAACCGGGTATACACCCGCTTTGTCGAAGAGCAGATGGCGGCATTGCTGGCTATCGATCCGACGGATCACCGAAAGCTTTACTTCGATAGCGCGAACAGCGAGGTTCATGCTGAACAGGATAGGCTTGCAAATGTGAATGCGCCGAGCGGCACGGTGGCAGTCGCCGCACCAATGCAGGGCTCCGTCGTCGCGGTCGACGTCGCCGAAGGGGACACCGTCCACGCAGGCCAGCAGATCGCCGTACTGGAAGCAATGAAGATGGAACACATCGCAACGGCGGATATCAGCGGATTCGTCCGAAAGATTGCTGTGAAAAAAGGCGACGTCCTGTTCCACAAGCAACCCATGCTCTATATCGAGCCGGCAGACATCGATAATGCGCAGGCGGCGGACGATGTCGACATGGATCTCGATCATCTGCGCGCCGATCTTGCCGAGGCAAAGGAAAGGCATGCAATAGGCCTGGACGCACGCCGACCCGACGCCGTCGCGCGACGACGCAAGACCGGTCAGCGTACTGCCCGCGAGAATATTGCGGACCTGTGCGATGAAGACAGCTTCATCGAATATGGCGCATTAGCGATCGCCGCCCAGCGGCGGCGGCGTTCGCTGGAAGAATTGATCGCCATCAGTCCCGCCGACGGCCTGGTCGCCGGCATTGGCAGCGTCAACGGTGCGATGTTCGATGAGCAGAAGTCGCGTTGCATGGTGATGTCGTACGACTACACGGTATTCGCGGGCACGCAAGGCATGATGAATCATAAGAAGACCGACCGCATGTTCCAGCTGGCACAAGAATGGAAGCTGCCGGTCGTGCTGTTTGCGGAAGGTGGCGGCGGACGACCGGGCGATACCGATGCGATGCTGGTTGCAGGACTTGATGTAATGTCCTTCATTAACTTCGCACGGCTGAGCGGACTGGTGCCGCGCGTGGGCATCGTATCGGGCCGCTGCTTTGCGGGCAATGCCGCGTTCCTCGGCTGCTGCGACGTCATCATTGCGACGCGCAACGCCACGATAGGCATGGGCGGACCCGCCATGATCGAAGGCGGTGGTCTCGGCGTCTATCAGCCGGAACAAGTCGGACCGGTGACCATGCAGGCACCGAATGGCGTGATCGATATCGTGGTCGATGATGAAGAGCAGGCGGTGCAAGTAACAAAGCAATACCTGTCTTACTTCCAGGGCACGGTCGCCAATTGGGATTGCGCAGACCAGCGCCGTCTGCGTCAGCTGATTCCGGAGAACCGCTTGCGCGTCTACGACATCCGCACGGTGATCGACACGCTGGCCGACACCGGTTCCGTGCTGGAACTGCGACATCAGTTCGGCACCGGCATCGTCACCGCGCTGGTGCGCATCGAAGGCCGCCCGTTCGGACTGATTGCCAACAATCCTGCTCATCTCGGTGGTGCGATAGATGCCGATGCCGCGGACAAGGCCGCGCGCTTCATGCAGTTATGCGACGCCTTCGACCTGCCTATCGTATCGCTTTGCGACACACCCGGCTTCATGGTCGGCCCCGAGGCGGAAAAGACGGCGATGGTCCGTCATGTGTCGCGCATGTTCGTCACCGCTGGCAGCATCGATGTGCCATTTTTTACGATTGTGCTGCGCAAGGGATACGGACTCGGTGCCCAGGCGATGGCCGGCGGCAGTTTTCATGCGCCGTTCTTTACCGTCGCCTGGCCAAGCGGCGAGTTCGGCGCAATGGGTCTGGAAGGTGCAGTGCGACTGGGCTATCGCAAGGAACTGGAAGCCGTGTCCGACCCGGTCGAGCGCAAGGCCTTGTTTGACAAAATGGTTGCCGCATCCTACGAGAGCGGGAAAGCGATCAACATGGCGTCGTTCCTGGAAATCGACGATGTCATCGATCCTGCCGAAAGCAGGCGCTGGGTGATGCGCGGGCTGCGTTCCGCGCCACGCCCTGTACCGCGCGAAGGCAAGAAGCGTCCCTTTGTCGACACATGGTAAGGACATTCCGTATCGAAGCGCCTTCATGAAACGCAACGAAAAACTACCGCGCGCATTCTATGCCCGCGATACCATCGAAGTGGCGCGCGACCTGCTTGGCAAGCATCTGGTCCACGTCTGCGATGGCGTGGAACGTTGCGGGCGCATCGTCGAGACCGAAGCCTATATCGGCGCGCATGATCTGGCTTCCCATTCTTCGAAAGGCATCACTCCGCGCACCAGCATCATGTACGGCCCGCCGGGGCATGCCTATGTCTATCTGATCTATGGAATGCATCACTGCATGAATGTAGTAACGGAAACCGAGGGACATGGTGCAGCCGTTTTGCTGCGCGCGCTGGAGCCTGTCGGCCCGCTTGAAGGCAGCACGAAAGGCCCGGGCCTGCTTTGTCGTGCGATGGGTATAGACAAAAGCATCAACGGCATGGACATGTTGGGCGATACCCTGTATATCGCAGAACCGTCATCCCAAGCACGGTTCAATATCGTGGCCCGGCCACGCATCGGTGTTGCCTACGCGGGCGAATGGGCGGCAGCGGACCTGCGCTTTTATATTGAAGGAAATTCATACGTATCGCGTAAGTAGGTCGAACCGGATAACCGCAAATTTTTCGACGCGATACGGTGGCTAGGGTGGAGCAATTCATCATGAAACCCGGTGAGCTTTGCTGCTTCCCGTGAAGCACGGACGCAATTAGCTCATATCGCGCCATTGAGTAATGCCGATGCCGCCGCCGTCGGTGTGACTGTGCCGGCGAGCACCGCGCCAATCTGTCGCGGCAAGGCGGCACGTACTGTCGGATTGCTCTCGAAGCGCGCATGCATACCGGCATCGATCAACTCCCACATCCAGTCCAGCGCCTGACTCCGGCGTTTCCTATCCAGCTCGCCGCTCCCGTGCCCTGCTCCAGTAAATGAAGTCCTAATGCTTCGATGAACGTGGATTTGCCCACGCCGGGGACGCCGGTAATGCCGACTCGAATCGAACGACCGGTGTGTGGCAGCAGGTCGCCCAGCACCCGCTGAGCGCGCGCCCGATGATCGGCGCGCGTCGACTCTGCCAGAGTGATCGTCTTCGCCAGTGCGCGCGGCTCGCTTGCACGCACGCCGGCAACCAGCGCGGCGACCGATGCATCCTCGGTAGCGGATAGAAAAGCGCGGCTCGACATGTTTAAATGCGTCCGGACAGGAAACGCGGTCTTATGCCGTCACGCGCAGCGCGGCGCGGATTTTCGCCAGCACGTCGCCGGCGCAAGCCGGAATCGGCGTGCCCGGGCCGTAGATACCTTGTACGCCAGCGCTATACAGGAAGTCGTAATCCTGCGCCGGGATGACGCCGCCGACGAACACCACGATATCGTCCGCACCCTGCTCCTTCAGCGCGCGGACGATGGCCGGCACCAGCGTCTTGTGCCCAGCGGCCAGCGTCGAAATGCCGAGCGCATGCACGTCGTTCTCGATCGCCTGCCGCGCCGCTTCTTCCGGCGTCTGGAACAGCGGGCCGAGGTCGACGTCGAAGCCGAGGTCGGCGAACGCAGTCGCCACCACCTTGGCGCCACGGTCATGACCGTCCTGGCCGAGCTTGGCGATCATGATGCGCGGCCGCCGCCCTTCCGCGGCCGCGAAGACGTTGATGTCCTTCTTCATCGCTGCCCAGCCCTCGTCGGTGTCGAACTGCGCACCGTACACGCCCGAAACGCTCTGTATCGTCGCGCGGTAGCGGCCGAATACCTTTTCCAGCGCATCCGAGACTTCTCCCACAGTGGCTCGTGCGCGGATCGCCTTGACGCTCAGGTCAAGCAGATTACCGTCACCGCTGCGCGCGGCTTCGGTCAGGGCCGCCAGCGCGAATTCGACTTCGCTGGCATTGCGTGTCGCCTTCAATTTCTTGAGTCGCGCCACCTGCGATTCGCGCACCGCCACATTGTCGATTTCGCGGATCTCGACCGGGTCTTCCTTATCCAGCCGGTACTTGTTGACGCCGACGATCACGTCGCGGCCGGCATCGATGCGCGCTTGTTTTACGGCGGCAGATGCCTCGATCTTGAGCTTGGCCCAGCCGGATTCCACCGCCTTGGTCATGCCACCCATCCGGTCCACTTCGTCGATCAGCGCCCAGGCCTTGTCGGCCATGTCCTGCGTCAGCTTTTCCATCATGTAGGAACCAGCCCAGGGATCGACGACCTTGGTGATATGCGTCTCTTCCTGGATGATCAACTGCGTGTTGCGCGCGATGCGTGCCGAAAAATCGGTAGGCAGCGCAATCGCCTCGTCGAAGGAATTGGTATGCAGCGATTGCGTGCCGCCGAACACCGCCGCCATCGCCTCGATGGTGGTGCGGACCGCATTGTTATACGGGTCCTGCTCGGTCAGCGACCAGCCGGAGGTCTGGCAATGCGTACGCAGCATCAGCGATTTCGCGCTCTTCGGCGAGAACTCCTTCATGATGCGCCACCACAGCAGGCGCGCCGCACGCAGCTTCGCCACTTCCAGGTAAAAGTTCATGCCGATGGCGAAGAAAAAGCTGAGGCGTCCGGCAAACACATCCACGTCGAGTCCGCTCGCCAGCGTCGTCTTCACGTATTCCTTGCCGTCAGCGAGCGTGAACGCGAGTTCCAGCGCCTGATTCGCCCCAGCTTCCTGCAAGTGGTAGCCGGAAATCGAAATCGAGTTGAACTTCGGCATGTGTTGCGCCGTGTAGCCGATGATGTCGGCAATGATGCGCATCGACGGTTCCGGTGGATAGATGTAGGTGTTGCGGACCATGAACTCCTTGAGGATGTCGTTCTGTATGGTGCCCGCCAGCTTCTCCTGCGCCACACCCTGCTCCTCGGCCGCAACGATGTAACCGGCCAGCACCGGCAACACCGCGCCGTTCATCGTCATCGACACCGATACCTTGTCGAGCGGAATATCGTTGAACAGGATTTTCATGTCTTCCACCGAATCGATCGCGACGCCGGCCTTGCCGACATCACCGGCCACGCGTGGATGATCGGAATCGTAACCGCGATGCGTGGCAAGGTCGAACGCCACCGACACACCCTGCCCGCCCGCCGCGAGCGCCTTCCGATAGAAGGCATTGGATTCTTCGGCAGTAGAAAAACCGGCGTACTGCCGGATGGTCCACGGCCGCACGGCGTACATCGTGGCCTGCGGCCCGCGCAGATAGGGTTCGAAGCCGGGCAGCGTGTCGGCGAACTGCAGATCCGCGACATCGGCCGCCGTGTATAGCGGCTTGACCTCGATGCCTTCCGGCGTGCGCCACACCAGATTGTCCAGCGTACCGCCGGCGGCGGAGCGGGCGGCGGCATTTTTCCATTCTTCCAGCGAGGCGGAACGGTAGTCGGGATACGATTGAAGCGGAGTAGAAGTCATGAACGAATCCTAGTTGTACAGATCGGCGTAGAGGTCGCGCAACACATTTTTCTGCACCTTGCCCATCGTATTGCGCGGCAGCTCGGGCACGATCAGCACGCGCTTGGGTAATTTGTACTTGGCCAGCCGTCCCTCCATCGCCTTGAGCATGCCGACTTCGTCGACCGGCGCATTCTCGGCCATCACCACGACCGCCGTTACGCCTTCGCCGAAGTCCTTGTGCGGCAGGCCGAACACCGCGCTCTCGACCACGCCCTGCAAAGCATCGAGCTCGCCTTCAACTTCCTTCGGATACACGTTGTAGCCGCCGGTAATGATCAAGTCTTTGTCCCGGCCGACGATGTGTACATAGCCGCGCTGGTCGATCTTGCCAAGATCTCCGGTGATAAAGAAGTTGTCTTCGCGGAACTCTTCCCTGGTTTTTTCCAGCATCTTCCAGTATCCCTTGAACACATTCGGACCACGGACCTCGATCATGCCGACACTGTCGGGCCCGTTCAGCAATGCAGGATTTTCGGTGGCGGTGATGCGTATCTCGGTTCCGGGCAGAGCCGTGCCGACCGCACCGGGCAAACGCGGACCGTCGTATGGATTCGAGGTGTTGACCAGAGTTTCTGTCGTTGCATAGCGTTCCAGGATCGCATGACCGGTACGGGCTTCGAACTCCCGGTACGTGTCCGCCAGCAGCGGTGCCGAACCCGACACGAACAGGCGCATGTGAGCGGTAGCCTCGCGCGTTAGCCCCGTGTGCTTGAGCAGTCGTGTGTAAAAGGTGGGAATGCCCATCATCGCGGTCGCTAGAGGCAATAGGCGCATGACTTCGTCGGCATCGAATTTCTCCAGGAACAGCATCGATCCGCCGCATGCAAGCATGGTGTTGGCGGCGATGAAAAGCCCGTGCGCATGGAAGATCGGCAATGCGTGCAGCAACACGTCCGACGAGGTAAAGCGCCATGCATCCACCAGCGCTGCGGCATTCGATGCCAGGTTCGCGCGCGTCAGCATCGCGCCCTTCGAGCGCCCGGTGGTCCCCGAGGTATACAGCAGTGCGGCGAGCGCATCGGTATCGCCGTCAAAACGGACGAATCCGGAGGGATTGCAGCTTTTGGCTAGTGCCATCAGCGAGCCGTCGCCATCGGTACCCAACGTCTCCATATGCGGAACCAGCAACTGTTTCGCGATTGCCCGGATCGCCGCGCGGTCATCGGGACGCATGACCACCACCTGCGGTTCTGCGTCGCCGATGAAATACTTCAGCTCGGCCACCGTGTAGGCTGTGTTCAACGGCAGGAAAACCGCACCCAGGCGCAGACAACCGAGATACAGCATCAATGCTTCGGGCGACTTGTCGACCTGGGCCGCGACGCGGTCGCCGGCTTCGACGCCACGTTCGGCCAGCGCAGTCGCGAAACGGCCGGACAGGACGTGCATGTCTTCATAGGTATAGGTCCGGCCAGCAGCGGTCAGGATGAATGCGCGGTCAGGATGAAGCTTGACCGCGCGATCGATCCAGGCGACCGGATCGGTGGAGGAAGGAAGTATGTTTTGCATGGCTTGACTGCTCTTTCTATGTCGTGGGGTGCCGTCTGCGCGGCGCATTCCAGTGATGTCCGCAGGTACGCATTCATTTAGCTCCCATTAACATGTCTGGCAGCGCCGTTGCAATTCCAGGGAACACGCATAGCAACAGGATCGCGACAAACATCAACGCAAGGAATGGCAGGGTGCCCTTGACCACATCTCCCAGCGGGATATCCGGCGCAATATTCTTGATGACAAAGATATTCAGGCCGACCGGGGGGTGAATCAGACCCATTTCCATCACCACTGTCATTACCACCCCGAACCAGATCAGGTCAAAGCCGGCTTCGCGCAATGGCGGCAGGATGATGGGCGCGGTCATCAGAATGATCGACACTGGCGGCAGAAAAAATCCCAGCGCCATCACCAGCATCAGTATCACCGCCAGCAACAGCCATTTCGACAGGTGCAGGTCGACCACCCATTGCGCCGCGGACTGACTGATGTGCAGATAGCTCATCACATACGAATACAGCAGCGACATGCCGATGATGAGCAGCAGCATGCCCGACTCCTTGACGGTCGAACTCAGGAACGGCACCAGATCCTTCGGTTTCCAGATTCCGTAGACGATGGCGATCAGTACGATCGCAAGCAAGGCGCCCAGACCCGCGGTTTCGGACGGCGTTGCCAGGCCGCCGTACAGCGCGATCATCACGCCGATCAGCAACACAAGGAAAGGCAGCACGCGCGGCAGCATCTCGACCTTCTGCGCAAAGCTAAAACGTTCGTCGTCCAGGTACGACGATTTGGCGCCGCCGTTTTGATAGATGTCGTAGGCGATGCGGTATTCCTTGCGGGCACGGTACACCGCATAGCCGGCGAACAGGGTCACCAGCAACACGCCTGGCCCGATGCCGGCCAGGAACAGACGGCCTAGCGACTGCTCGGCGGCGACTGCATACAGGATCATCGTGATCGACGGCGGCAGCAAAATCCCGAGCGTGCCGCCGGCTGCGATGATCCCGGCCGCAAAGCCCGGCGAATATCCGCGTCGGCGCATCTCCGGGATGCCGGCCGAACCGATCGCCGAACAGGTCGCCGGCGAGGAACCCGCCATGGCCGCAAACAGCGCACAGGCGAATACATTGGCAATGCCCAGGCCGCCGGGTACGCGGTTGAGCCAGGCGTGGATTGCGGAATACAAGTCCTTGCCGGCCGGTGACTTTCCGATTGCAGCCCCCTTCAATATGAACAGCGGAATCGACAACAGGGTAATCGACGCGATTTCTTCGTACACGTTTTGCGTCACGGTATCGAGCGAAGAGGCAGGCATGAAAAAATACATGAAACTGGTCGCCACGACGCCGAGCGCAAACGCGATCGGCATGCCGGAACACATCACAACCAGCGTCACGACGCCATAGAGGGTACCTAATACGAGTGGGCTCATACGGCCTCCTTGTTACCGTTAATATGGGTCAGCACTTGCACCAGCAATTGCAGCGTCAGCATGGTCATGCCAAGCGCCAGCATCGAATAGGGAATCCACAGCGGCGGGGCGAACGTCGACGAAGTGGTTTGTCCTTCGACCCAGGCCTCATGAAGCAGGGTCCAGGACTTCCAGGAAAAGAAGGTGCAGAACAACAGCGACACCAGATCCACCACGAACAGACGGATCTTGTTGACACGGGCCGGCAGGATCGAGGCCAGCGCTTCGATTCCGATATGGCCACGAAGCGATTGCACATACGCCGCGCACAGAAAAATCACCCCCACCAGCACGAACACCGAAGCTTCATCTTGCCAATCGGTCGGGACGTGGAAGAAATAACGCGCCACCACCGAATAGGTCAGAATCGCTGAAGTGAGAATCAGCGCCGCCATCGACAGGAACAGTGCTGCCTTATTGAATTGATTGAGCGCTGCAGCGAAGGCCGCCAGCATCGAATTGCCCGGTACCGCGATCGCGGCCTGCGGTTTCATTTCAAAGCCGTGGCTCATAGCAGTTTCTCCGCCAGTTTCAACAGGTTGGCGCAATTGGCATTTTTAGCGGCGTAATCCTTCCATGCCGTTGCGCGTGCGATGGTCTGCCACTTCTTGACCGAGGCATCATCCAGGTCGACCACGTTGGCTCCGGCCTTCTTGTAGATTTCCGCCACCGCCACGTCATCCTGTTGTGCCGCCTGGCGGGCAAACTGCTCCAGATCGGCGCCGGCCGCCATGATTGCCGCCTGATGCTCCTTGCTGAGATTGTCGAAGATGGCCCTGGATATCAGCAGTGGCTCGAACATGAACCAATAAGCCTTGCTGCGGCCTGTCGTTACACTCTTCGAGACTTCTTCGAGGCGGAATGAAATCAGGGAGGTGGACGATGTCAATGCTGCGTCCACTGCACCCGTTTGCATGGCCGCGTAAATTTCGTTTGATGGCAGGGTCACCACCGCTGCGCCGGCTTCCTTCAGGATCAGATCCATCTCGCGCGAACCTCCGCGGATCTTCATGCCCTTTGCATCGGCGGGATCAATGATCGCCTTGGTTCTGGACGCAACGCCTCCTGCCTGCCAAATCCAGCTGACCACCACGATGCCCTTGTCCAGCAAAATTCTTGAGAGCTCCTTGCCGACCTCCGCATTCTTCCAGCTGTAGCCTTGCTCATAGGAGGTCACCAGGCCGGGCATCAAGCCGATGTTCGCCTCGGGCACCTCGCCCCCCGCATAAGACAGCGCCAGCAATGACATGTCCAGGGCGCCCTTTCGCATCGCGGAAAACTGCGCGTTCGTTTTCATCAATGATGAACCGGGATAGATCTTGAACTTGAGCCCCCCTTTAGTGCGCCTGTCGACTTCCGCCGCAAACATATGGCACAGCCGATCCCGGAAGTCGCCTTCCTTTATCGTGCCACCGGGGAATTGGTGGGATATTTTCAAGGTCGTACCCTGTGCCCATACCGACTGAAAGGACATCAGCGGCGTGAGTGCGATCGCACCGAGAAAGGACCTACGCTTTATTGCAGACATACCATCTCCTTTGTTATAAATAACTGGCTTGTAAAGCTTGTGTTTTAACGATCACCGCGTAGGGGGAGACAATGATGTCTCGCGCGCGATGCTATTTTCTGAACGCTCGTTCATGTTCCTGCGCTTTGCGATCGCGTCACTCGTGCTGCAAACTGCAAGGCAAAGCGATACCGCTGCTTGCGACGCAAGCATCCAAATTCCTGCAGTCCAACAGTCGATAAACTGAATTACTCGCGCTTGGCAACGGCGTTGACACGAAGCCTGAATGCTTCTGAGCGCAGCGAACGCTCATAGTCATCGCGGAAGGTGGCAGCGCTCGGCTCGGCTGCGGCAATCGCATTGATCTGTCGTTTCAACGAGATAACCGTATGCGGTTCACAGGCTGCGATAGCGTCTGCATATTCGCGAACCTTGGCCGGCAACTGCTCGCGCTCGACCAGTTCGTTCAAAAAGCCGATGCGCAGCATCTCTTCGTCATCGATCGCCGCGGCGGTCAGAAAAAGCCGCTTTGTTTCGCTCGGCCCCAATTGGGCAACATAGCGCCGTAGTCCCCCCGGGTAGTAATGCAGGCCGAATTTCGCGGCCGGCATGAACATGCGCGAATTCCGTACGCCAATCCGAACATCGCAGCACAGAGCCAGGTCGGTAGCACCGCCATACACACTGCCATTCAGTGCGCAAATGGTCGGCAGTGGGTAGTTCTCCACGGCGTCGAGCAATTCTTCGAAATTGCGATCCAGTTTTTCGACGAGCGCCTGAATGGTGTATCCGGAGCTGAAGGTCTTGTCCCCACGCCCACTGAAGACCACCACGCGGATGTCGCTGCGCTGTTGAATGTTGTCGAGATGCGAGCGGATTACAGCGATATCATCGGGATCGATCCGATTGTGTTCCCGTGGACGCTGAAGCAGTATCGTCGCGGTCGCGCCGACACACTCCAGGCTCGGGCTCTCGTCAGACATGTTGTTTATCAGTCTCATTTTTTCTGCCTGCCATTTTTGCAGGCCCCGTTAGAAGGTTTGGCAACCATGCGGCGATCGTCGCGAAGCGAACCGCGCGCGATGAACGGCATCACGATTGCAGGAAACGGCATTACGCCGAAACGCCGACGCTTGCTGCAGCGTCCTGGTACTGGGCGATGACGCCGTCAAGCGAGAGTTGTTGCAATTCATGGTCGGAATAGCCGAGTTCGGCCAGCACTTCGAAAGTATGTTCGCCAAACATCGGCGGCGGCATGCGCACGCTACCCTCGGCGAAGGCGGCAAGCTTGATCGGATTGGCGACCTGCTTGAGCGCGCCTAGCAGCGGATGCTGTACTTCTTCGACCAAACGACTGTGCTGGACCTGCGGGTCCTTGAAGACATCGGACAAATTGTTGATAGGTCCCGCCGGAATGCCGAGCTCTATCATTTCTTTCGTCCAGTCCATTTTCGTACGCAGCTTCAGTCGCGCTTCAATGATCAGACGTAGTTCGTCGCGATGCTGCATGCGTGCGGCGTTATCGACAAAGCGAGGATCCCGGATCAGCTTTTCCAATTGCAGAAGCTTGCAAAGCTTGATCCACATATCCGGCGTCGCAGGAGCAAGATTTAGCGGGCCGTCCTTCGTCTGAAAGACTCCATAGGGAGCGATGACGGGATGAACATTGCCAGTCAGCTCAGGCACCTCGTTCAAACTGAGAAAACGCTGTCCCTGAACCCCGAGCAAGCTAACAAGACTCGCAAGCAGAGAAGTTTCGACACGCTGACCGCGTCCGGAGTGCTGTCGGCTCAACAGTGCGGCGAGAATGCCCATCGCGGTCCACATTCCCGAGGTCAGATCGCCGATCGCGATCCCTGCGCGGGTCGGCCCCGTTTCCGCTTGCCCCGTCAGGCTCATGAGTCCGGAATAACCCTGAGCAATCTGGTCGAATCCGGGCCAGTTGCCCATCGGACCGTCACGGCCGAATCCGGTAATGCTGCCAAAAATGAGCTTGGGGTTCACCGCTGCCAATTGGTCATAGCCCAGCCCCATGTCCTCCATCACGCCCGACCTGAAATTTTCCACCACGACATCCGCGCCACGGGCTATTTGACGAATCAGCTCAAGCCCATGGGCGTCGCGAAAATTCACCGCGATGCCGCGCTTATTGCGGTTCGTGGATAAATAGTATGCGCTTTGACCCCGGTCGAATGGCCCCCAGGTGCGAATCATGTCGCCCGAAGCCATGGGCTCCACCTTGATGACATCCGCCCCGAGATCCGCAAGGATCATTGAACAGAATGGGCCGGATAACGCACGGGTCAGATCAAGAACCCTGATTCCTGCTAGTGGCAAGGCCAAGTTAGTCTCCTTATCGCTCCAATCGACAGCCGAGTCTTACGCAAATCTATTACGCGGCCAATTATTTTCAAAGTATATTCTGAAACTTCAGTTTGTAAATAAAATATTTTTATAAGCTATTTTTGTATTCTTAATTGGATGAATCAAATTCTTTATTTCAAAGATCGGGTAGAATCAGCACTGAAAATACCGACGAACCTGAGAGGAAAAAGCGATGCAGTTGGCCAGGGAAAGCGCCGTCGAAAGAGTCCGACGTGAACTCGAATACGAGATCAACAATGGGATACGCCCCCCCGGTGAGCCGCTGGACGAAACCGAACTGATGGAACGCTTCAAGGTGTCCCGTACGCCGGTCCGGACCGCCATTCTTCAGCTGGCCTCGCATGGACTCATCGCCATCATTCCCCGCTCGGGAACGTATGTGGCGCGCATGTCACCGCAGGAACTGTTGTCGATGCTGGAAGTCCTGGCTGAAATGGAAGCAGCGAGTGCCAAACTTGCAACACGCCGGATGCGCACAGAGGATCGCCAGAAACTGAAAGCACTTCATGCCGAAGCGGAAGCAATCGCCGTGAGCGAAGATTCGGCAGCCTATGAGCGCTATAACGCCGAATGGCACGGGATGATCTATGCCGCTTCTCTCAACGCTTATTTGACGGAACAGATCTTGTCGATCCGTCGCCGTACCAAGGTGTATCGTCGCAGCGTCTTTCAGGAACAAGGGCGAATCAAAACGTCTTATAGCGACCATGGGAAAATCGTGGAAGCCATTCTTGCCGGCAATGCCGAAGAGGCGTACCGCCATATGCATGAACATATCTCCGGCTCCAGCAAAGATTTCCTGGAATTACTTGCCCGCATTCCGGGGTTGATGGCCGACGATCAGGCCACGCCTAAACGTGCGGTTAAACGAAAGTAATTAACAGTTTCCGGTTGAGACCGAACTAGAAAACAATCCGCATACGCACAATGGCAAGAGTCCTTTTGGATCCTGCCATGGGCGGAGCTTTAATAAAAAATCGCCATTCCTTTAAGAGCAGAAATCCGGGATGAATAGTTTTAATCAGTTTTTAAACAATGCAACCGCGTTGATGAATGAAATACGCCGGCTGTTACCGCCTCCGCCACCGGAGATCGATTGGGAAAATACCATTGGATTTGTGTGGCGACGACACGGTAGCCAAGGCGCCGGTCCGGGTCATCTGGAACCGGTGCTTCATCCGCAGCTGATTGATATTGACGATCTGCAGGGCAATCAAGACAAGTTCGAACGGATTGAACAGAACACACGACAATTCGTTTCTGGACGGCCTGCCAATAACGCATTGCTTACCGGAGCCCGTGGCACGGGCAAATCGTCCATCGTTAAGGCACTGCTTAAAAAATATGCCGATCAGGGCCTTCGCCTGATTGAAGTGGAAAAGGAATTGTTGACGGATCTGCCCGCGATTGTTGCCGCGATCCGCACGCGGCCGGAACGATTCATCATCTTTTGCGACGATCTGTCATTCGATGCCGAAGAACCCGGCTACAAGGCGCTTAAGGTCATGCTGGATGGGTCGATCACCGCCCCTTCCGAAAAGGTGCTCATTTACGCGACATCCAACCGGCGCCACCTGGTGCCGGAATATATGCGTGAAAATACCGAAGTGGCTGTACGAAACGGCGAGATACATCAAAGCGATTCCGTCGACGAGAAAATTTCCTTGTCCGAGCGCTTCGGCATCTGGGTGCATTTTTATCCATTTGAGCAGAATGAATATCTGGCAATCGTCGAGCACTGGCTATTGCGATTCAATCCGAATCTTGAGTTCACAAAAAGCATCGAAGACGAATCGCTTGGCTGGGCACTCCAGCGCGGCTCACGAAGCGGTCGTGTGGCATTGCAATTCGCCCGGGACTATTGCGGTCGCAACCCAAGCTAAGTTTTTTGTCGGCCTGCTCTACATCGACGGCAGCGGATCAATGCATGCCACGTGTGACCTGGTCGCTCCACTCGAAGGCAGACAACTGCAACAGATACAGATCCTTGCATGAGAGATTCAGCTCAGCGAGAGATTGCGCCAGCTTGCTGCCAGTGCCTTCATGCCACTCGGTCTGCTCAGCAAGGCGTAATAGTTTGCCGAAGTAGCCTTCGCGCTGAAGCAAAGCATCAGCGACTTCATCGATCACGGGAATCTGTTGAACGATATCGGCCATCGGCATCGAAAACAGGCTGTCCATCAGCGACATGATCCCCACCGTAAAAGCCGTATCGGCAAGCCCACGATTGCCGGGTCGCATTCGTTGCGCGACAAGTTCCATCAGGCGACCGCGTGTCGTGGCCTGCATCATCAAGGGAATGACTGCTTTGCCCGATGCATCCCGTTCCGCATACAGCATGATGTGGAGCCAGCGTTGAAGCTGGTTGCGGCCGATTGCGATCAGCGCCTGACGTAGGGATTCGATCCGGTGCGTACTGATTGCAGGTGTATTGACCAGCCTGAGCAGGTTCAACCCCAGCGTAACGTCGCCCTTGATCGCGTGCTCAATGACCGAGTCGTCGGCGTCCGATGCCAGCATCGCCATCAAATCGATAACAGCCAGTTGCGATGGCGAGAGCTTCTTTCCTTCGAGGATGTGCGGCTCGGCAAAATGATAGCCCTGGAAATAGTCGAATCCCAGTTCCAGGCACTCCTGATACTGGTCCATGGTATCGACCCGTTCGGCGAGCAGCATTTTTCCATGCGTCTTGAACATGCTGGAAAAGTGGCTCAATTCTTCCCTTTTGCGAAAAGTGACATCGATACGAATGCCATCGATATAGGGAAGAAGCTGCGGGCTTTCGCCCGCGTCGGCGTCGGCATCAATCGCGAGGGCAAACCGGAAACCTTGCTGATGGAGCGCGCTTATTCGTTCGATCAATGCCGGCGTGACTTTCGGACCAGGGGCAAGTTCGAGAATGATTTGCTTTGCCGGCAGAAAGTGGAATATGTCGCTCATCAGCGCCTGCGCATCGATGTACAGCACGCCGATGGTATCGCCGAGTATGCGTCCGAGTCCATGCTGACAGACATCCTCCAGCACCGAGGCGTTTGCGGGTTGCTCGCCGTCGAGCGCCACGGCCGCATCGGCTTGTTCGTGCGCTTGGCAAAACAGCAGTTCATAGGCTGCCAGTTGCTTATGGCGATCCACGATCGGACGACGGGCCATGAAGAAGTCCGATGCGAGCAATACCCGATGCGAACTACTGAACGTGACACTGATGCTCATCATTTCACCTTTTTCCCATGAGCCTGCATGACCGGCATCAACTGCTGACGCACCTGAAAGGATTAACGGCTCGTAAAGCATGCAACTTGAATGGTGCGATGCGTCACGCCCTGCTTGCCCCTTACCAGCTATCGAGCCGATCACCCCAGCTGGTCATGTCGCGCGCATAGAAACGATAGGCATCTTCATTGTCGCCCAGTCGCGCGAGGTCGAAAATGAACAGCGCGCGTCCGATGCCGCGGCGGCGGAACCCTTGATTGCGTTTGCGGACGATCGCATCGCGCCATGCCCCGAGGTTGACATAGGTGTAATTGTTACGGCCTTGAGGCAATTGACGGAATTGCACATCGGCCTCCAGCGCGACATGCGTATGCCCTTCCACATGCAGCCGCAAGCCCAGCTTGCGATAGGCCTCGGCGAACGCGGGCAACTCCAGCAAACGCTTGTCCGTGATATCCCTTTCCGGCTCTTGCACTTTTGCCATCAGGCGCATCAGCGAAATATCCAGCCAATACCATTTGGGTTTGGTCAGCAAGGACAATACATGCAGGCCAAGGCGCGTCGATTTCCATGCGCTGTCCCAGGTCGCGTCGTGCGCGAGCCAGCCGACCAGGCTTTCGCGAAAACATTGCAAGACCTGGTCATGCAAGCCCTTGGCGCGTGGATCGCGGCGTGCCAGGCGGCGCGATTCGCTCAACAGGCGAACAACGGCGGAGACCGATGGCCGGTATAAATCCATTTCGTCCAGGAGTTTGCACAAACGATCCGCGCCCGGCATGGATTTGTCGATACGTTCAGCGGTACACCAGATAAAGTGCGACAGCATACCGGCAGCCACCGTATCGCCGAAACAGGGCTCGCTGAACGGGAGATATTTTTCACGGCGCCAGGCTTCGGGTGTCCAGCCCCGGTCGGGGCGCCACCCGGGCGTTGCCCGGGCGTTGTCGGCATCACGCCATTGGCCGTGCGTGGCGAGCATCCGCAAGCCGGTATCGGCGACGTAAAAAGGCAGCAAGGGATACATCTCGTCCGGCTTGCCACCCATCTGTGCGGCAACCCAGCTGCGGTAGCTGTCAGGGATGTCGATGCCATTCAATCCCAGGCATTCTTCGTAAAACAGTTGGCGCGCATCCGACACCACCTGCAATTCCTTGTCATGGTTGCCAACGATAGGAATGATGCTGACCCGGACACCGCTCTTGCGCAACATCGTCACGCTCTGGCGCATCCAGTAAAAAAAGCCGGAATACGGCTGACGGCTGTCGTCCGGTCGCTTGCGTGCATGGATGCGCACGATATCGGCCATGATATCCATCACGATGCCGGCAAAGTCTTCATGCTCGCGCTGCCAAGGATAGACCTTGGCCTGCGCCCATTTGCTGCTGCGGATCAGGTCGACGATATCGCCGTTGAGAATCAGCAGTAGCTCCTCGATACGATGCGAAGACGGCGTCTGCGCCTTGTCGCCGGGATTGCAGACGGCGAATTCCAGTTGTTCGAAAAACAGTTGCCAGTCGGTTTCCGATGCGGTCTGGTTGCCCACCGTGCAATCGGTGCAATGGATGTCGCTGATCAGCACGCACAGGCGGTTGGTGCGAGTCGACGTCGACGGCCACAGGACCAGCCCAGGAGGCAGACCGGCTTTGTCCATCTCAGTCATGGCTGTGCTCCCGCAGGAAGGACAGCAGATGCGGAAACACATCCGTGGCGACATCCTTGCCCATGAAAATATCCTGATGGCCATAGCCGGGCACGACATGCAGCCTGTGCCTTCCGGGTACGATCTTTTCCAGCATTTCGTGGCAATGGATATTGGAATCGGCGAATACGCGGTTATCCTGCCCCTGCACGAAGAGAATCGGCGTATCGATCTCTGCCGCGCTGGCGGTGTAATCATCGGGCAGCACCGCATACCTTGGATTGCCGGGATCGAACTTCACCGCCCGATGCCCACTGGTCACCATCTTGTGCACATGCCGGTAGTAATGCACGCTGACGCCGCCGAACAGATCGCCAAGCCGGTCGTGCGTGACCGGCAGCAGATTGGCATGGTTGAACAGCGCCGGCCGGCCGCTGCCCCACATGAAGCTCAGCATATGGCATTCGGGTGAATCGCATTCCTGGTGCACCAGGCCGGCGCCGAGCGCCAGCAGCTTGCCGATGGACAGGCCGCGTTCGCGGCGCCAGCCCGGATTGTAGTATTCAATGCCGAGCAGGTAATCGGAAGCCCATGGCCCCAAGCCCAGCTTGTATTGCGACCATTTCGGCACATACAGCGTCAAGGCCACACTGTTGAGGATGACGCTGGTTATTCCCTCTATCGTTTTGCCGAACAGGCTCATCGCCATCGTCAGCGCACCGACGCAATGCGCGATGACATGGATGCGGCGCTGCGGGCCGATGTGGCGACGCAGCTCATGCAGCGCCGCCGGATGATCGAACAGCGCAATGTCATCGAAGGTATAAGAGCTGCGCGCAAGATTGTAGGGAAAGCGGCAGCTGCCACGATAATCAAGCGTCCAGACCTCGCCGTAACCTTCATCGAGCAGCGTCTGCACCAGGTTGCGATGCTCCGGCATGATGAACATGTCTGACGAACTGGTCAGCCCGTGCACGACCAGCACCACATCGTCGCAAGGCTTGCGCGCAAAGCGGGTCAACTCCAGCCGCAAGCCATCCGCCGTCAGAAATGGATGCACGCTGATATCGGCTCCGCTGACGCCTTCCGTCGTGAATTTTGCATAGACCCGTGATGGCTGGCGGGGTGCAGGAGGAAGGTGCGGGCCATAGACATCCCACAGCTTTCCGGCAAAGAAGCGGCCGAACGCCAGCAAACCGTGTGCACTGGTGCTGCCGTCGCGATCGGTGGCGCGCAATCCGCGTAGTACCTGCATGAAATCCAGCAGGCCGAGGCTGACGATGCCGGTCGCCCAGACGCTGCCCTGCGCAGGCTGTGCGGGATCGACATGACCGCGATAGATATTAACGAACAGTGTCGTGGTGTCTTTCCATGCATCGAGCGGCGCATCGTGCTGTACCTGCTTGTTGCCGACGAAGGTGATGGCTTCGCCCCGCGGTGTCGTGCAATACACCTGGTAATACATGACCTTGCGGTCGCGGTCGGCAGTATCCGGCATCAGACGGAAAGTGCCAGACTGCACCGGGCACACGCCGCCGAACAATGGACAATCGACATGCCCGCTCAGGGTTCCCGCATGCTCCGGTTTATCCAGGAATGCGCCGAGATCGCCGATACCCACCGACACATGCAGCGCCAGAGCATGTCCGGCCGCTTGGCCGTCGCTGTAGCCGTCTTCAAACGTGGTGGCTTCGGCGCTGACATAGCCTTTCATGACTTCGGCAAAATGGATTTGTACACCCTGCAACTCGCTCGACATCGACATCCGCTCCCCGGTTAGTGTGTTTTTGCAGACAGATTTACAGTCCGGCATCCGGCGCATGGCCGGTGATTCCCTCGGCAATCCATTCGGACAGGGCGGTAATGGTGGCTACCGGGTTGGCGCCGAGCGCGGTCGGCACCAGCGAACCATCCGCCACATACAGGTTGGTGTAACCGAATACCTGCCCCCGGCTGCCGGCCGCCGCGCTGACCACGCCTTGTTCCGGCGTATCGGCCAGCGCGCAGCCGCCCAGCGGATGCACGGTCACGTTATTCTTCACCGGCCACAACCAGGTCGGCATCGGAAGAAAATGCGTGCCGCCGATGAAGCGCGTGAAGCGCTCGCCCAGCCGCAGGATCGCGTCGTACAGCGGACGGTTGCTCTCCTGCGGCCAGTCGATATCGAGATAGCCTGCCTTGTTCAGGCTGAGCACGCCTTTTGCGTTGTCCAGGCCCATGCACAACAGCACCGCGCTGTACTGGGACAGGTCATGGGAAAACAGTTTTTGGATCAAAAAACCGACGCTGCTGTGCTTGCGTCCCGGATAGTACCGATCGAACGCATACGCCAGCAGCTGCGTGCAGCTTTGCCACAGCTTCTGAATCGGATTCATCATCGGGCCAATCGCCGCGGCCGCCCAGCCGACCTGGCTTGGATAGCTGGCATCTTCGAGCAGAAACGCTTGCTTGCGATCGAGGTTGTCGAACAGCTTGTGATCGGTGTACTGGGTGATTACCGGACCATAAGTGGAATTGACTTCTTTCTTGCCGTCTATCGCAAACGCGAGGAAGTCACCATTGCCGGAAAACCGCTGGCCGAGGCGCGACGACAAGCGCGGCAGCGTGCGGTGAATGTCGCGATTGCGAAGCAAAAGCTCGGTGGTTCCCAATGTGCCGGCCGACATGACCACGCGCCGCGCGGTCACCGACTGCAGTTCCCCCCGCGCGAGATCGCGGTAATACACGCGGAACCCGAACTGACCGTCGGCTTGTGGGTCGTCGGACTGTAGCGCATCGAGCGGGACGATGCGCTCCACCACCGATTGCGTGCGCACGCCCATGGCGTAACGATGCCGGGCCACATGCAGATAATTGTGATCGACCGAATTTTTCGCCTGCACATTGCAGCCGATATCGCATTCGCCGCAATAGGTGCAGGAAGTCTGGAGGGCGCCATAGCGGTTGGCTTGCTGCACTCCCAGCGGCAGCGCTTCGCCGCTGCGCTTGTAGGTATAGTCGTTGCCGAAATAAACGCAGATGTCGGCCAGTCGGGTCGGCAGTCCGGCGCTGTGGGCGAAAGCCTGGAACTGTTCGGTGCGCTTGATGTAGCGGCGGTCGTCGGGCCCGCTTGCCGGCGGTACCGGACGCGCACCCAGGACCTGCTGGGCAACCTCGTAATACGGCATCAGGTGCTCCCGCCGCAGGCCGCCCGGCCAGCCTTGTTCGAATACTGCTTCGGGCGGACGCAGAAAAACGTTGGCGTAGATATGTGAACCGCCGCCATAGATCGCCGACGTCACGGTATCGATCTTGTCGAAATGCCGGATGTCGAACATGCCGGCAAGATGGCCACGCTGTGCCTTGCGGCGCTTGACCGCGCGCGGCCTGCGCACCGTATCGCCGTCCGGACACCAGAGGTTGTCTGCCATGTCATGCGGACTGCGCGGAAAGGCGCCCAGCGGATACTCTTTTCCGCGTTCCAGCAGCAAGACCTGGCCCGGCCAGCGCCTGGACAGGCGCGCCGCCATGACGGCACCGCCAAAACCGCTGCCGATGATCACAGCTTCATGTTGCAGTTCGGTGTGCATACTGCGCTCCCCAAATGTTCAAGCTTTGCGCTCCGACCTGACCGTGCCAGTCAAGGCTGGCGCGCGTGTCTTCCATGCATGCTATTGCCAGGAAGAAACCCCGCGCAACGCCGCAGGGAAGCGTCCGGTACAGTCATCAGAATCGGACTGAATTGTTTCCAAACGTTTCCAAATGTTTCTGAATGTTATTTTATTTCCAATAAGAAATGGTAATTTTTTTGCATATACCGATTGGCGCGGGTTCAAGCCGTCACGATTGTTAGGTATGCTGCTAAGCTTGAATTGTTTCTACTGTGTAACTTTTAACTCTCGGGTGAATCGGGATGAATTTGGGGTCTCGCCGGCTACGGAATTGGAGCGTTTTACTGCTGCTTGCGGTATTTGCCATGCTCGGGCACGCGTCCGAGTTGCGGGTCGATGACAAAGGCATAGGCAAGCCGCTGAACCTGACGCCGCACTGGGACGTGCTTGAAGACGTGGAACGGCGGTGGACCATCAACGAGGTCATCGGACCTGAAGTGAGCCAAGGCTTCCGCCGATCCCGGCAATCGACGGACTCGCTCAGTTTCGGTCTGAGGCGCTCGGCGATCTGGCTGCGCATCACGCTTTCCAATCGCTCCGAAGGCCACATCGAGCGCCTGCTGGAAGTACCGTTCACCCATCTGCATTCGGTCGAACTGTATGTGCCCACCGAACGCGGGTATGACCGCATCGCAACTGGACACTCGCTGCCGTTTGCCCAGCGCCCGGTCAATCACCGCAACTTTGTGTTTCCGCTGCATCTGCCGTCCGGATCCTCGTCAACGTATTACCTGCGCGTTGCGTCGGAAACGTCGCTCGATATTCCGACCAAACTGTGGGAAGCGCCGATCTTCAATCAACAAAGCCTGCATGAATACATAGGCCAATCGCTGTATTTCGGCATGCTGCTCGCGCTCGGCTTGTACAACTTCCTGTTGTTTACCTCGCTGCGCGACCGCACTTACCTGTATTACGTGCTGTTTGTCGCGGCCAATGCACTGTCCATCGTCGCGTTCAGCGGTATCGGCTTCCAGTTCATCTGGCCGGAGTCGCCCGGTTGGTCGATGATCTCTTCCATGATCGGGTTTGCCTCGACCGGGTTCACCTTGCTGCTATTCCAGCGCCGATTGCTGTCCACCTACGACACCGTGCCCTGGCTGGACCGGGTAATGCGTGCATTCCTGGTGCTGAATATCCTGCAGATGATCGGTTTCTGGGTGCTGCCTTACCACAAGATCATCGGCGTCGGCATTACGCTGGATGCAGCCAACATGTTGCTGGCCCTGATCGTTGGCGTGGTCAGCAAGCTGCGCGGCCAGCGCAGTGCGCGTTTTTTCCTGCTGGCGTTCAGCTGCCTGGTCGTTACTGCGGTGCTGACCGCATTGCGCAGTTATGGCGTCAAGGGCATTCCGAATTTCCTGGCGGTGTACGGCATGCAGATCGGCTCGGCACTCGAAATGCTGCTGTTGTCGCTGGCGCTGGCCGACCGCTTCAACCAGGTCAAGCGCGAAAAGGAAAGTGCCCAGCAGCAGCTGGTGGACAGTCTCAAACGTTCTGAGCGCATCCTGGAACAACGCGTGACGGAGCGCACCGCCGAACTCTCGCGCATCAATCAGGATCTGCGCGAGCATGAACGCGCGCTGAAAATCGCCAAGGAAGGCGCCGAAGAAGCCTCGCGCATGAAATCGGCATTTCTTGCCAACATGAGCCATGAAATCCGCACGCCGATGAATGCAGTGATCGGCATGGCCTACCTTGCCTTGCGCACCGAGCTGAACGGCAAGCAGCGCGACTATGTGGAAAAGATTCATCGCGCGGCGGTATCGCTGCTCGGCATCATTAACGACATCCTGGATTTTTCAAAGATCGAAGCCGGCAAGCTGACGATAGAAAACACTGATTTCTCGCTGCATGAAGTGCTCGGCAATGTGACTACCGTGACCAGCCAGCGCGCCAGCGAAAAAGGCTTGCGTTATCTGTTCGACGTGGCGGAAGACGTGCCCGTGCATTTGAACGGCGACCCGTTGCGACTGGGGCAGGTGTTGATCAACCTGATGAGCAACGCCATCAAATTCACGCCCGTAGGCCAGGTGCAGTTGCGCTGCCGCGTGGTGAGCAGCAGCGCCGACGCGGTGGAATTGCGCTTTGAAGTCGAGGATACCGGCATAGGTATGACCATCGAGCAGCAGGGGCGCTTGTTCCATGCGTTCAGTCAGGCCGACGATTCGACGACGCGCAAATATGGCGGCACCGGCCTCGGGCTGGCGATCAGCCGCCGGCTGGTCGAAATGATGGGTGGCAGCATGAGCTTGCACAGCGAAGCGGGAGCCGGATCCACCTTTGGCTTTTGTCTGCGCTTTGGCCTTGGCTCATTGACGGTCGCCACCCTGCCCGGCTTGCCCGAGCGGCTGCTGGGCTGCCGCGTGCTGGTCGTCGACGACAATCCGGCCGCGCGCGAAATCCTGAGCGACCTAGTGCAAGGATTTCATCTGCATGTCGACGCGGTCGAAAGCGCGGCGCATGCCTTGACCGCGATCCGCCGCAGTGACGGCAGCCAGCCCTACGATCTCGTGCTGGCGGATGTCGGCATGCCCGGCATGAACGGACTGGAGCTTGCCTCGGCAATTGCAGACAGCGAGCTTGCGCATCAGCCGAAAATCATTCTTGTTACCGCATTCGGCCGAGACGATGTGATCCGACAGGCGGAGAACGTTCCGGTGGCGGCGGTACTGTTCAAACCGATCGACCAGTCCCGGCTGTACGATACCTTTGTCACGGCGCTTGCGCAGGACGGCGCGGCGCAGTCGTCTCAAACGGTACGCCGTACGCTGCCGCGCTTTGATGGATCACGCGTGCTGCTGGTCGAGGACAACGAAGTCAACCAGCAGATCGCACGCGAAATGCTGGCCGCGACCGGCCTCCAGGTCGACGTCGCGAATAACGGCCGTATCGCGCTTGAAAAGCTGTTTGCCGGCGGACCGCATGCCTACGACCTGGTACTGATGGATATTCAGATGCCGGAGATAGGTGGACATGCCGCTACCCGCCGCATTCGCATGGATCCGCGTTACGCCGGCCTGCCGGTGCTGGCAATGACCGCCCATGCGACGGCGGAAGAGCGCGCCGAATGCGTGCGAAGCGGCATGCAAGACCACATCACCAAGCCGATCAACCCGGACCACTTCTACCAGACGCTCATGCATTGGCTAACACCGCCCGATGTGCTCGCATCCGACTCGAGCAGCGTTGCAACGGCGATCGAACCGCTTGATGCCACGGTGCGGTCCGCCGCTGCCGGATTGGACCCCGACATACCTGTCGACATACCCGGCTTCGACACAGTCGACACCCTGCACCGGCTATCGAACGATGTCGATCTTTACCATCGCGTGCTGGAAATGCTAATACCCAGTTTGTCAGCCAGTCTGGGCCAATTTTCCTCGGCGGCCGCAGCAGGAGACCACGCGGCAGCAAGATCGGTAGTGCATACCGTACACGGAATGGCTGCCAATGTCGGCGCTATCGAGCTTGCCGAATATGCAAGCGAACTAGAGGAAATTCTCGCCAGACGCGAAGCCCGTCCGGAACAGCTTTCGCGCTTTCACGATCTGGTCAAGCAGACGCTGTCGCTGGTCGAACAGGGTTTGGCGCAACGGAAGGTGGCTTAGCACCCCTGCGCGCTTTATCGCTCCAATGCGATGTCGCTTACGTTATAACCATGTAATTACAGCCTGAGCTTTCGCGGCAACCGGGTATTTACCGTTGACATCGTCAGCGGCGCAGCAGTCGCGTCGCCACGCCATCCCATTTTGGTGCATGAATCATGCGAAAATACGATTCGTTAAAAGCTTGCACTATTTTGAGGATTCATTATGAAATACACCTCCGTCGATCAGTTCCTGCAGCATGTTGCCGAACGCAATCTGGGCCAACCGGAATTTCTACAAGCTGTCACCGAAGTGATGGAGAGCCTATGGCCTTACATTGAAAAGCACCCCAAGTATGCCGAGCAGGGCTTGCTTGACCGCTTGGTCGAACCTGAACGCGTGGTCATGTTCCGCGTCTCGTGGGTCGACGACCATGGTCAGGTGCAGGTTAATCGTGGCTACCGCATTCAGCACAGCATGGCGATCGGCCCTTACAAGGGAGGCATCCGCTTCCACCCTTCGGTTAACTTGTCGGTGCTGAAGTTTCTGGCCTTCGAGCAAACTTTCAAGAACGCGCTCACTACCCTGCCCATGGGCGGCGGCAAGGGAGGTTCCGATTTCGACCCCAAGGGCAGGAGCCCTGGCGAGGTGATGCGCTTCTGCCAAGCCTTTGTGTGCGAACTGTTCCGCCACGTCGGCGCCGACACCGACGTCCCTGCCGGCGATATTGGCGTCGGCGGCCGCGAAGTCGGCTACATGGCCGGCATGATGAAAAAGCTCAGCAATCGCGCCGATTGCGTGTTCACCGGCAAGGGTCTGAGTTTCGGCGGCTCCCTGATTCGTCCTGAAGCGACCGGATATGGCACGGTATATTTTGCGGACGAAATGCTCAAAACTCGCGGACGCTCGTTCGATGGACTGCGCGTCAGTGTCTCCGGCTCTGGCAATGTGGCGCAGTATGCGGTGGAAAAAGCGATGAGCCTGGGTGCGAAGGTCGTTACGGTGTCCGATTCCAGCGGCACCATCATCGACGAAGATGGCTTCACGCCCGAGAAGCTCGCCATTTTGATGGACGTGAAAAACCATCACTACGGCCGCGTGAACGACTACGCCAAGCGCACCGGTGTCCGCTTTGAAGCCGGCGTTCGTCCCTGGCACGTTCCGGTAGAAGTGGCTTTGCCGTGTGCCACACAAAACGAACTGGATATCAAAGACGCCACTACCTTGATCAAGAATGGCGTATTGTGCGTGGCCGAAGGTGCCAACATGCCCTCCACCATCGAAGCCGCGAAGGCATTCGAGGCGGCCGGCGTGCTGTACGCTCCCGGCAAGGCCAGCAATGCCGGTGGTGTCGCCACGTCAGGTCTGGAGATGAGCCAGAACGCCGAGCGCATGTCCTGGCCGCGCGAGGAAGTAGATGCTCGTCTGCTGCAAATCATGAAGGGCATCCACGCGGCTTGCCAGCAATACGGCAAGCGTGCGGACGGCAGCCTGAGCTATGTAGATGGGGCGAACATTGCAGGATTCGTCAAGGTGGCCGACGCCATGTTGGCACAAGGCGTAATCTAGCGGGCCGACCGATCCGCATGTGTTCGCGATGCATATAGTCGGCAGCGGCGGTGGTTGGGCTGGATTCGCCTCATCATCGCCCGTTCAGAACGGAATGACGAGTGCAACACGGGCAGGCGGCTCGGCGCCCCCAGAAAAGGACGCGATGTTATGTCACGTTATGGGTTGGGACTGGTCTTGCTCGGTAAAAATCAGGCGATTGCCGAACGGGTCGCAGATCGTCATGTCCTTGCTGCCCCACGGCGTATCCTGTATCGCGGGACGGGCATAGCGGTATTGCTTGCCGATGAGTTGCTGCTGATACGCCGCAAGGTGTTCCGTTTCTATCCGCAGTGCCGCACCCGGACATCCATCGCCATGATGTTCTGACAAATGCAGCAGGCAGCTGTCTTTTGAAATCTGCAAATACAAAGGCAGATCCGCTTCGAACCGGTGTTCCCAATCCACTGCAAAGCCCAGGAAATCCACGTAGAAGGCTTTGGCTTTCGCCTCGTCAAAGATGCGAAGGATGGGGATAAGGCTTTTCAGCATGATAGTCACCTAAGGACTGCAAAAAGTTGCAAGGTAGTCATGTTGACATGAACAGGATCCTCGAGCAATGACACCCTACATCAGTGTCACGCAATGCAAATGCAACGCCGTTGTCTTCCCTTGAAGGCCGATAGCGTCGTCTTCGTGATTATCACGTCAAGAAATCGCCTGCTTGCGCGCCGGCTTCCTTGCCGCATGGTCAATTATTCGGGTAGCATCGGGCACCTCTCTCTTCGCAGCCAGTCCGAAGCGGGCAACCCGACCGATCCTTGTCTTGCGTACAAGAACGCCAACGATATTGTTATGTTCAACCCTGCCCATTTGAATCGCTTCGACCTACAGGCTCCGCTTGCAGACCGAAGATCCTTTCATCCGAAAAATACCTGGCCGATCGGATTGCTGGCCGGTGCAATACTGACGGCGGCTCTTCCGGTCAGTGCTGCGATAATGGATGCACGGGACGTGGCGGAATTGAGCCTGGAAGAGCTGGCAACGATACGGGTAACCTCGGTATCGAAGCGCTCGGAGTCACTGGCCGATGCGCCCTCCTCGATCTACGTCATCACCGCCAACGATATCCACCGTTCCGGCGCGACGACGCTGACCGAGGCGATGCGACTGGCCCCCAACCTGCAGGTCGCCCGTGTCGATGCGAGAAACTATGCGATCACGGCGCGCGGCTTCAACAGTGCTTTTGAAAACAAGTTGCTGGTGCTGATCGATGGACGCACGGTGTATTCACCATTGTTCTCCGGCGTATTCTGGGATGCCCAGGATGTCGTGCTGGAAGACGTCGAACGCATCGAAGTCATCAGCGGTCCAGGTGCAACACTGTGGGGCGCCAACGCCGTCAACGGCGTGATCAACATCATCACCAAGCGCGCGGCGGATACCCAAGGTGCGCTTGCAGAAGCAGGCGCCAGCAAGAATGAAAAAAACGGTGCGGTCAGATATGGCGGCGCGCTGGATAACGGCGGCCACTACCGCATCTATGCCAAATACGCGGACAACGACGACACGCGCCGTGCCGACGGCGCACCTGTGCTCACAGGATGGCATCGCAAGCAGGCCGGATTCCGTGCGGACTGGGGCAATTCCGCCCAGAGCTTCACCGTGCAGGGCGATACCTATGATGGCTCGCTGCACCAGTTGGGAACGCGCGACATCGGTATCAGCGGCGCCAACCTGGTTGGACGCATGAATACCAGGCTGGATGATGGCTCCAGCCTCGGCTTGCAAGCCTACTGGGACTATACCGAACGAAATCAGCCCAATGCCTTCATCGAGCACTTGCATACCTTCGACATTCAACTGCAGCACTCGCTCAAGTTGGCCGACACACATGATGTAGTCTGGGGCGCAGGGTATCGCCTGGCGCTGGACCGTGTGCAGAACGATCGCGCATTCGCCTTCCTGCCGGGCTCGCTCAACATGTATTGGGGCAATCTGTTCGTGCAGGATGAAATCACGCTGCATGACGATGTGCGCCTGACGCTGGGCGCGAAGCTGGAAAACAATAATTACACCGGGGTTGAATTCCTGCCGACCTTGCGCATGTCGTGGAAACCCGCAGCCAACGAGCTGATCTGGGGATCCGCTTCGCGCTCGATACGCGCGCCCTCGCGCATCGACCGGGATTTTTTCAGTCCGACAAGTCCGCCCATCGTCAACGGCTTACCACGCTTCGCGATAGCGGGCGGTCCGGGCTTCGAATCGGAAGTCGCCAACGTCGTCGAGATCGGCTATCGCATTCAGCCGCTTCCCACGCTGTCCTACACGGCAACCGCGTTTTACAGCAAGTATGACAAGCTGCGCACGCTGGAGCCCAATCCGAACGGTTTCGGCTCGGTCTTCAGCAATATGGCCGAAGGCGATGCCCGCGGTATAGAAATGTGGGGTAACTGGCAAGCGATGCCTGAATGGCGCCTCGCCGCGGGTCTGGTAGCGCAACGCGTGAACACCACGCTGAATCCGGGAAGTCGCGATGCGAGCGGCACGACAGGATTGGCGACCAGCGATCCCACGCATTACTGGATGCTGCGTTCTTCATATGATATGGCACAGGGTCAGGAGTTCGATGTCACGCTGCGGCATGTCGGCGCCTTGAGCCGCCCTACGGTACCGGCCTACACCGCTGTCGATATGCGCTACGGCTGGAAGATCCGGCGCGGCCTCGAGCTGTCCGTCGTCGGCCAGAACCTGTTCGACCGGACCCATGCCGAGTTCGGCGCAGCGCCCGGCCGAAGCGAATACGAGCGCGCGGTCTTCGTCAAAATCTTGTGGAAGCAATAAGGCAAGAGGACGAGACGACATGGCGCTGAGATGAATATGCTGAAGTATTTTTTCGGGGCTATGCCGCCGCCGCGCCCGACTACTAAACGGGAGCGCCGTTACGGCCTGCTGGCGCGTGTGCTCGTCCTCGGGCCGGCACTCGTGCTGGCACTGGCTTTATGGTCCCTGCCGCTGCCGTCGGCAGGCCAGGCGTCAAGCGGCAACAGCACTGCAAGCGCCACCGAAGAGCGCGTGAAGGCCGCCTTTCTGTTCAAGTTTCCCAATTATGTGGAATGGCCCGCCGCCGCCTTTGCGCAAACCGACTCGCCTTACGTGATCGGGGTGATCGGCGAGGAAGCAATCCTTGAAGAGCTGCGCCGAATTTCGGCCGGCCGCAGCATCAACAACCGTGCCGTCACGATAAAAAAACTGCAGCCTGGAGAGTCGTTGACCGGCATCCATGTATTATTTATTGGCGCTAACGACCGTGGCAGACAGGCACAGGTGCTCACACAGGCGAATATGCTGCCGATTCTGCTGGTCACGGAAACCGAAGGCGCGCTTGCGCAGGGAAGCATGATCAATTTCCGCATTGCGGATGACCGTGTTCGTTTTGAAGCATCGTTGGTTGCAGCTGAAAAGGCAGGCCTAAAACTAAGTTCCAGGTTGCTGGCGATTGCCATTTCCGTCGTCAAGGGTTCCCAAAAATGATTCGTAATGCCATCAGGAGATCCATCTCCCGCAAATACATGCTCGCGGTTCTGGCAACCACCTGTGCTGCGCTACTGGTATCCGCGCTGGCAATGCTGACCCTCGATGTCCGCAATTATCAGACCGCCTGGGCCAACGATCTCATGGCGCAGTCCGATATCCTGGCAAAGGTCAGCCTGCCTGCGCTTGAGTTCAACGATCTGAAGGTGGCCAGGGAAAATCTTGAACAAATGAAAGCGCGACCGCGGATATTTGCCGCGGCCATTTATTTGCCGGATGGTTCGGTATTCGCTTCCTATTCGAAAAATGCGCAGCGTGCTGCTGAATTTCCCAAATTTCCGGCAGCGAGCGGATACACGACAGACCTCGGCCGGGTTTCGGCATTTTCCACCATTGTCCGCAACGGTGAAATCGTAGGCGCTGTCTATCTCGGCGCCGACTATCCGCTGGCTCAACAGGTTAAACGCTACCTCACCGTCCTCGTGCTGGTGATGGCGGTCAGCCTGTTCATTGCCTTGCTGGTATCGACCCGGCTGCAGGCCGCGATCACCAAGCCGATTCTGGCCGTTACCGAGGCAGCGAACCAGGTGATCAGCCGGCGCGACTTTTCAATGCGGGTCAAGAAGTCCACCGACGACGAAATCGGCATCCTGGTCGATGCATTCAACAGCATGCTGACCGAGGTCGGCGAACGCGCCAAGGTGATCGAGGAATCCAACGTGGCGCTGCAACGCGAAATGAAAGAACGCCGCGATGCTGAAGAAGCGCTGAAGCAGCTCAACAACACGCTGGAAGACAGGATCCGCGAACGGACCGCGGAACTCGAGCGCGCCCATGCGCAACTGCGGCAGTCGCAAAAGCTGGAAGCGGTCGGGCAGCTGACCGGCGGTGTCGCGCATGACTTCAACAATGTACTGCAGGTAATCACCGGCAACCTTCAGTTGCTGCAGATGACGCTTGCCGGCAATCCGGATGCGCAGAAGCGGCTCGAGACCGCCACATTCGCCGCCGATCGCGGCGCCAAGCTTTCTTCGCAACTGCTGGCCTTTGCACGTCGCCAGCCGCTGCAACCGGTGGCGAGCAACCTCGCAGGAGTCTTGCGCGGAATGGACGACCTGCTGCGCCGCGCATTGGGAGAATCGGTCCAGATCGAGACCGTGGTCGCAGGCGGGCTATGGACGACCTTGGTAGACCCCAATCAGCTCGAAAACGTCATACTCAATCTCGCGATCAATGCGCGGGATGCGATGAAAGGCGACGGGAAACTGACGCTGGAATTGGGCAACGCCATGCTGGACGATCATTATGTATTGTCCGAGCCTGATGTTGTCCCCGGACAGTATGTTCTGTTGGCAATTTCGGATACGGGTACCGGCATGCCGCCGGAGGTCATAGCGCGCGCATTCGAGCCATTCTTTACCACCAAGCGCGAAGGCGAAGGTACCGGTCTTGGCTTGAGCATGGCCTATGGCTTTGTAAAGCAGAGTAACGGCCATATACGCCTGTACAGCGAAGTCGGCAGCGGGACGACGATCAGGATCTATCTCCCGCGCTCGATGCAGCCTGAAGTGGAAGTCAACAATTCGCGCGGCGGCCAGGTTGCGGGTGGAACTGAAACCATCCTCGTCGTTGAAGACGATACGATCGTCCAGGCAACGGTTGTCGACATGCTGTCCCAGCTCGGCTACCGCGTTCTGAAGGCGAGCGATGGGCAAAGCGCTCTGCATATCCTGCAAAGCGGCATCCCGATCGATCTGTTATTTACCGACGTTGTGATGCCAGGGCCGGTGCGCAGTCCCGATCTGGCCAGACAGGCAAAACAGATATTCCCCGAAATCGAAGTGCTGTTCACTTCCGGTTACACGCAGAATGCGATTGTGCACGGCGGCCGTCTCGACCCGGGCGTCGAGTTGATCAGCAAGCCGTATCGCCGGGAAGACCTCGCACGAAAAATACGGCAGGTACTATCAAGAAAACAACCCGCTGCCGCACCGATGCCCTTAACCAGCGCGCCGGGTCCGGTAACGAATTCCGCCTCTGCCGCGCCGGCTCCGCTCCACATCCTGATTGTCGAAGACCATGACGATGCGCGATTGATGTTGAGCGAGCTGCTGACGATACTCGGACATCAGGTTGAGAGCGTTTCCAGCGCCGAAGAAGCGCTGAAGATCCTGGCTACCACCAGCTTCGATGTCTTGCTAACGGATCTCATGCTGCCTGGCATGTCCGGGCTGGATCTGGCTCGCAAGCTGGTGCGCGACGGTGTCGATATCGAAATCGTATTTTCGACCGGGTATGGCTCACTCGCAACCGACAATATCGACATCAAGGCGGCCTTGCTGCCCAAACCTTTCAATCTGGCCGCGCTGCAGAAGGTACTGGAAGAAATACATCCACCGCGCACATCGACTGCATAACGACTGCATCACATCAGCGCGGCTTCATCGATAGCGACTGCAGAAAATGTCCGGATGGCTCGCTCGCCTGATCACAGGCGAGCGCCGCGGAACGGCACCTGCCGGCTTACGCCAGCGCCAGATGCTTTTGCTGTTGCGGCAGAAACTCGCGAATATCGCGCGGCTTGCGGCGGCGCGGATGCTGGATTTCGTCGGCGCGCATGGCCCGTGCCGCCTTCCAAAGCAGCATGTCGTCTTCATAGCTGCGCAGTGCGGCGGTCTTTTCCCAGAGCACACGCCGATGCGTCACGTAATCCCAGCAAACCGGGATCAAGCCGTTCAGCGCGCCCTGCGCCTTCATCCTTAACGCCACGGTCATGACGTCACCCGCATGTGGCACGTCTTCCGGAAACTGGATGGAATTTGCCCAGGCGCGCACGTCGCAGAAATCAATCACCTGCCCGCGCAGCGGCTTGGGCCACAGGTCGGGGTGTGCGCTCTGATTCGGCCAGCGGCCCGCGCCTACCCAGGTACCCGGTTTGAACATGATTCGCCTCCTTGATCGACGGCGGCAGATTGCCATGTCTCTGTCGCCAGATGATGCCCTCGCATCCATGCGCGAATGTTGGTAACGAATGTTGGTAACTTAATTAAGCTTTCAACCAGCGTCTACCCAATTCACACATACTGTTCATGCATACAGTATCATGCACTTTAGCCTTTGTCCATGCGGGTTTTCGACAGTTCCTGATTTTTCTTAAAATATTTTTCGATGAAATACATGCAATTATTTTCATACTGGAAAGCCAATAAAAAACCCGCGCAAGGCGGGTTTTTTATTTTTACTGCAAGTGGTCAAGGTCGATACACCTTGGCCAACATTACTTGCCGGGCAATTTCCCTGCAACGCCTTCAACATAGAAATCCATCTTGTTCAGCGCGTCATCGTTCAGTGAACCTTTTTCCAGACGAACCTTGCCTTCATTGTCTTTCAGCGGGCCATCGAATGGCGTGATCTTTCCCGAGACAATGTCCTTCTCGGCTGCCGCAACAACCTGCTTGACGTCATTGGGTACGCCGGTACCGATCGCCTCCAGCTTGACCATGCCATCCTTGATGCCGCCCCAGACGCCGGTCGATTTCCATTTGCCGTCAATGACTTGCTGGGCCGCGTTCGTATAGTAATTGCCCCAGTGATGGGTTACTGCGGCGATCTGCGCCTTGGCCCCGAACTTCTTCATGTCGGAGTGATAGGCGATTGCATATTTACCCTTTTCTTCCGCAGCCTGGACAATGGCGGTCGAGTCGGTGTGATGGGTGACCACGTCGGCATTCTGGCCCAACAGTGTGATCGCAGCGTCGCGCTCCTTGCCCGGATCGAACCAGCTGTTGACCCAGATGACCTTGACTTCGGCCTTGGGATTGACACTGCGCATGCCGCGCGTAAACGCATTAATGCCTTGCAAGACTTCCGGAATCGGGAATGCCGCGACGTAGCCTGCGACGTTCGACTTCGTCATCTTGCCGGCAAGGACGCCGGCAAGATAGCGGCCTTCATAAAAGCGCGCATTGGCAGTCGCGACATTAGGCGCCGTTTTGTAGCCGGTCAGGTGCACGAACTTCACATTCGGAAATTGCTTCGCGACCTTGAGCGTCGGATTCATGTAGCCGAACGAAGTGGTGAAAATCAGCTTGCTGCCCTGCTGGGCGAGATCACGGATCACACGTTCGGAGTCGGCGCCTTCAGGAACATTTTCCACGAACTTGGTCGTGATCTTGCCGCCGAGGCTTTTTTCCATTTCCTTGCGGGCGATGTCGTGCTGCGTGGTCCAGCCGGCTTCACCGATCGGACTGACATAAACAAAACCGACATTGAGAGGGGCTGCATCGGCGGCGAATGCGGACGACGTCGCGAGAGCAGGAAGGACGGCGACAGCGGACAGCACGCTGCGCAGAAAGGTTTTCGACATGGTTTTCCTCTACATGTGGTTCCCACTAAGTTTTCAATGGACGCCGAACCGTGCCGAGTGGGGGTGACAACACGGTTGTCCGGACGTTACCGAAGGCAACGCCAATGTCCAAATCCTTTGCAATCCTTTGCGAAGCTAGATTGCACCTACCGTACAAATGCTGATTGCATTATGGTCAACTAGTTGGACAGGATTATATGTATACATTAATAGTATTCATATCGCTGTCATTATCCCAAGTTTTCTTTCAGCATGTTGGCGCGGAACAATCCAGCTCGGCTTACGCCGGGCTAACGAACACGATGGAACGTAATTCAGTTTGGATTGAAATTCTTGCCCAGCGAGGCCGGCATGTTGAGCTTGATCCAGTTGGCGTTGGTCGATATCAGCACCAGCACGACGATCGTGGCGAGATAAGGCAGCATCGACAGCAATTGCGAATCGATCGATACGCCCAGTCCCTGCGCATGGAAAGTCATGATCGTAACGCCGCCGAACAGATAAGCGCCGATCAGTACGCGCGCCGGCCGCCAGGTAGCAAAAGTGGTGAGCGCCAGCGCAATCCATCCACGTCCGGCGACCATGCCTTCGACCCACAGCGGCGTATAGACCAGCGACAGGAAGGCGCCGGCCAGACCGCAGCATGCGCCGCCGAACAGCAAGGCGGCAAGCCGGATACGGCGCACGCTGTAACCCAGCGCATGAGCGGAAGACGGCGACTCGCCGACTGCACGCAATACCAGTCCGGCGCGCGAACGGTAAAGGAACCAGATAATGCCGCCGCATAGCAGCAGCGACAGGTAGACCATCGGATGCTGGCGGAACAACGCGGTACCGATGAACGGGATGTCGGACAGCAAGGGCACTGCGAACTTGGGGTTTTCAAGACTGCGGCCGACATAGTTGATGCCGATGTAGGCCGACGCGCCGCCGCCGAACAGCGACAAGGCGAGCCCGGTCGCATACTGGTTGGTGCCCAGCCATACGGTCAGCAGCGAAAAGAAGGCCGCCATCAGCATGCCTGCCGCGGCGCCGGCGACAAAGCCGACCGCGACGCTGTCGGTATTGACGGCCACGGCAAAACCGATCACGGCGGCAACCAGCATCATGCCTTCCGCGCCGAGATTGACCACGCCGGATTTTTCATTGATCAGCAGGCCGAGCGCTGCCAGCATCAGCGGCGTACCGGCATTGATCGATGCGGCGATCAGGGGAGCGATTGCTTCCATTATTTTCTCCAGCTCAATTTGTAGTGGATCAGCACGTCACATGCCAGCAGCGAAAACAGCAGGATGCCCTGGAACACGCCGGTAATTGCATTGGGCATACCCAGCCGCGACTGCGACAGTTCGCCGCCGATATAGAACAAGGCCATGATGAAGCTGGAAAACACCACGCCAATCGGATGAAGTCGGCCTACATATGCCACGATGATCGCCGCGAATCCATAGCCGGGAGAAACCGTCGGCGTAAGTTGTCCAATCGGACCGAGCACTTCCGCCGTGCCTGCGAGTCCGGCCAGCGCACCGCATAGCAGCATCGATGTCCACAAGGCCTTGCGCGACGAGAAGCCTGCATAACGCGCGGCTGCCGGCGCCATGCCACCGACCTGCAGCCGATAACCGGCAAAGCTGCGGCTGAGGAATACCCACCCGAGGCTGGATGCAAGCAGCGCCATCACGATGCCGAAATGCAGGCGGGTCTGATCGAGGATGATAGGCAGCAGAAAACCTTCGGACAGCATGCGCGACTGCGGGAAGTTGAATCCCTCCGGATCGCGCAGCGGCCCATGCACCAGCAGGCTCAGCAAGAGTTGCGCGACATAGACCAGCATCAGCGATACCAGGATTTCATTGGCATTGAAGCGGTCGCGCAGGAAAGCAGTGATTGACGCCCATGCCATGCCGCCCGCCATGCCGGCCAGCAGTACAACCGCAATCATCAATGCACCGCCGCCCTCTCCCTGGTCGAAATACAGACCTGCGGCACCGCCTGCAATCGCACCGACCACCAATTGTCCTTCGGCACCGATATTGAACACATTTGAGCGGAAGCAGATCGACAAGCCGACCGCAATCAATAGCAGAGGAGCCACTTTCACGCCGACTTCCGACCAGCCCTGCAAGTCCTTGATCGGCTCCAGCAGGAAGACCGATAGCCCGGTAACCGGATTCTTGCCCAATGCGACAAACAGGATCGCACCGCATATCACTGTCAGCAGCACCGCGAATACCGGCGACAGCCATGACATCGCTACCGAGGGACTCGGCCGCTTTTCCATCTTAAGCATTGGCTACCTCCTGCCGTACCGGGGGAACGCTGTCCCACAGGCCACTCATCCATTGACCGATCAGATCCACCGTCGCATGCGCGCGCTTGATCGATGGCGACACCCGGCCTTTTGCGATCACGACCAGCCGGTCCGAAATTTCGAACAGTTCATCAAGCTCTTCCGATACCACCAGCAGCGCGCAGCCGGCATCGCGCAGCGCTACCAGTTCCGCACGGATCTGCGCAGCGGCGCCGACATCGACACCCCAGGTCGGCTGGGCGACGATCAGCACGGTTGGATTGCGCATGACTTCGCGTCCGACGATATATTTCTGCAGGTTGCCACCCGACAGGCTGCCGGCAGTCGCATGCGGCCCCGGTGCCTTGACCTTGAAGCGGCTGATGATGGACGACGCAAGCTGGGTGATCGCACCGAAGCGGATCAAGCCCTTGCCTATGGTTGTGTCGTTCTGGTGCGACAACAGAATATTTTGTGCGAGCGACAGGTCGGGCACGGCGCCGCGTCCCAGACGCTCTTCCGGGACGAAGCCCAGCCCGCGCCGGCGCCGGCGCGCAGCATTCAGGCGGCCGATCGCTTCGCCCTTGAGCACGATCATGCCGGGCGCGGCACGCGGATCTTCGCCGGACAGGGCCGCCAGCAATTCCTGCTGACCATTTCCCGATACGCCCGCGACGCCGACGATCTCGCCCGCATGCACATCGAGGTTGATATCGGCAAGCGTGGTGCCGAAAGGATGGCTTTTTTCCAGCGACAGGTTGCGCAGCGACAGCATCTTTTCGCCGGGCAGGCGATCGACCGACTTGATCGCGGGCGGCTCGGAACCGATCATCATGCGCGACAGGCTGGAAGCGGTTTCCTTGGATGGATCGCAAATGCCGGTCACTTTCCCTGCTCGCATCACCGTGCATTTGTGGCACAGTGCGCGGATTTCGTCGAGCTTGTGGCTGATATAAAGGATGCTGCAGCCTTCTGCCGCCAGCTTGCGCAGCGTTTCGAACAATCGTTCGACCGCCTGCGGCGTCAGGACCGAGGTCGGCTCGTCCAGAATCAGCAGTTGCGGTTTGGCGAGCAAGGCGCGAACGATTTCGACGCGCTGACATTCGCCTACCGACAGCGTATGCACATGGCGCTGCGGTTCCAGGTCGAGTCCGTACTGACGAGCGGTCGACTCGATGCGCTTGCTCAATTCTTCCAGATTGGTGTCCTTGGGCAGTCCCAGCGCAATGTTTTCCGTCACCGTCAGCGTATCGAACAGTGAAAAATGCTGGAATACCATGGCAATGCCGAGCTTGCGCGCCTCGGCGGGGTTGGCGATATTAACTTCCTTGCCGTTCCAGTAAACCTGGCCGGCATCGGGCTTGACCGATCCGTAAATGATCTTCATGAGGGTCGACTTGCCGGCGCCGTTCTCGCCCAGGATGGAATGAATTTCCCCTGGCAAAACGTTCAGGTCGACGCCATCGTTCGCGACCACGGAAGGATACTTCTTGGTGATCCTGCTAAGGCTTAGGCGGGTGTCCATGTCTCACTCTTCTTGCGAGCTACCGAAACCGATATGGTAGTGGCTCTCTTATCAATATTCTTGTTATTGACGAAAATTACAGGAAAATTTTGCAGTAAATATAGTGTCATCTGTATGGGCAATATAGAAACGGGGATATAGGGTTGTCAGAATTTGTCTGTACGCGCGTATACCTGGAAGAATGGAAGGAACGCCGCACCATCCTGCTGAGTACTACCGATATTGCGGAAAAGCGATGCGCCAGCGCATTTAGCAGAAATCGAACCAGACGGAAATCCGAACCGAATACATAACGGTCGCGCCTTTCCTTATGCTCGATCTCATATGCAACATATTCGAGGGCCGATATCCATAAGCTTGCTTTCTGTAGGACATTACTGCACGCGGCTCAATAAGGCGTAACAGGATGCGTCAGTACCTGATGTTGTTCGCCAAGCCACGCATCACAACATATAGAGGAGAACACAGATGAGTTTGATGGAGCGGGTCTTTAAGCTGAAGGAACAGGGAACGGACGTCAGAACGGAATTGCTGGCCGGCCTGACCACCTTCCTGACAATGGCCTATATTATTTTCGTGAACCCCTCCATCCTGGGCGACGCCGGAATGCCGAAAGATGCGGTATTCGTCGCAACCTGCGTGGCGGCGGCGATCGGCACGCTGGTCATGGGTCTGTATGCGAATTATCCGATCGCGCTGGCGCCCGGCATGGGCTTGAATGCCTACTTCGCCTATAGCGTTGTGATGGGCATGGGGTATACCTGGCAGGCCGCGCTGGGCGCGGTCTGCATCTCGGGCGTCCTGTTCCTGATCATCAGCATGCTGGGCATACGGGAAATGATCGTCAACGGGATTCCCCATTCGATCCGCACCGCGATCACGGCCGGCATCGGCCTGTTCCTGGCGATCATCTCGCTCAAGAATGCCGGCATCATTACCGCGCATCCGGCAACGTATATCACGCTGGGCAACCTGCATGCCGCTCCGCCCATCATGGCGATCATCGGTTTCTTCCTGATCGTGGCACTTGACCGGCTCAAGATCAAAGGTTCGATCCTGATCGGCATCGTCGGCGTCACCATCCTCAGTTTCTTCTTTGCCGACAACAAGTTCGTCGGCGTCTTTTCCGCACCTCCGTCGATCGAGCCGACGCTGTTCAAGCTGGACATCTCCAGCATTCTGTCGATCGGCATTCTGAATGTCGTGCTGGTGTTCTTCCTGGTTGAATTATTCGATGCGACCGGCACATTGATGGGCGTGGCCAATCGCGCCGGCCTGCTCAAGGCAGGCAAGATGGACAGGCTCAGAAAGGCCTTGATGGCGGACAGTACCGCGATCGTCGCCGGTTCCTTCCTCGGCACGTCGAGCACGACGGCGTACATCGAAAGCGCAGCCGGCGTGCAAGCGGGCGGCCGTACCGGTTTGACTGCGGTTGCCGTCGCGGCGCTCTTCCTTGCCTGCCTGTTCATCGCCCCGCTGGCCGGCGCGGTCCCGGCCTATGCCACCGCACCGGCGCTGTTCTATGTGTCTTGCCTGATGCTGCGTGAACTTGTCGATATCGATTGGGATGACACGACCGAAAGCGTTCCCGCCGTTATCACCGCGCTGCTGATGCCGTTTACTTATTCGATTGCCAATGGTGTGGCATTCGGATTTATTTCCTATGCTGGACTCAAGCTCTTTACGGGGCGCGCGAAGGAAGTACGGGCTATCGTGTGGATCATTGCGGCGATTTTTGTGTTCCGCTATGTGTATCTTGGGTCCGAATGAGCCAACTTGATGACCGATGACTGATTACATGACATGCCGAGCGTGCTGATCACGCGCGAATAAAATGGTCCGAATGTTCGGGCCATTTTTTTGGCTCGACAGTCGTCGATTTGAGTACAGCATGCTCGATGGCGCGATGCTTTATAAGCAATCCCTTATATCGATTATCGGATTTCCGGACTGATTCGGCATAGACAATCTTGCATGATGAAAGCTTGTATAGGATGTATTGCACGTTGTGATCGGGCCGTACGGATGAAGTTCTATCGCATGAAAAGCAGAAAATTGTTCGTATCCAGACTTTCGGATAGTCAACATCAGATTTGCGATATAGCTTGAGAACGAGCGGGTGCTAACCTAACGTCACAATGTAAGCATTAAATCAGCATAAAATACCAGAGGCGGAGAAAGCATGTCCCAACCCATACGTTTTTATTACCGCGGCGAAGTTCAAACTGTCGCGTATGCAGCGCCCACCCAGACCATCCTGCAGCATGTGCGCGAAGACCTGCACTGCACCGGCACCAAGGAAGGCTGCGCCGAAGGCGACTGCGGCGCCTGCACCGTGGTCATCGGCGAACTCAAGGGCGATACCGTTGAACTGAAATCGGTCAATTCCTGCATCCAGTTCCTCCCCACCCTCGATGGCAAGGCCTTGTTCACGGTGGAAGACCTGAAGCAACCGGACGGTGAACTGCATCCGGTACAGCAAGCCATGGTCGAGTGCCATGGCTCCCAGTGCGGCTTTTGTACCCCCGGCTTTGTGATGTCCTTGTGGAGCCTGTACCTGAAACAGGAAGACAAGCCCTGCGCGCCGCAGCGCAAGGACATCGACGATACCCTGTCCGGCAACCTGTGCCGCTGCACCGGCTATCGCCCCATCATCGATGCCGCGCATCGCATGCTGGAATTGCCGAAGGCGCAGTTCGACCGGGATGCGCTGGCCACTGCCTTGCAGGCCATCCAGCGCAACGACATGCTGAGCTATACGCACGACGGCCAGTCCTTCCATATTCCCCTCACGCTGGAACAGCTGATCCGGATTCGCGCCGAAAAACCGGAGGCCACCCTGCTCTCCGGCTCCACCGATATCGGGCTGTGGGTCACCAAGCAAATGCGCAACCTGGGCGACATCATCTATATCAATCAGGTCAAGGAACTGCAATCGCTGTCCGGGCAGGACGGCATGCTGGACATCGGCGCGGCCGTGTCGCTCACTGATGCCTATGCGGCGGTCTGCCAGCACTATCCGCAAGAGTTGTCGGAACTGTGGCAACGCTTTGCGTCGCTGCCGATCCGCAATGCCGGCACGCTGGGCGGCAATGTCGCCAACGGCTCGCCGATCGGCGATTCCGCACCATGGCTGATCGCCTTGGGCAGCGACATCGTGCTCAACGGCCCCGCTGGCCAGCGCACCATGGCGCTCGAGGAGTTCTATCTCGATTATCAAAAGAAGGATCTGCGCCCCGGCGAATTCGTCCAGGCAGTGCGCGTCCCGCTGCCGCAACAAAACCGCCACTTCCGCACTTACAAGCTGGCAAAACGCTTCGACCAGGATATCTCCGCCGTCTGCGCCGCATTTGCGATCACGCTCGATGGCGAGATCGTGCGCGAAGCGCGCATTGCCTTCGGCGGCATGGCGGCGACTTCGCGCCGTGCACCGAAGGCGGAAGCGGCATTGCTCGGGCGCGCATGGAATGAGACAGCGCTGCGGGAGGCAATGCAGCAACTGACGCAGGACTACACGCCGCTGACCGACATGCGTGCCAGCAGCGACTACCGCATGAAAACCGCGCAAAACCTGTTGCAGCGCTTCTGGTACGAAACGCGCACCGATGCGCCGCTGGCGCCGGCCGCGGTCAATGCCTTCGCCTGCGCCTAAGCCAAGAGAGACGACGATGAATACACAGAGCGAAGCATTTCTCCAGCAACAGGCTGCGACCGCGAACTGGACCGAGGTCGGCAAACAGCGCCCGCATGAATCGGCGGTGCTGCATGTACTGGGCGAAGCCACCTATACCGATGACATCCCGGAAATCCAGGGCACCTTGCATGCCGCGCTTGGCTTGTCGCACAAGGCGCATGCGCGGGTGCACGGCATGGATCTGAAGGAAGTGAAGGCATCCATCGGCGTGGTCGCCGTGTATACCGCCAAGGATATTCCGGGCACCAATGATTGCGGCCCGATCATCCATGACGACCCGATCCTGGCCGATGGCCTGGTGCAGTATGTTGGCCAGCCGCTGTTCGTGGTGATTGCCGATACGCATGATAATGCACGCCGCGCCGCGCGCCTGGCCAAGGTCGACTATGAAGAGTTGCCAGCCATTCTGACGCCGCAGGACGCCAGGAAAGCACAATCCTTCGTGTTGCCGCCGATGCATCTGGCACGCGGCAATTGCCGGCAGGCGCTTGAACGCGCGCCGCACAAGGTCAAGGGCGAACTGTATGTCGGCGGGCAAGAACAGTTTTACCTGGAAGGCCAGATTTCGTATGCGATCCCGAAGGAAGATCGCGGCATGCTGGTGTATTGCTCGACCCAGCATCCGTCGGAAATGCAGCATGTGGTCGCGCATGCGCTGGGTCTGCATTCGCATCATGTGGTGGTCGAATGCCGGCGCATGGGTGGCGGCTTCGGCGGCAAGGAATCGCAATCGGCCTTGTGGGCATCGGCGGCCGCGATCAGCGCGGCGTTGCTCAAGCGCCCGGTCAAGCTGCGCGCCGACCGCGACGACGACATGATGGTGACCGGCAAGCGTCACTGTTTCTATTATGAATACGAGGTGGGTTACGACGACGAAGGCCGCATTGTGGCGGCCAAGGTCGAGATGGTGTCGCGCGCCGGTTATTCGGCTGACTTGTCAGGTCCGGTGGCGACCCGCGCGGTATGCCACTTCGACAATGCCTATTACCTGTCGGATGTGGACATTGTGGCGATGTGCGGCAAGACCAATACCCAGTCCAACACCGCGTTTCGCGGCTTCGGCGGTCCGCAAGGCGCGATTGCGATCGAATACGTGATCGATGAAATCGCGCGCAACCTGGGCAAGGACCAGCTCGATGTGCGCAAGGTCAACTTCTACGGCCGCAACGACGCCGAAGGCCGCAATGTCACCCAGTATGGCCAGAAGGTGGTCGACAACGTGATCCATGAACTGGTGGCGGAACTGGAAACCACCAGCGCGTATCGCCAGCGCCGCGAAGAAGTGCGCGCGTTTAATGCCGCCAGCCCGGTATTGAAGAAGGGGCTGGCGATCACGCCAGTGAAATTCGGCATCGCCTTCAACCTGACCCACCTTAACCAGGCCGGTGCGCTGGTGCATGTGTACGTGGATGGTTCGGTACTGGTCAACCATGGCGGCACCGAGATGGGCCAGGGCATCAACACCAAGGTCGCGCAAGTGGTCGCGCATGAGTTGGGACTGGACCTGTCGCAGGTGCGCGTGTCGGCGACCGATACCAGCAAGGTCGCCAATACCTCGGCGACTGCCGCCTCCACCGGCGCCGACCTCAACGGCAAGGCTGCGCAGGATGCGGCGCGCCAGATCCGCGACCGGCTGACCGCGTTCGCTGCGCAGACCTTCGGGGTCGATGCATCGACGATCAGCTTCGCCGACAACAAGGTCTATATCGACGGCAATGTCGAAGCCTTCGAGTCGCTGGTACGCAAGGCATACAACGCCCGCGTGCAGTTATGGTCGGACGGTTTCTACGCGACCCCCGGTTTGCATTGGGACGCGGCCAACATGTCGGGCAACCCTTTCTTTTATTTTGCCTATGGTGCGGCGGTGTCCGAAGTCGTGGTCGACACACTGACCGGCGAATGGAAACTCTTACGCGCCGACGCCCTGTACGATGCCGGGAAATCACTCAACCCGGCTATCGACATCGGCCAGGTGGAAGGCGCATTCATTCAGGGCATGGGCTGGCTGACTACCGAAGAACTGTGGTGGAACAAGGCCGGCAAGTTGATGACGCATGCGCCGTCCACTTACAAGATTCCGGGAATCTCGGATTGTCCGGAACACTTTGATGTGCGCCTGTTCAATAACCGCAATGTCTCGGACAGCATCCATCGGTCCAAGGCCGTGGGCGAACCGCCGCTGCTGCTGCCGTTCTCGGTGTTCTTTGCGATCCGCGATGCGGTCGCCAGCGTCGGCGACTACAAGGTCAATCCACCGCTCAACGCGCCGGCCACCAGCGAAGCGATCCTGAATGCGGTAGAAGCTGTGCAGGCCGCGCAAGCGGTCGGCGCATAGGATGGCAAATGCGGGAACCCTCATGAGCAACTGGCTTTCGGCAATCAACGCTTCCCTGAGCGAGGCAATGCCAGCGGTGCTGGTGACCGTGGCCGTGGTCGAAGGCTCCGGTCCGCGCGAACCCGGCGCGAAGATGCTCGTCACCAGGGATGGCCAGTCCGACACGATAGGCGGCGGCCATCTCGAAATGCGGGCATGCGAAATCGCGCGCGAAATGCTAGCCCTGCCGGTAACCGTCCCGGCAGCGGTAAGACGCGTCGGACGCTTTGCATTGGGTCCAAGCCTGGGGCAATGCTGCGGCGGCGTCGTGCATCTGTCGTTTGAACGAATCATGCCGGACGACGCTACGTACTATGCGATGCTGGAGAAGCATTGGTCGGATCGCCAGGATTGCTGGCGTCTGATCCCGCTCGACGGAGTCGCGTCCAACGCATTAATCGATGACGCAGGCAATTGCCTTGCCGGACTCATGCCTGCCCTGCCAGTCGAGATTGATCAGGAACGCCCCTGCCATGTCATGAAGGACGGCGCGGGCCATCGCTGGCTGATCGATCCTTGCCTGGCTTATCGTCCGCATCTCGTATTGTTTGGCGCCGGACATGTGGGCGCAGCGATCGTGCGTAGCCTGGCGGACATGCCCTGTCACGTAACCTGGGTCGATGAGCGCGAAGACATGTTCCCCGCCGTCGTGCCGGCAAATGTGAGGATCGAGGCTACCGATATGCCGGAAGCGGTGGTCGATGAAGTGCCATCGGGCTCGACTTATCTGGTACTGACGCATTCGCATGCGCTCGATCAGCGTTTGTCCGAAGCCATCCTGCGCCGTTCCGACGCCGGATGGTTCGGGCTGATCGGCTCCAAGACCAAGCGCATGCAGTTCGAGCACCGGTTGCGCGACCGCGGCATACCGCAGGAGCGCATTGCCGGCATGGTATGTCCGATCGGTGTGCCCGGCATCACGGGCAAGCAACCGGCTGTCATCGCAGCATCGGTATGCGCACAACTGCTGCAGGTATGGGAAGCGGAAGAGTGCGCGCAACAAGCGCTGCCGGAACGCCGCCTTTTTGCATGAGGCGCTGCATTCTATTCCTGCTCTTCATGCGTACCCCGCTCGGCCAATAACACAGTAGCTATTCGCGGCGACACGCTGCACCAGAAAGAAGAACGCCATGACCTCCAACAACACAACACCCAACTGCCAGGCCTATCGTGCGAGTATCCTGCATTTCACCGCCGACCCCGCATTTAACGACAATGCCTATCACTGGCATGAAGACGGCTTGCTGGTGATCGCCGAAGGCCGCGTCTATGCTGCCGGTGACTATGCGCAGTTGCGCGGCACCCTGCCCGAGGGCGTACAGATCAACGACTACCGGGGCAAGCTGATCGTTCCAGGTTTCATCGACACGCATATTCATTACCCGCAGACCGACATGATCGCGTCGCCCGCGCCCGGGCTGCTGCCATGGCTGGAAACCTATACCTTCCCGACCGAGCGCAAGTTCGCGGACGAAGGGCACGCTGCCGAAGTGGCCAGCTTCTTTCTGGATGAACTGCTACGCTGCGGGACGACGACCGCCATGGTTTATTGCACGGTGCATCCGTCGTCGGTCAATGCCTTCTTTACCGAAAGTGAAAAGCGCCAGCTGCGCATGGTCGCCGGCAAGATCATGATGGATCGCAACTGTCCTGACTTCCTCAGCGATACGGCCGAAGGCGGCGCACGCGACAGTGAAGAACTGATCCGAAAATGGCACAAGCGCGGTCGCCAGCTGTATGCGATCACGCCGCGTTTTGCGCCCACGTCGACCGAAGCGCAGCTGCAGCTGGCAGGCGAGCTGGCGCAAACCTATTCGGATACCTTTCTGCAAACCCACGTCGCGGAAAACACCGATGAAGTGGCCTGGGTCAAGTCGCTGTTTCCAAGTGCACGCAGCTACCTCGATGTCTACGATCACTACGGCATGATGCGTCCGCGCGCGATGTATGCGCATTGCATCTGGCTCGACGACCATGACCGCGCCCGCATGCGCGAAACACAATCCGCTGCCTCGATCTGCCCGACCTCGAACCTGTTCCTCGGCAGCGGGCTGTTCGATTTCGCACGCGCCGACGCGGCGCAGGTGCCGCTGTCGCTCGCCACCGATGTGGGCGGCGGCACTTCCTTTTCCATGCTGCAGACCATGAATGAGGTATACAAGGTCGCGCGCATGGGCGGCACTTATCTGCCGGCCTTGCGGATGTTCTATATGGCGACGCTGGGCAATGCGCGCAGCATGCAGCTCGAAGGCACAATCGGCAATTTCGCGCCTGGCGTCGAAGCGGATTTCGTGGTGCTCGATCCGCATGCGACTCCTCTGCTCGCGCGCCGCTCCACGCGCACCGAAAGCCTGGAAGAATTGCTGTTCGCGCTGGCCCTGCTTGGCGATGACCGCACGGTAGCGGCAACCTACAGTGGCGGCAGGCTGGTGCACGCACGCGGACGGCAACTGGCCGAGACGGAGCCGGTCAGTGCATGAAGCAACAACAGGCATAAGACATTCAGCCTGAGATTCGGATTCGCATTTATCACTTGCATCACACAACACCACTAGAGGAGACTTCATGCAATACAACAAACTAAAAAAGATGCTGCTTGCCACCGCGTTGGGTAGCGCGTTCGCGATTCCGGCGAGCGCACAGACCAGTGTCACGTTCAGCGGCCTGGTCGATGTCTACGCCGGCTCGATCCGCAATGCGGGCGATGCCCGTTCGCGCTCGGTGGTCAACAGCGGCGGCATGACGACTTCGTGGTTCGGATTCAAGGGTTCGGAAGACTTGGGCGGCGGCCTGAAGGCCAACTTCCTGCTGACCAGCTTCATTCAGGCCGACACCGGCGTACAAGGCCGCTTCCCTGGCGACACGCTGTTCTCGCGCGATGCCAACGTGGGACTGTCGGGCGACTTTGGCGCGATATCGCTCGGACGCGAGTTGGCACCGCATTTTCTGCCGACCATCCTGTTCAACCCGTTCGGCGATTCGTATAGTTTATCGCCGCTGATTCTGCACGCGGATGTGCCGCTCTTCAATGCTTCGGGCTGGACCAACTCCATCGTCGGCGATACCGGCTGGAGCAACTCCATCCGCTATCAGACTCCCAGTTTCGGCGGCTTGAAGGCAAACCTCCATTATCAGTTCGGCGAGATTGCCGGCAACAATGGCCGCAACAACATCGGTATCAATGCACTGTATTTCGCGGGCCCCCTGGCCTTGACCGCGTTCTACCATAACGTTGAAATCAACAATCCGCTCAATGCACCGGCCGGCAATGTTCAACCCGGAGGAAACATCCCGCTGGCGACAGGCGCATTTGCTGCACGCCAGACTGCATGGATGGTGGGCGGCACTTATGACTTCAGCGTCGCCAAGGTGTACGCGACCTACGGTCAGACTTCACACAACATCGATCTGGACGACGATACGCTGTCGCTGGGCGCAACCGTGCCGGCTGGTCGCGGCAAGGTGCAGCTTGCATGGGCACAGACCAAGCGCAGCGGCGTGGCATTCGGCGCGGACCAGAAACGCAATACCACCGCGGTCGGTTACGACTATGATCTGTCCAAGCGGACCGACCTGTATGCGATCTATATGAACGACCGCATCACCAGCCGCGAAAGCGGTAACAGCTTTGCGGTTGGCGTGCGCCATCGCTTCTAACGCTACGCCATCAATACGGGATGGGCGCATGCTGCGTCCATCCCGTCAATCTTTCCAATTACGACCCAAAGTATGGTTGAATAGCCGCCGCGGCAATGCCGTTTCGATCACCATACAATTCAATCTGGAAGGAAGGTTTATGCCGACAATCAATGTGCAAATGTTTGAAGGACGTACCGTTGAACAGAAGCGCGCTTTCGCAAAAGCGGTCACCGAGGCAGCAGCTGCCACCCTGCAATGCAAGCCGGAATCGGTCGATATCGTTTTTCAGGATGTGAAGAAGGAAGATTGGGCTACCGGCGGCAAACTGTGGTGCGATTAATCCGTTAGTAGAAGCCTGCAGCCGCCTGATGCATACATGCAACCAGGACTAGCATAAATAATGCTGTTACAAAGAATCCCGGCAGGCGGCAACACTTTGTCCTTTAATATAAGTAGACAAAGGAGTCAGGCATGAAAAAGCGCATTTCTATCACCAGCGTCATCGGTATTGCCACTGTTGCAATCACCGCCTTGCTGGCCTTTAGTACCCCGGCCCATGCCGGCGGCAATGTCCAATGGTCGGTCTCGGTAGGAACACCGGTCTATACGCAGCCCGGCGTAGTCGTCTACCAGCAGCCGCAGCAATATATCTACGGCGCGCCGCCTTCGGCGTTTCCATCGCCACCGGTGTATTACCATCCGGCACCCACTTATTACGAAGCGCCTGCACCGGTCTATCAGGGTAGCCCGCCGCCAGTGATTTACTACCAACAGCAACCGCGGCCGCATCATCACCATTATCACGGCCATCGCAATTACGGTGATCACCACGGCGGCAACCGCCACCATCACGGACACGGAGAACGCGCGGCACTGCGGCGCTGAATATCTGTTGCACCCCGTCAGCGAATTGGCCGGATAAGCGAAGATCCGGCCACCTGCAAACCAGCCATTGCTCAGGCCGTACCGCCTACCGTCATGCCATCGATGCGCAGCGTCGGCTGGCCGACACCGACCGGCACGCTTTGACCTTCCTTGCCGCACACGCCGATGCCGCTGTCGAGTGACATGTCGTTGCCGATCAGCGATACCCGATTGAGCACGTCGGGGCCATTGCCGATCAGGGTCGCGCCCTTGACCGGATAAGTCACCTTGCCATCCTCGATCATGTAAGCCTCGCTGGCCGAGAACACGAACTTGCCGTTCGTGATATCGACTTGCCCGCCGCCGAAATTCACTGCATACAAGCCGTTCTTGACCGACGCAATGATTTCCTGGGGGTCCTTGTCGCCGGCAAGCATGTAGGTATTGGTCATGCGGGGCATCGGCAGGTGGGCATATGATTCGCGCCGCGCATTGCCGGTCACCGGCATGTTCATCAGACGCGCATTCATGGTGTCCTGGATATAGCCTTTGAGGATGCCATCCTCGATCAGCGTGGTGCACTGGGTAGGATTGCCTTCATCGTCGACATTGAGCGAACCGCGACGGTTGCTGATGGTACCGTCATCCACCACGGTGACTCCCTTGGCCGCAACCCGTTCACCGATACGGCCGGAGAAGGTGCTCGATCCCTTGCGGTTGAAGTCGCCTTCCAGTCCATGCCCGATCGCCTCATGCAGTAACACGCCCGGCCATCCAGGACCAAGCACCACGGTCATCGGACCGGCCGGTGCGGGACGCGCATCCAGGTTGACGAGCGCGGTAGCCACCGCATCGCTGGCGTATTTCTCGATCAGTTCGTCGGTGAAATAGCCGAAGTCGTAACGCCCGCCGCCGCCGCTGGAACCCGACTTCACGACGGCCATTCTGTTCGGCAATCACGGTCACCGAAATGCGCACCAGCGGACGGATATCAGCAGCCAGCACGCCGTCGCTGCGCATGACCAGCACCACATCGTATTCGCCGGCCAGCCCCGCCATGACCTGCACACGCGCGGGTCCTTGGCGCGTGCGATGCGCTCGATCTTTTCCAGCAGCTGCACCTTTTGCGTGGCGTCGAGCGAGGACAGCGGATCATGCGGAAGATAGAGCGAACGACCTCCTACCGGCTGGACCGACGATGCTACCTTGACCTTGCCGGCGCCCTGCCGCGCGATGGTGCGCGTCGCGGCGGCTGCATCCAGCAGCGCGCTTTCGGAAATTTCATCGGAATAAGAGAATGCCGTCTTGTCGCCCGACACGGCACGCACGCCGACGCCCTGGTCTATCGAAAAGCTGCCGGTCTTGACGATGCCTTCTTCCAGGCTCCAGCCTTCATTCTTTGTGAACTGGAAATACAGGTCTGCGTAATCGACGCGATGGGTAAAATCGCGTCCAGCGTTCTGGTCAGCTTGGCTTCATCCAGACCGAACGGCGTCAACAGGACGTCGCGCGCGATGGCAAGGGATTGCAGATTGGGTTCGAATAGCTTCATGGTAAGGGTCTCTGCGCGCAAGCGCTGGCTGGAATCGAAATCAGATTGTAGAGCATCCGCACGCGCGCTGGCTTATACCAATCCTGATCCACAACGCGACAAATGAAATCGATGGATTTTTTCGACTGGCAAGGCGCAGGAGGAGTCAATAGCGGGCTATTGACGACGAGTGCAACGCAGGCAGGCGGCTCGGCGCCCCCAGAAAAAGACGCGATTTCATGTCACGTTATGGATCAGGATTGGTATTAAAGCCTGCGGTGCCGCAACGCGGGAAGGCTTTCGCGCACGCGCTGTAAACGGGCTGGATCGAGTTCGCCGATCACCACGCCCTCGCCTTCGGGCAGCACGTCCTTGACCTCGCCCCAAGGGTCGACCAGCATGCTGTGGCCCCAGGTGCGGCGTCCATTCGGATGTATGCCGCCTTGCGCAGCCGCCAGTACGTAGCACTGGTTTTCGACGGCCCGCGCGCGCAGCAGGATTTCCCAGTGCGCGCGCCCGGTAGTGTAGGTAAACGCAGCTGGCATGACGATCAACGCGCAATCGCCCATCGCACGGTACAACTCGGGGAAACGCAGGTCGTAACAAACCGAAAGGCCGACCTTGCCGAAGGGCGCATCGAACGCTATCACACGCTCGCCATGCACGATGGTGCGCGCTTCATCGTAAGATTCTTCGTCTTTGGTAAAGCTGAACAGATGGATCTTGTCGTAGCGGCTGACGCGTTCGCCCTGCGGGTTGTACACATCAGGGTGTTAAGCACCTTGTTGTCTTCGGCGGCAACCATCGGCAAGGTGCCGCCGACCAGCCAGATGCGGTGTTCCTGTGCGAGTTGCGCCATGGCGTGCTGTATCGGTCCGCCGCTGTCCGGTTCGGCGTGGAGCAGCTTGTCGCTATCTTTCATTCCCATTACCGGCCAATACTCGGGCAACAGGATGAATTGCGCGCCTTGCTGCGCCGCCTCGGCAACCAGGCGGCTGGCGCTGGCCAGGTTTTGTTCCCCACGGGTGTGGAGACCATCTGGATAGCGGCGATCTTTACGGATTGCGTCATTGCGTCTCCTTAAGCGTTTAAGCTTAACCATTCGTTCCGAAACGATTGTTGGCCTCGCCAGTGGTTTCAGCGGGCTTGCGCAGCAGCTTGGTGACTAACGGATCCTTCCACGGACC